>CAJJDF010000014.1 GCA_905182785.1 uncultured Flavobacteriales bacterium
GTACTCGAGACGGGACTTGAACCCGTACGTCCCAGGGGACACAAGATTTTAAGTCTTGCGTGTCTACCAATTCCACCACTCGAGCATATCTAGTAGTTTGCACTACTAGATTCACATAAATTCTGCCGACATGCAGAACCTGTGGTTTGGCATTTTAAATATGTTACGAGCGAAAGACGGGATTCAAACCCGCGACCCTCACCTTGGCAAGGTGATGCTCTATCACTGAGCTACTTTCGCTTTTTTGTTATTGAACGGATGCAAAACTAAACATTTTTTTGATTAATAAAAAAAATGTGTGTCTTATTTTTACTTTTTTTTCCTATATTTTATATTCAGTAATTGTTGTCTTAATTATCTCGATACAATCCATCAGTTCTTCCTCTGTAATAACTAAAGGTGGGGCAAATCTTATAATATTACCGTGAGTTGGTTTTGCTAATAATCCGTTATTCTTAAGGTTCATACAAATATTCCAAGCTGTTTTACTATCTTCTGTATCATTAATAACAATTGCATTTAATAATCCTTTCCCTCTCACTAGGTTTACTAATTCATTTGTTTCAATGAATTTATTCAATTCATTTCTAAAAATTTCTCCTAGCTTATAAGCTCTTTCAGATAATTTTTCATCTCTAACAATCTCCAAGGCAGCAATTGCCACTTCACATGCTAATGGATTTCCTCCATAAGTAGAACCGTGCTCTCCTGGCTTTATTGATAACATAACTTCATCATCTGCTAAAACTGCAGAGACAGGAAGTGCTCCTCCAGAAAGTGCCTTCCCTAAAACTAAAATATCAGCCCTTGTTTGTTTTTTATCTTCACAAAACCCTTCGCAAGTACAATTTCCACAAGTAGCTAAAAGCCTTCCTGTTCTTGCTATTCCTGTTTGAACTTCATCTGCAATAAACAAAGCATTGTTGTCTTTACAAACTGTAAAGCAATCGCTCAAATAATTTTCATCTGGCACTACTACTCCTGCTTCTCCCTGAATTGGCTCTACCATAAATCCAATAACATTTGAATTCTCTTTAAAAGCTTTCTTCAAAGCATCCAAGTCATTGTAAGGTACTTTTATAAATCCTGGAGTAAACGGCCCGTATCCTTTGTAAGAATCTGGATCACTAGAAAAAGAAACAATAGTGGTTGTTCTTCCATGAAAATTTTGTTCGCACACAATTATTTTTGCAGAATTTTCAGGAATTGATCTATGTGTATAAGCCCATTTTCTTGCTAATTTTATTGCCGTCTCAACAGCTTCTGCACCTGTATTCATTGGCAATACTTTATCATATCCAAAATACTCGGCCATGAATTTAGAATAATTCCCTAAAGATGTATTATAAAAAGCCCTAGAAGTAAGTGTCAATTTTTGAGCTTGCTCAATCAAGACTTTAGTAATCTTTGGATGACAGTGGCCTTGATTTACAGCAGAATAAGCTGATAAAAAATCAAAATACTTCTTCCCTTCAGCATCCCAAACATAAACTCTTTCACCTCTTTCCAAAACTACTGGCAATGGATGGTAATTATGTGCTCCGTATTTATTTTCTAATTCTATTGATTGTTCTGATGTCATATCGTTTGCTATATAATTTAGGGGGATGTCTTGTAATAAAAATCTAAAGTATGAAATTAGACAACAACTATCAAGAAAGTGAATGTTTATTGAGCACAAATATAAAAGCCCTCCCCATACAATGAGATAAAACCTAATACTTAAATCTCCTTTCTTTTTTTGTCTAAAACAAATCCAAATCGTTAGCATAAAATGCTCAGAAAAAGTTTTTTTTAATATTTTATAAAGAAAAGTGAAACTTTTATAGTTAGAAATAAGTACATTACAATTATGAAGGCTTTAGTAATATCAGGAGGAGGAAGCAAAGGAGCATTTGCTGGAGGAATTGCACAATATTTAATTGAACAAAAGAAGAGAAAGTACGATCTTTTCGTAGGCTCATCTACTGGAAGTTTACTTATCCCCTTACTTGCATCAAACAACTTAACCAAAGCTCATGAAGTTTATACAACTATCTCTAACTCCGACATTTTTACACTGAGTCCTTATAAACTAAAAAAAAGAAGGGGTGTTGAGTTCATTAGAATGCATCACATTAATGTACTTAGGTCTTTTTTAAGAGGAAACAAAACTTTTGGCGATACACAAAGTTTACGAAAAACTATTACTTCTTTTTTCAATGAAAAAGATTTTGAATTCGTCAAAAAATCAAATCAAGATGTAGTTGTTACGGTTTCAAATTTATCCACACAAGAAGTAGAATATAAATCTATAAATGATTGTAGCTACGAAGATTACTGCGACTGGATATGGGCTTCGGCCAATTTTATTCCATTTATGAGCTTAATGGTGAAAAACCACATGGAATATGCTGATGGGGGTTTTGGAAACAATGTTCCTGTGCAAGCTGCCATTGATAGAGGTGCAACAGAAATAGACGTGATAATTTTAGATCCTATTCAGAGATTAACCAACAAAATACAATCTACCAATGCTTTTGATTTAACATTTAAATTATTAGATTTTTTATTGGACCAAAATCATCAAAATAAATTAGAAATTTCTAAACTAAAAGCTCAAAACAAAAAAGTTCAAATTAATAGGTATTACACCCCTACTCAACTAACCGAAAACTCATTAATTTTTAACAAAGTAAAGATGGAGAATTGGTGGAAGAAAGGGTTTGAATTTGCTGAAAAATCTCATCCAAAAGGAGCCGTTATTATCCCTCATTAAAGGAAAGAATCTTTTCCAAAAAAAATTGTTAACATATAAAAATATAATTTGGCATAGTAATTCTATTTAAATTGTATTTTTGAGAATTACCGAACATTTTAAGAGGATAAAAATGGGCTATTTAGACGAACTAAATCCACAACAACACGAAGCTGTAACTAATACCGAAGGACCATGCATGGTTATTGCTGGTGCAGGGTCAGGAAAAACTCGTGTTTTAACATATAGAATTGCACACCTAATAGAAAAAGGTGTGGATCCTTTTAGCATTCTTTCTTTAACTTTTACCAACAAGGCGGCAAAAGAAATGAAAGAAAGAATTGGCAAAGTAATTGGCGGAACCGAATCTAGAAATATTTGGATGGGAACTTTCCACTCTGTATTTGCAAGAATTCTTAGGACAGAAGCTCACCACATTGGGTATCCACAAAACTTTACAATTTACGACACACAAGATTCTAAGAATCTTATTAAATCTATTGTAAAAGAGTTTGGGCTGGATGACAAACTATACAAAGTTGGGATTGTATACAACAGAATCTCTTCAGCCAAGAATAACTTGATTTCTGCTCAAAATTATTTGCAAAATGCAGAATTAATGGGAGACGACAGAAGCTCTGGAAGACCAAAAATTGGAGAACTTTACAAAGCTTATGCTTCTAGATGTTTTAGAGCTGGAGCAATGGATTTTGATGATTTATTGTTCAAGACGAATGTACTTTTTAGAGATCATCTAGATGTATTATATAAGTATCAACATAGATTTAAATACCTATTAGTAGATGAGTACCAAGATACAAACTACTCTCAATACTTAATTGTAAAAAAACTAGCGGCAGCCAATGAAAACTTAGTAGTTGTAGGTGATGATGCTCAAAGTATTTATGCTTTTAGAGGAGCAAATATTCAAAATATATTAAACTTTAAAAAAGATTATCCTGACTACAAATTGTATAAACTAGAACAAAACTACCGTTCTACAAAAATGATTGTACAGGCTGCAAATAGCGTTATAAAAAAGAACAAAGACCAAATAAAGAAAAAAGTTTGGACAGACAATGAAAGCGGAGAAAAACTAAAGGTAATAAGAACATTATCTGACAATGAAGAAGGTTTTGCTGTTGCAAACTCTATTTATGACACCATAAAAAACGAATCGGCATCCAATAAAGATTTTGCGATTTTGTACCGAACAAATGCACAGTCTAGATCTTTTGAGGAATCACTAAGAAGATTGAATATTCCTTATAGAATATTTGGAGGTCTTTCGTTTTACCAAAGAAAAGAAATAAAAGATTTACTTTCCTATTTCAGGTTAATTGCTAATCACAATGACGAAGAAGCATTTAAAAGAGTAATAAATTACCCAAAAAGAGGAATTGGAAAAACTTCGATAGAATCATTGATTGTAATTGCAAACGAACAAAACCAATCGCTTTGGGATATCGCTTGCAACTTACATGAATTTGATGTCAAAATTAATAAGGGTGCTATAACAAAGATTCAGGAGTTTTGTACTATGATACAAAGTTTTACCGTGCGATTAGATACAGAAAACGCATATGAATTGGGGAAAGAAATTGCCACATCTACAGGGATAACAAGAGATTTACATGCCGATAAATCGCCCGAAGGAGTAAGTAGATACGACAACATTCAAGAATTACTAAATGGATTAAAAGAGTTTTCAGTAAAAAATGAAACCGAAGAAAGTCCTGGAACTTTAAGTGATTTCTTAATAGATGTAGCCTTGCTTACCAATGCGGATAACGAAAAAGAAGGAGACAATGACAAGGTAGCAATGATGACTATTCATTCTGCTAAAGGATTGGAATTTCCTTACGTTCATATTGTAGGGTTAGAAGAAAATTTATTCCCTTCACAAATGTCATTGACTACCAGAGATGATCTAGAAGAAGAAAGAAGGCTATTTTATGTAGCGATAACAAGGGCAGAGAAAAAGGCAACTTTATCTTATGCAACAAGCCGATACAAATGGGGAAATCTTACCTCTTGCGAGCCTAGTCGATTCATTGAAGAAATTAGCCCTGAATTTCTTGAAATTCCAGAAGCTGCAGTCCCAAGACAAAAAGCGACTGAAGTGAAAACTGGATTTGAAATGAAATTCAACAAACCACAGGCTGGACTCAAAAATTTGAAAAAAGTTACTTCTACTTCTACTGGTGGATCGGATAATAAAGACATGGTAGTAGGAGTTAATGTAAAACATGCTAAATTTGGAAAAGGAAAAATAGTAAACATAGAAGGAACTCATCCTAATAGAAAAGCTACTGTATTCTTTCCAAATGTTGGTCAGAAACAATTATTACTTAAATTTGCTAAACTAGAAATCCTAGATTAGACACACACATACAAATACAATATTTTGGAAGGATTAAATTACAACACAACAAGGGAAGAATTGCAAATCCCAGAGTACGGCAGAAATATCAAAAACATGATAGAATATGCTATATCTGTCGCAGACAAGGAAGAAAGACAAAAAGTTGCTAATGCAATTATATCGGTAATGGGCCAGCTGAATCCTCACTTGAGAGACATCACAGATTATACTCATAAATTATGGGATCATTTGTTTATTATTTCAAATTTCAAATTAGATGTAGATTCTCCTTACCCAAAACCAATAGAAGGTGAAGTCGCAACTAAGCCAGATTTGCTTACCTATTCCGAAGGAAAAAGAAAAATAAAGTATGCTTATTATGGAAAATCTGTTTCCATGTTTATTAAAGAAGCAATCGCCCTAGAAGACGAAAAAGAAAAAGAAGTGTTGACTGAAGCAATTTGCAACTTGATGAAAAAATCATTCCTAACTTGGAACAAAGATTTTGTAGAAGACGAAGTTGTTTTTAAGCATTTGAAAGAATTATCAGAAGAAAGATTAGTACCAAAAGAAGGATTAGTATTAATCTCAGTAGATGAATTAATGAAATCTGTACCTAAGGTTAAACCTTTGAAAACAAACAATAAAAAAGGAAAAAATAACAACAATAACAAACACAGATACACAAAAAAATAAACCATTGAATATGAATATTTTTGAAATAAATGGAGGTAAAAAATTAAAAGGAGAAATTATTCCACAAGGAGCAAAAAACGAAGCACTACAAATTTTATGTGCCGTGCTATTGACTCCAGAAAAAGTAATAATTGATAACCTACCCAACATTATTGATGTAAATAAATTGATTGATTTATTATCATCAATTGGAGTTACAGTTGAAAAACTAAGCGACTCTAAATATTCATTTAAAGCAGATCAGGTAGACGTAGATTATTTAATCTCTGACGAATTTAAACAAAAAGGCTCAAGCCTTAGAGGTTCAATTATGATATTGGGACCCCTATTGGCAAGGTATGGAAAAGGATACATGCCAAAACCTGGTGGAGATAAAATTGGAAGAAGAAGATTAGATACTCACTTTATTGGATTTGAAAAACTAGGAGCAACTTACCGTTACGATTCTAAAGAATTTTTCTACGAAGTAAAAGCAGACAAATTAACCGGAGCATTTCTTCATTTGGATGAAGCTTCAGTTACAGGAACTGCAAACATAGTAATGGCAGCCTGTATGGCTGAAGGAACAACCACAATTTACAATGCAGCTTGCGAACCTTATTTGCAACAATTATGCAAAATGATAAATTCTATGGGAGGGAAAATCTCTGGAATAGGATCAAACATGATTACGATAGAAGGAGTAAAATCATTGGGAGGATGCGAACACAGAATACTACCCGACATGATTGAAATTGGTTCTTTCATTGGTCTTGCAGCAATGACTGGATCAGAAATTACTATAAAAGATGTTTCTTATGAAAACTTAGGAATCATACCTGATACTTTCAGAAAGTTAGGAATAAAAATAGAATTACAAGGAGATGATTTATTCATCCCAGCTCAAGATCATTATGAAATTGAATCGTACATTGATGGGTCCATCATGACAATTTCTGACGCACCTTGGCCAGGATTTACACCCGATTTATTGAGTATTGTTCTTGTTGTAGCAACCCAAGCAAGAGGAAGTGTACTGATACACCAAAAAATGTTTGAAAGTAGATTATTCTTTGTCGATAAATTGATTGACATGGGAGCAAAAATAATCTTATGTGACCCACACAGAGCAACCGTAATAGGACTGGATAAAAAATACCCACTAAGAGGAATAAAAATGAGTTCTCCAGATATTAGAGCTGGAGTATCATTACTGATTGCTGCACTATCTGCCGAAGGAAAAAGTCAAATTAGTAACATCTCACAAATAGATAGAGGATACCAAAATATTGACACTAGACTTCAAAATATTGGAGCAGATATCACCCGGTTGTAATTTGGTATAATTGTTGTTTTAAGAAAGAAAAATAATTAAAATGAAAAAATCAGCATTAAGCTTAGCCCTAATTTCGATATGTTTTATTTCATTCAATTTCATATCCACTTCAAAGGCGGAAGAAATCCCAGTAATAGAACCAAAAGTAGGAACTGAAATTGGGGACATAGCACCTGAAATAAAATTCAAAAACCCAAATGGAAAAACCTACAAATTATCTTCGTTACGAGGGAAATATGTATTAATTGATTTTTGGGCTTCATGGTGTGGACCTTGTAGAAAAGAAAATCCAAATATCGTGTCAGCTTATGCCAAATACAAAGATGCTAGTTTCAAAAAAGGAAAAGGATTCGAAATATTTAGTGTTTCCCTGGATAATAATACTGCAAAATGGAAAAACGCCATTAAAAAAGATAAATTAACTTGGAAATATCACGTGAGTGATTTAAGAGGTTGGAATTCTGGAGCTGCTAGATTGTATGGAGTATCATCTATACCGCAAAGTTTCTTAATAGACCCTAAAGGAAAAATTGTATCTAAAAATCTAAGAGGAATGAAATTACATACTACTTTGGATAAATATGTAGAAAGCTTCTAAACGAGAAGAACAAAAAATTACTTAAACCTCATAAAATTGGCAGACCTCTGACAATTTTATGAGGTTTTTTATTTAATCTATGTCAGATTGGCTTAGATTTGCGAATGGCAAAAAAATTGAAGGTATTCAACCGAAAAAACAAAAGAGGTAAAATGAACAGTGAAAACGAAAATACAGAAGAATTGAACAGTGAAAACGAAACTATAGAGAACTTGAACGAAGAACAAACTCTAGACGAAACTCAACAAAACGAAGAAGTTGTGGTTGAAGAAGTAGTAGAAGAAAGATCGGAGCTAGAAATAGCTAAAGACGAAGCGGCAACTGCCACTGACAAATACTTGAGGTTATATTCTGAATTTGATAATTTCAGAAAAAGATCAGCTAAAGAAAAAATTGACCTGATAAAATCGGCTAGCCAAGATGTGATTAAAAACATGTTGCCAATAGTAGATGATTTTCAAAGAGCCATGGCTTCTAATGCAGAAATAAATGATGCTGAATCAATTAAACAAGGATTTGAATTGATATACAATAAGCTTTACAATTCTTTGGAAGCAAAAGGATTGAAAAGGATTGAAGCACAAGGCGAGGTTTTTAATGCTGATATTCATGAAGCAATCACCAACATTCCAGCATCAAGCGAAGACATGAAGGGAAAGATTATGGATGTGGTAGAAGAAGGTTATTACTTAGGTGAAAAAATAATTAGATTCCCGAAAGTAGTTATAGGACAATAAGTTAAAACAACATGGCGAAAAGAGATTATTACGAAATATTAGGAATTAGCAAAAATGCAGACGCAAGCGAAATTAAAAAAGCTTACCGTAAGCTTGCTATAAAATATCATCCCGATAAAAATCCGGACGATCCAAAAGCCGAAGAGCAATTCAAAGAAGCTGCTGAAGCTTATGAAATGCTTAGCAATACCGAAAAGAAACAAAGGTATGACCAATTTGGACATGCAGGTATTGATGGACAAGGAGGATTTGGTGGCGGTGGCCATGGAGGAATGAATATGGATGATATATTCAGTCAATTTGGTGATATTTTTGGTGGCGGAGGAGGTGGTGGTTTTGGAAGAAGCCAAGGAAGAAGAACCGTGAAAGGAACCAACCTAAGAGTAAGACTTAATTTAACTCTAGAAGAAATTGTAAACGGAGTTGAAAAGAAAATAAAAGTAAACAAGCTTGTACAAGCTGAGGGTGTAGAATACAAAACATGCTCAACTTGTAAAGGAAGTGGACAAGTAACTAGAATTGTAAATAGTTTCCTTGGTCAAATGCAAACTGCAGCAGCTTGTCCTACTTGTAGTGGAACTGGACAGCAAATTGGTAAAAAACCAGCTGGAAGTGACCAAAACGGAATGATGAGGAAAGAAGTTGTAATCCCAATAGAAATTCCAGCTGGTGTGGAAGATGGAATGCAATTGAACGTTCGTGGAAAAGGAAATGACGCTCCAGGAAATGGTGTAGCAGGCGATTTATTAGTTGTAATTTCGGAAGTAGAGCATGAATCTCTAAAAAGAGAAGGACAAAACTTACACTTTGATTTATACCTAAATTTTGCTGATGCAACTTTAGGAACTACAGCAGAAATTCCTGTTGTGGGAGGTAACGTAAAATTTAAAATTACAGCAGGAACACAAAGTGGAAAAACATTAAGATTGAAAGGAAAAGGAATCCCTTCACTTAATGGCTATGGAAAAGGAGATATTCTTGTACATGTGAATGTATGGACTCCACAAAACTTATCTAAAGAAGAGCAAAAAACTTTAGAATCCTTACAAGAATCTGAAAATTTCGCTCCTAATCCTTCCAAAAAAGACAAAGGATTTTTTGATAGAGTAAAAGATGTTTTTAGTTAATTAAAACTAACAGTTTAAAATTAAAAGAGCCTAAAGTTTTAAAAAGCTTAGGCTCTTTTTTATTCAAATATTTTAACCTAATCAAAACTTTAATCTAGCATTAGCTGTCACCTCCTGCCCTACAAAATCTTTTTCCAAAAACTTGAAATATCCTGCCATAGCAATCATTCCTGCATTATCGGTACAATATTGAAAATCAGGAATAAAAACATGCCATCTTCTCTTTTTTCCTAAAATGCCTAGATCACGTCTCAATTGGCTATTTGCAGAAACACCACCAGCAATTGCCACTTGATTGATATCAAAATCATCTGCTACTTTTTTCAATTTAGAAAACAAAGTTTTGATAATAGTATCTTGGATACTTGCACAAATATCTGCTTTATTTTTCTCTACAAAATTTGGATCATCTCCTTCGCAATTTCTTATAAAATTGACAAATTGAGTTTTCAGTCCACTAAAACTATAGTCGTAGTTTCTTGTTCTTGGGTGAGTAAATTGAAAACGAGTTGCATCCCCTTCTTTGGCATGTTTATCAATTAATGGGCCTCCAGGATAAGGAAAATGAAGTACTTTTGCCATTTTATCAAACGCTTCTCCTGCAGCATCATCCAAAGTACTGCCTACAATTTCCATGTCGAAATAGTCATTTACTTTTACCAATTGAGTGTGACCACCAGATACAGTTAAACAAATAAAAGGAAAACTAGGTTTCTTCTTATTCTCTTCGGGTTTTTCTATAAAATGAGCCAAAATATGACCTTGCATGTGGTTTACTTCCATCAAAGGAATATTAAGGCTTAAAGCCAAAGATTTTGCAAACGAAACTCCCACAAGTAACGCTCCCATCAATCCTGGTCCTGCTGTGAATGCAATTCCAGATAATTCTTCCTTGGTTATGCCAGCTTGCTTTATTGCTGCATCTACCACAGGTATTATATTTTGCTGATGAGCTCTAGATGCTAACTCTGGCACTACACCTCCATATTGCTCATGAATAGCTTGTTGAGCGATAACATTCGATAATATTTTTCCATTTTTGATTACAGAAGCTGAAGTATCATCACAAGATGATTCAATTCCTAATATCACTGTATTTTCTTGTTGCATGTTATAAGCAGTATTAACTATTGATTCTCAGTAACTATCTTTTTCTATACCCGATAATGAATCAAAATTAGTTAATTTAGTTCTATTAACTTCGGATAGGCTCAATTTTTGATTAAATAAAAGAAAGGATAACATTAAAAAAATAAAAAACATAGCACTCTTTGGATTACTCCCAATACTAGAAATAGCAATATTTCTAGTAACGGCCAGCACCCTTAGTTTACGTTTTGAAAAAGTGCAAACAACTATTGCACAATATGCTACCGAAAGACTATCCAAAGATTTAAACACAACTATTCATGTTGGAAAAGTAGAAATCACTCCTCTAAACTCTATAAATCTTGTCGATTTTTATGCCCTAGATTTAGAAAAAGACACCATAATAAAAACCAAAAGCTTATCCATTTTAATGAAAAACATTGATTTGGGTAAAAATGAAATAAAAATAAAGAAAGTTACTCTTAACAATGCGGATATCCAACTGATAAAAAGAGCTGGAAAAAGAGGGTTTAGTTTTCAGTTTATTTTAGATTATTTTTCTGCTGAAAACAAGAAGAAAGACAATGGAAAGGAACCTGTAATCACAGCCAATTCAATTGAGTTAACGAATAGCCGATTTAGATTCAAAGATTACCGAGCAAAATCGATCTATTTCGGAATGGACTTTACCGATTTGGATGCAAAAAACATCAACCTTACTTTTTCTGATTTTAAGAATAAAGGGAGTAACACAAAACTAAAAATTAAGCATTTATCCTCTTTAGAAAAAAGTGATTTTGACTTAAGAAACTTAACAGGGAATTTGGAAATGGATTCAAATTTTGTGCTCATAGATAGCTTACATATTGTGACAGCCAACTCCAATTTGGTGACCGATTATTTTAGATTTGATTTTCAAGACCCTTCCCAATTTGAAGAAGATTTTGAAGAAAAAGTAAAAATGACTACTTACTTCAGGGAATCTAAACTGAACTTCAAAGACATCGGATATTTTACTTCTTTCTTTGAAGGAATAGACAGAACTGCTGAAATTTCTGGGAAATTTGAAGGAACAGTTGCCGATTTCAAATCAAAAAATTTGAGAATAAAGTTAGACAACAACACATTGTTTAAAGGAAACCTTGACATGAAAGGATTACCGTTTACTGAGAAAACAACTTTTAAAATAAAAATAGACAAATTTACCTCCAACGAAAAAGAATTAGCAAATTTAGATATCCCTCCTTTTACCGAACACAAAAAACTATCTTTACCCAAGGAAATAAAGGGAATGGGAGAGTTGGATATAACAGGACTATTAGTTGGGAAATTTAATGATTTCAAAGGGAATTTGATTGCCATAACTTCTCAAGGAAAAATAGAAACAGAAGCAAGATATTGGGAAAGAGATAAAACAACTTTACTGGATGGAAAAGTGATTGTAAAGAACCTAAACCTGGGTGTGTTTATTGACGAAGATTTAGGGATGATGGATGCTAACTTAGATTCTAAATTTTCTTACAATTCTGAGACAGGGATAGAATTAAGTACAAAAGGAGAGCTACCTCAATTTAGCTACAAAGGCTATAATTACAAAAACATAAAGGTAGACGGAGACTTTATCGAAAAATCATTTGAAGGAAAAGCTTCTTTAAAAGATAACAATGGAATTGTAGATTTTATTGGGTTAATCAATTTTGAAAGTAAAATTCCAAAATATGATTTTAAATCAGAAATTAAAAAACTAAACCTCTCTAAACTTAAAATTGTAAATGATACGCTAGAACACATTGTATCTGCTGCATTATGGATAAAAGGAGAAGGCTCAAACATTGATAATTCGAATGGAAATGCAATCATTTCTAATTTGGAATATTTACAAAATGGGGAGCTTTATACCAACAAAAAAATTGAAATTAGCTCTCAACAATTTGACAGTATCAAGGAAATTAAATTAGCTTCGGACATTGCTGATGTAAACGTTAAAGGGCAATTTTTAATTTCAGAACTTCAAAAAACATTAGACATCATTGGGCAAAAAGTTGTTCCTGCTTTATACACCTCAATAGACACAGTTTCTTTAGAAAAACAACTGTTTGAATTTGATTTACTTCTAAAAAATTATTCTCCAATAAACAAACTATTTACTCCTGCTATCCAGGTAGCAAGTAATACAATTGCAACAGGAGATTTTTCTTCAGAGAATCAAATATTTAATCTAACTATTGAATCTGATTCTATTCAATATTTATCTAATCGATTATTGCATATAAATGCAAGTCTTAAAAAACCTACTGATATTTTAAATTTGAAAATTGAAATTGAAAATACACATATCGGCAGTGATTTATCTCTTGATAATATGGAAATTACCTCTTTGATAAAAGATGACCACATTATGCCAAGCATAAAATGGAGGTCACCAGATGGGGAAAGCTATGGGGAAATTCAAGGGGATGGGTATTGGTATTCTGAAGATTATTTCGATTTCCTTATTTTGCCTTCTTACTTCCATTTTAAAGACCGAGATTGGGTAATAAAAGAAGATGCAACTCTGATTGTTGATTCCTCTTCATTCAATTTTAATGGAATTGAAATTTCCAATAATTTTAATGAAGTATTTTCTGTTGTTGGAAATATTTCTTCCAACCCTGAGGATGTACTGAAAGTATATTTGGACAATTTTAATCTAGAAAACATTAATCCTTTCATAGGAAATAGCACAACCAAATATCATGGAAATATAAACGGAAGTGCTTGTATTAATAATGTTTACGAACAGATAGAAATTATTTCGGATTTTTACATTGATGTGCTTAAAGTAAATGATGAATTAGTAGGTGATATTGCATTAAATACCGATTGGATTAACTCTAAAAAAGGAATGCATATTAAAGGTGAGTTATTGAGAGACAAACTCAATACATTTGATTTCATTGGTTATTACTTTCCTTTTGAACACAGCAATTCATTAGACTTTAAATGCATACTTACAAATACAGATTTAGCTTTTCTAAATCCCTATGTAATTGACCAAGGCATTACTAGAATTAACGGAAAAGCAAAAGGAGAAGTAAAAGTAACTGGAGAGCCAGAGTCGCCACTTCTAGAAGGAAGCGTTTCGTTAATGCGAACTGGATTTAACGTAGATTATTTGAATACTCATTACGACTTTTCTGGGTTAATGATAATAGAAAATAACGACATTTTTACGGATAATATTATAGAAATAAGAGACCAGGAAAACAACTTAGCCTATTTCAATGGTGCAATTTATCACGAGAATTTTAAAGATTTTGATTTTAACGTATACATAGAAATCCCAAAAATAGTTTTTGTAAAAGGAGATAAAAAAGAGCTTAGAACATTTGAAGGAGCAAAAAAAATTGAGAATAAATTTATCAGTTTAAATACAAATGTTAATTTAAACACTGATTTTTATGGGAAAATATATGCTACAGGAGATATAAACATTGAGGGATACCAAGACGAGATAAACATTGCAGTAAATGCTAAAACAGAAAAAGGAAGTGATTTTACATTGCCTCTTTATGGTTCTTCAGAAATAGAGCTAGAAGATTACGTAGTATTTATAAACAAAGACTCTACTTATAACGAAGAAGAGACAATAGATCTAGAAGGAATAAATCTAGATATAAATGTAGAGGTTACACCTGAGACAAAACTTCAATTGATATTTGATGAAGTATATGGCGATATAATTACAGCTACTGGTTATGGAAACTTATCCATGACGGTAGATAAATTTGATCAATTCAACCTAACAGGAAAATACACCATAGACGAGGGAGATTATCTTTTTACTCTTGGTCTCAAGCGATTTGAAAATTTAATAAACAAGAAATTTGAGATTGCAAATGGAAGTACCATAAATTGGTATGGAAACCCTTATAATGCTGGAATTGATATTAATGCGATTTATAAACTGAAAGCCTCTTTGTATGAAATAATGCCTCAACTGACAGAAGATGTAAGCCAATACAAAAAAAGAAGAGACGTGAATTGCATCATGAGATTAACCGACAATTTAATGACCCCAACTATTGATTTTGCAATAGAATTACCAAGAGCAAATGAAACGGAAAGAGCTGTAATTGCAAACCTAATGGAGACAAAGCAAGAGATGAACAAACAGATATTCTCTTTGCTCCTACTTAATCGTTTTTTACCTTCAGCAAATAACACCAGTAACAGTGATGATGTCGGAAGAGGAAACTCAGGAGCAGTTTCTACTACGGCTAGTGAAATATTATCCAATCAATTGAGCAATTGGTTATCAAAACTAAGTAGCGACATAGATATTGGCTTAAACTACCGCCCTGGAGATAATATTACCAGTGATGAAATTGCAGTAGCACTTTCTACTGAATTACTGAACGACAGACTTGTAATCAGTTCAAATTTTGGAGTTTCTCAAGGAAATGAAATCAACCAAAATGAAAATGCATTAATTGGAGATGTAAACGTAGAATACAAACTAAACGAAGATGGAACTTTTAGAGTCCGTGTATTTTCTCGTACCAACGAGTATGACATTACAAACGCAACTCAATCGCAAACAACAAGTGGTGTTGGATTATATTACAAAAAGGAATTCAATAATTGGAAAGAGTTCATCACACCAAAAAAGAAATTGAAACAGAGAAATCTAAAATAAAAAATTATCCATTATCAATTATTCATTGTTAATTAATCTACCCTTTCCTCATAGCTTCATACATCATAATACCAGAAGCTACCGACACATTCATAGAAGCAATACCTCCAGACATAGGAATTTTTCCTACATATTGAGAACGGTTTATCAAGTCATTTGAAATTCCTGTTTCTTCGTCTCCCATCAAGATTGCTAAAGGTCCTTTGTACTCAAAATCATAAATAGAATCCTCTGTTTTTTCTGTACAAGCATAAATTGTAACGCCTGAGTTTGCCAAAAAATCCAAAGTCTGTTTTAAGCTATCTACCTTACACACTGGCAAAGTGAGTAAAGCTCCTGCAGAAGTTTTTATTGCATCAGAGGTAACAGAAGCCCCTCCTTTTGCAGGAATAATCATTCCATTAAAACCAAGGCATTCAGCAGTTCTTGCAATAGACCCAAAGTTTCTTACATCCGTTACACCATCCAAAATCACAAATTTTGGCTCTTTTCCTTGCTCGTATAATAAAGGAACTAAATTTTCTATGTCGTGGTAAGTCACTGGAGAAATAAATGCTATTACTCCTTGGTGATTTTTTCTAGTTATCGAATCCAATTTTTGGATAGGAACTAATTGAATATTAACCAAAGAATGCCTTAACATTGCTCTCAATTCATGAAAAAGATTTCCTTGCAATCCTTTCTGAATCATGATTTTGTTAATCTCTTTCCCACTTTTTATGGCCTCCATTACTGGGTGCAATCCAAATACTACATCTTCGTTTTTTTTGTTATCTCTCACTGTCCTTAGTTATAATTGTAAATTCTACCCTGCCTCCAACTTTCGCAGGCTCTGTACCAATAATCACGGTAAGTTCTATACCTCACCAATTGGTAATCGTTATTATTTTTATCTGTATTCTCTTTATTAAAATTAAAAGTAAGAGACATCATCATGTTGTTTGGAGTTCCATAAATCCAGGTTTCTCCGTTATTCGTTTTGTAAATCGTTTTTGGTAATCCCATTACTA
Organism: uncultured Flavobacteriales bacterium; assembly: GCA_905182785.1. Classification (GTDB taxonomy): domain Bacteria; phylum Bacteroidota; class Bacteroidia; order Flavobacteriales_D; family CAJJDF01; genus CAJJDF01. The sequence continues at coordinate 16,353 of CAJJDF010000014.1, forward strand.
TCGATAACATTCCTCTGTCTGTTTTCCATCCTTCTTTGTAAGAAGTGAAAAACTTATTTGCCAACTCCACTCTTCTGTAATATTCTTCTATAACTACCCTTGCTCTTTCCTTGGAGCCTCCTACTCTAAGCCAAAATCTCTCGACTGCTTCACGCTTATTTTCTGCGGTAGACAAAGCTGTATACTCACCCGAAGTGCAAATATACTTCAAAGGTCCTATCATTCCCATGTAATTGTAGAACGAATTAAAATTTGAATCCAACTTTTGCAAAGTAAGGCAATAATTACTTGAATCTATTGATCTAATAAAATAACTTCCTTGCTTGTCTAGAGTTATGCCTCCCAGTTTATTCTCTATCGAAAGTAAAAAAAGTGAATCTCTATTTTGTGGAATCTCTACTACTCTGTTTCTAGAAAATGGAGGAATAGAAGCAGGATAATTCGTGTTGAAAAAATCTACCATGAAATCTTCATCCCTGTTATAGTCGGATTCTACTGTCAAACTATCTACAGAAGAAATGTAAGAATTAAAACATACATTTCCTGTCAGTTTCTGTTTCAATAAGAAAAATTGTTCCGAATAATTATCCGATTTATTAATTTCAAGAACAGATTCTGATTGTATCTTTTTGTTTACATCATAAGCTATTATTTTTATAATTGCATTACTTCCGTAATTTATTGCCAGAGGAATTCTCGCCAAAATTCTTTTGTTCCTTACCTCTGTTTTATAATCATAAAAAACCTTAAAATCACTATCTATCAATACTTTCCCTTTGTAATCTTCGTAAATCTCATAGCTAAATTTTACCTCAGACTCAAAAGGCATTTTACTACTTTCTCTCACATACAACAATTCTTTGGTAGCAATCTCTAGGTACAAATAAGACAAAGAATCATTGGTGTGATACACCAAATACTTTGGGTTTAAATCATTAATCTTATTGTCGTACTGATAATTAGTTTCTTGAGGAATAATTTTATTGGTATTACAACCCACAAAAATAACTAGCATTGTAAAAACCAATGCAACTCTAAAAATTGATATGGAAGTCAGTTTATTCATTATCCTCCAAGAATTTTTCTGGGATTTGTTTCTGTCCCTTTGCCCCTAATTTTTTCAATTTCTCTGCTCTTCGTATCAAGTTCCCAGAACCTGTTTTCAGTTTATTAATGGCATTTTTATAAGCTCCATCTACTTGAGAAATTCCTCTCTCAATTTTTTCCATGTCATCCAAGAACCCCACAAATTTATCCATCAAAGAGCCGGCTTGCTTAGCAATTTCAATCGAATTTCTATTTTGCTTTTCTTGCTTCCAAATAGAAGCAATTGTCCTTATGGTTGCCAACAAAGTAGTTGGACTCACAATCACAATATTTCTAGACCAAGCGTATTGGTATATCTCTTTGTCTTTTTGCATAGCCAAGCTAAAAGCTGGCTCTATCGGCATAAACAACAACACAAAATCTGGCGAATTTATAGTCAATCCAGTTTGGTAGTTCTTCTCACTCAGTAGTTTTATATGACTTCTTACCGATAAAATATGAGCTTTTAAAAATGCCTCTTTCTCTGCTTCATCTTCCGAATTTACAAACTGCTCATAAGCAACTAACGACACTTTAGAATCAATTATTATATGCTTGTTGTCTGGTAATTTTATCAAGAAATCGGGTTGAATTCTTTTCCCTTCTTCGTTATTCGTACTGTGTTGTTTGCTGTATTCTTCTCCTTCTGTTAATCCCGATTCTTTCAATATTTTTTCAAGAATCAATTCCCCCCAGTTACCTTGCGTTTTGTTATCGTGGGTAAGCGCACGAGTCAAGTTTTGTGCATCTTTACTCAAAGTTTGGTTCAAGTTACTGAGTTGAATCACTTGCTCTTTCAGTTCCGATCTTTCTTTCAATCCTTTCTCGTAAGTATCCTGTACTTTCGTTTCAAAACTCTTTAGTTTTTCGCTCAATGGAGCCAATACACTATCAATGTTTTCTTTGTTTTGAGCCGTAAATTTTACCGATTTCTCTTCCAGAATTTTGTTTGCAATGTTCTCAAATTCTGTCGAGAATTTCTTTTGCATGTCTTCAATCTCTAGCTTTTGGCTAGCCAGTTTTTCATGAATGTTTTTCAAATTGGTTTGTGCCTCAGTAAGTTCTTGCGATTGATGCTTATTTATTATTTCCTGCTCGTCTATTTTTTCTTTTTGTTCAGAAAAATATTTCTCGGCATTATTCAGTCTTTCTTGCAATACCTCTTTGCTTTTATCAAGCTCCATGTTATCCAAAGAAAGTTGAGAGTTAGAAACTTCTAATTCCTCTAGCCTAGCTTTTACTTCATTTGGCAACTCATTTTTACGAACAAGAAAAAAAAGGAATGCTATGATTCCTCCAATTACTAATCCTATGATTAACCAAATTACCTCCATTTTTTATATCCTCTTTTTAATACCAATCTTTAGCTGTATACACGTCTTTTTCTCCCTTGTCTTTCCCTGTCAAGTCTTTCCAAAAAGTAATGAGTTTTCCTCTAAAAATAAAGATAGCAAAGGATGCCAACAAAATATACGGAAAAATCATAATGTATTCAATTCCTGCATTAAGTCCACCCCCCACATCTGGATTACTCTCGGCAGTAGCTTTACACATGGCACACTGCGCATTGGCAGAAACCTGAATCATTAAGAAAAATAATACGGCAATTAATTTATTAATTTGTTTCACTTTTTTTGGGTTTACTGTGTTGATACCACAAAGATACGAAAGGAAACATTAATTTACCTCAAATTTCTTTTCGGCTTTCCCATTTAGACCTTCCTCTTTTTCAAAAACACACCCTCCCCTGTTAAGCCATAGTTTTACAACACACCTACTAGAAGATAGCGTAAATCTAAGAACTACATAAGTATTGCAAGGACACTCCAGTTCAAAACACGGAGATTTATAATAAATTAGCAATCAACTAGTTAATTGCTATAAATAATCCTTTAGATTCATTACATTTGGAAAACAACAAACAAAATACACAGTGGATATATAGTTAACAGTTAACTATATTCCATTGTTAGGCAAAATTAGAGAAAATGAGTGAAATTCACGTAAACCATATAAAACCTCATATCGAAAAAGATAATAACAAAATAAAAAGTTTTGACTATGTGCGTTATCGAAAGTTTCGTTACTTTTAATCCGTACTAACCATATTTTAAACGTTATAACCAACTACAATTACTCCCAAAAATAGAACACAAAAAAAGCCCTCTTGCGAGGGCTTTCAATTTATAAATTTAGTCACTAGTGCATGTTCTGCCATCCGAAAGAACCAGCAAGAGGCTGAATATATACCCTAAAGACTAAATCATCTTGAGAACTTGGTGAAGAAAAAATTGCCTTAAAACAACTTCCATTGGGATAATTACTGTTGGTTGCAAAAGTCCATTCATCGGCTCTACAAAATTGTAAAACAGTAGTTACTCCAGCGGAAACAGGCATAGGACTCGCTAAATTAAAAGTAAACCAAGTAAAACTTGAATAAGAAGGAATTATAAATGACTCCGGTGACGCACCAAAGAAATCAATGGTGCTTGGGCCAGTTTGCCCGGGACCATCTTTTAAAAGCAGCTCTATGGCAATAATTTGTCCGGCTATAGGAGATGTAATAACCTGATCAATACAAAACTCATTACTCAATCCCGAACCGGCATAAATTTCATTAAAGACTTCACCGTTATCGGTTAGCATGGCATATACCTGCAGTTTACGCATGTCGGTATTAAACTGCACCATTCCCTCAACTGGAGTTACAATTCCGTTTACTTCGGCTTGAGTCATAGAAGGAAAAATAACAGGAAGAGGAGTGCTAATTTCCATGGAAGATTCAGTGTTTGGTGTTATAGTACCAATACCAATTTGGCCTGTGTTTACAATGCTGTTTCCACCAGCATCATTACCAACAACCAATACTTGACCTAAACTTGGCTGTATTTCTAATCTACCAAACTCATCGCATCCGTCTCCGTTAACTGTATTGCCATCATCACATATCTCACAACATGTATCTAAAATTCCATCTCCCATATTTGGCGGTGGAAAATTTGTAGATACTGTATATGGATCTCCTGTTGTTCCAGTTCCTGTGATTATAACATTCGTACCTGCAGCTTGTGTAACGCCACCTTGACCAGCTGCTCCGGCAGGTCCGGTTGAACCTGTATTTCCTTGCGGTCCAATTGCACCCGTAGAACCTTGAGGTCCAGTTGAACCAGTTACTCCTGTATCTCCTTTGAGACCTTGTATTCCTTGAAGTCCGGCTGAACCTGCTGCTCCGGTTAACCCTATTGGGCCTGTTGCTCCTATAGGTCCAGTTGCACCTGTATTTCCTTGAGGTCCAATTGCACCCGTAGAACCTTGAGGTCCAGTTGCCCCTTGTGGGCCATTTACACCTGTATTCCCTTGTGGTCCGGTTGCACCCGTATTCCCTTGCGGTCCAGTTGCACCCTGTGGTCCAGTTGCACCTGTATTCCCTTGTGGTCCAGTTGCACCTTGAGTACCAGTTGCACCCTGAGCCCCAGTAGCTCCCTGTGGACCTGGTGTAGAGCTGCCCGATGTTTTAGCATACAAAGCATATGGGACACTCATAAGTTGGCTTGTTCCTGAAATACTGTAACTAGTTCCTCCTGTAGGGTCTGTTTCTGTTTTGATAAAATAAGGTCCGCTCGTCCAACTAATACTCGAGAAATTTCCTGAAACAACTGTTCCTGTTCCTATTTCTAAGCTTACTAATCCATTTATGTTTGTCGTTGTAGAATGAGATTCAGTGTACACAGAACTCCCAGTTACATTCCCTTGAAGGATGCTAATTCGAACTCCTACAGCACTGCTTGTTACAAGATTGTTACTCGAGTTTCTTATTACCGCTTGGTAACTCATTTTTTCTGGTGCTTGAGCAAAAGAACTTGCAGTAATTAATACTACAACTATAATTGTGAAAATATTTTTCATAGTAATTTAAGATTTAATTATTCTAAATGTTTTTATTAATGCATTGGAATCTTGAATTTTCAATAGATATGTACTTGCAGGGAAAGACTCCATCCCTATTTTTGTGATTTTATTTGTTACTCGTTCGCTTTTCAATAACCTTCCTCTCATGTCATATAAGTTATAGGTTAACTTTTCATTACTATAATTACCAATGTCAAGCTTAAGAGAATTATTAGTTGGGTTGGGATAGGCTAAGAATTCCAAGTTAATGTCTTTTATTTCTATTCCTAGTGGAGTTGAAATTTCGTAGGGTTGTTGCACTCCTTGTGCTATCGAAACATTTGCTCCGTTATTAGTAGTGTAAATGACTTGACCTAAAGAGTAACTTACAGTTCCTCCAGCTCCTGTAGAATTACCTCCCGAGGTTGTTACAGCTTCTTGAGCATGCAGTGTTCCTATTCCTAATAGGAGAGAAGCTAAGCCAAGAATTAGTGTAAATAAAAATTTCTTCATAATATTAATTTTTGTTTTATAAATTATGATTTAGAGAGTGAATATACAACAAAAAATCCAAATTGTGTGTGTGTGTGTGTGTGTGTGTGTGAAAAAGGAAAGAATGGTTATAACAATCGCTAAAAAATCATATCTTACTGAAGCAAGAAACGCTTTTTAGCAATAACTCACATTAGCATGAATCAATTAAAATATGTTTTTTTTCTATTAGTAAGTATAGTAGGAAATCCTTTCTACCAAATGATATCTTATATTATCTGTAGCGAGTTAGGTTTTGGAGCGTCTAAAGGCACCAATGTTTATCAAGCAAATCTATTTGCTTTTATTCTAATTTTAGTATTCATCTTCTTGGCTCGGTTACTTATTTACGCCCTTGTTTTTTCCTCTAAGGAATATCCTTTTAGTGTAGAAGGAAATAATAGTTTCTTGTACATTTTTTCAGAAAGACATTTATTTCAGGCGATAGGCCTATTGTCCTTTTTTATATGGATTTCTCCATTGGAAGGAAACATCATTGGATTTATTCTTTTCCCATTAACGGTAATTCTAGGCTTAATAGTCTCCATAATTACTTTCTATAGACTGCTAAAAACGAAGGAAATATGGATAACAAAAAATAAACAGCATTAAAAAAAGGCTGCTTATAAAAACTGTTAATAATTTGTAAAAGATTCTTAGAAAAGAAATAATAAGGTAACTTTAAACGTTCACTAGAAAAAACAAAAATGAAATTTACACACATTGCTCTTACCCTATTATTTATTTTCTTAGGCACCTATTCTTTAGCACAAATTGAAAAATCTAGGTGGAGTCCTATGGAATATCAAATTCAAAACAGACTCTTTCATAAAGGAATGGGATACCAATCATTTAATACACAAATTGATATTGGATTAGGCGCCAACAAAAAACTAAGACTACAGAATAAGCTACATCTAGATTTTGGATTAAATCTCAATTATGGAAGTTTCAAAAGTAAAGCCGAAGGAACATTGTTCATTAGCTCTTTCAAAAGAACAAATATTCACTATTTCAGTCATAAATCAGTAAGTCAACTTAGTCTGGAAATCCCTCTTGGTTTTCAATTGAATTTACTGAAACTGAATAAAAATAACATCCATTTTACCGCGAAGGTTACACCGCAGATTAGATTATTCACAAAGCACACTGGAACAAAATGGGATGAAAATTTAACTGTAAGAGAAACACTACTCAGCTCAGACGAACGTTATTTTGAAACCTCTTTGTTGTCTGATATCTATTTAAGATCCGGCCTGTCATATTCATTCTACAAGAAAAAGCTTAGTCTTGGATCTGGAGTCGAGTACTCAATGTTTGGTAAATCTATTGGATTATATACTAAAGTAGGTTTTAGTTTTTAATAAAAAAAGATTGAATTCAAACAACAAAACACTTCGCGCACCAATGAATAAAACGCATTAAAATACTGTATCCACTTCACGTTAAAACAATCAAATATGAAGAATTTAGACAAACAAGAGATTCAAGAAAGAATGAAAGGTATTGACGCTTCTTGGGTTCTCAAAGGTAAATTCATTCATAGAGAACTTATTTTTAAAGATTTTGTAGAAGCATTTTCTTTTATGACTTCAGTCTCAGTAATTGCTGAAAAATTAAAACATCATCCAAACTGGAAAAATGTATATAAAAAAGTTAATATTGCTCTTAACACTCATGATGCTGATGGACTCACAGATAAAGATTTTCAATTAGCAAAAGAGATAGATCAACAGACAAGAAAATATTTTTTATATTTATAATATAAATTAGAATATGATTGATCTTAAACTAACAAAACGTTCGCTTCTTCTGTTGCTTCTTGTTGCATTAAATAATAATCTAAACACACAAGTGTGGAACAGATCATTTACTGCAGGAAATTATGATTCCAAAAGCAAACTACTGGGAGGATCTGAAGTATTACAGCTGATAGGTCACAAAAAAATGTTATTTGCGTCTATTGGTTACTGGGAAGATGGCAATAATATCTGGTATGGAGGAAGTAACAATAGCATAGGCTGGGGTCAAATTAATCGATTGGACAATCCCAATGCAAATTGGCAAGAAGATTTGTTTCTTGGAACAAATTATCTGCGCCCAGAAATATTAAAACAAGTAATATTCACTAAAGATAAACTAGGCAATCTTTTGCCTAAACCAGATACAGTATTGATATCAGCAGGTTACTCTCCTAATTATTTTACGAGAAAAGTAAACGTAACGAGTTTTGTGAGGAATGATTTGAACGGTACATGGGGAGAAAGTCTGATAATAAATGGCGGATTTCCTGCTGGAGGCGACAACTACTCGATTAGAGACCTCCAAATTCACAATGACAAGCAAACTGGTTTAGAATATATTTTTGCAACCATAGGGACTAAAGGCATATTTAAAGGACAATACAACCCTTTAGTTACAGGAAAAATTGATTGGTTACCCTTACCTGAATATGGTCCAATAACGGTAAGATCACTGGGTATTGAAATTGCTAATGACACCTTATATTTTTCTTCAGGAGACAAGCTTTATAAGCGAGTAGATGGATTAATACCTAGCTATACAGTCGCTCATAACTTTGGTGACCTTGGCGCTAGTATTAATTCTGCTGTTGGTGGTATTAGAGGATTAACAACTATAAAAAACCCAAACGGCAGCAATGAGACACTGTTGCTTATGTGGTGTCCAAATGGTCAATCTAGTGGGATTATTTATAGACTTGAACCAAATGGACTTGGAGGATTTAATCGCATATATGAAACTACAATATCAGTATTAGTAGAAAATTATTTGCCTGGATCAACCGCTAAATATATTCTTGGCGCTTACAATGAATTCTATCAATATATTGATCCGTTAACATCTGACACCCTTCATTTAGTAGGTTTTGAAGCTAATGTCATAGGAGGAGGTCACCTAACTTGGAACGGCTATTACAAAGGAGGTTTGTTTGCAACAAGAAATGCAACTATGCAATACTCTATAGGAGAAATAAATGGCAGCATTGGTCTGAATGATTCTGCTTTAGTTGCTAACAGGTGTTATGTAACATCTCCTTTTCCCAATGAAAACGCACTGTATTATGGAGGTTTTGATCCTAATAGCAATAGTTCAACAAACAAAGCTTGGATATTTAAAAATGATTTTCAGTTAACTGCTATTAGTGAATTATCGAAACAGGAAAATAAGTATGCCGTATACCCAAACCCAACTCAAAACAATCTTTTTATTGAAAATACAAAAAGTGAATGCTATCACTATGAAATAATCTCTCTGACAGGAAAAGTGATATCGACAGATGAGAGTTGTATGGATAAACAAATTATTGATGTTTCTAATTTACCCCCAAACTTGTACATCATTAGAATAGGAGAAGAATTATTCAAATTCATTAAGATGTAATAATAGGAGTGATAAAATAATAAATTAAAAAGAGTCAAACTTTAGGGTGAATACTATCTCATTTCAAAAATTTACAGCTTAGCTTTTTTTTATTAGACTTTTTAAAATTGAATTGGAATACTAAAAAACCTCTAATTTTTTTCATAATAAGATACAATAAATAATTATTTATGAAATAGCTAGCGTTAATTTTCACAAAACTTAGACCGATGTATAGCCCTACTTTTTTAGCTTATTTTGGATAGCTATTCAAAGGAAATTCTCCCAATTAAAAAATATACGAAACGACAAAAAAAATAGAACACTGTATCAAACATTGTAAAAAAATAATGTTTAATTTAGTACTGTATTAGATAGAAGTAAACTTTTTTTTATAAACAACCAATAGGAGAAACTAGAAAAAAAATGAATAGAATAAAGCATATACAAAATGAAATTTCTGAATTAAGAAATCAATTACAGAACCACAAAATCTATAAAAATTTAAGCAACATAGACGACATAAAAAAATTCATGGAAAATCATGTATTTGCAGTTTGGGATTTTATGTCACTTCTAAAAAATCTTCAAATAAATTTGACCAAAGTTGAAACGCCTTGGACTCCCCCAAAAAATCCAACATTATCAAGGTTTATAAATGAAATCGTTCACGGAGAAGAAAGTGATATTAATGAAATAGGCGAACCAAAAAGTCACTTTGAAATGTACTTGGATGCAATGTCTCAAATAAATGCAAATACAAATGAAATCAATAAATTTATAAAACTTATTGAAGCAGGAAATTCAATCGCCTTTTCATTAAATGAAATTAATCTGGATAAAAGAGTAGCCGATTTTGTTGAATTTTCGTTTTCAATTATTGAAACGAATAAGCCACATCTTGTTGCTTCTGCATTTACTTTTGGACGAGAAGATGTTATTCCAGATATGTTTATAGAAATTCTAAAAAACTCAAACTCTGAAAACAACTCTTACAACAAACTAACCTACTATCTAGAGCGCCATATCGAATTGGATGGAGATGAGCATGGACCACTCTCACTCAAAATGATTTCAGAGCTCTGTAAAGATGATGACCTAAAATGGAACGAAGTATTGACTGTTGCTAAGCAATCTTTAGAAAAAAGAGTTGCACTTTGGGATGCTATTAGTGATTTAATTCAAAATAAAAATACGGCTCACAAAACATTTTACAGTTCATAAACCGATTAATTACACCTAAAAACAAGTACAAATAAAAATAAAAAAACACTAATTCTAAAATTAATTAAGTACTTTAATAAAAAATAACATGTTTAAAAAATTTACACTCACAGACAAACTACTCTTTCTTGCCGCTATATTATCTTTGATTTTTTCAGAAATACTCTATTTTCAAGGAGAAAAAGCAGATGGAACTTTTCTTGGAATATGGGTGCCCTCAATATTAGCATTTGGAATTTATCTAAAACTAATTAATAACACAAAAAATGACTGATTTAATACCCTACTTCGCAGGTTTAATAACTATCCTTTTTGGCTGCGGTTTTTTCTTGGCAATTAGAGAATCTAAAAAGTAAACCAAATAGTAATCTAACGCAAAAAATCTTTAATTAAACAAAGGCCAAAATTCGAAAAAAAGCCACATAAATATTAATAAAATGGAAGAACTTACACTACTAATACAGTTTATTATAGCTATTTCTGTTGCTTACGTATGGATTTTTAGGTTTCACAATGTTCTTAGAGAGTTTGAAGAATTCGGATTAAGTAACATAACTAGAAATTTTGTAGGAGCAACTAAAATCTCTTTAGCAACATTGCTTGTTGTAGGTGTCTGGGTGTCTTCCCTAGTTTTTATACCAGCTGTTCTTATGGGTCTATTTATGGTAGCTGCTCAATACTTTCACTTCAAACAAAAGAATCCTTTTATTAAACACCTTCCTTCTCTCATTCTTTTAATTCTATCTGCTTTTGTTGCATTCGTATCTTTACCATAATTTAATATGGACATAGATAAAATATTAATCCTACTCTCCAGTTTGTCCTTTTTCGGTTATACCCTATCCTACCTTATTTCGTCTAATATGAAAAAGGAATTCAAACGGTTTGGCTTAGAGAAATTTGCACCAATAATAATGGTATCACAGTTTGTGGGAGCTTCAGGCTTAATTATAGGGCTTAAGTTTAATCTAATTTTAACGATTTCATCTTTTGGCCTAGCATTTCTTATGCTAGCAGGATTTACAGTAAGAATGAAAATAAAAGATAGCTTTTGGATTTCCTTACCCGCATTGTTTTATATGGGATTAAACACTTACATCTTTTTGTCGTCAATAAATTAATCAACTATTATTGAGAAAAAAAAGAATTCGAAAACAGATATGATTTATTAAAATGGATTTATTTAACCCCAATCCAACCTCAAGTATTCTACCCTTTGATGGAGAGGTAAATTATTATGGAAAAATACTGAGTCAGGAAAAAGCTCAATATTATTTCAACCAATTATTAAACACTATTGATTGGACTAATGACAAAGCTATCCTTTTTGGAAAATTAATTATTACCAAGCGAAAAGTAGCTTGGTATGGCGACAAACCATTTGACTATACTTATTCCAAAACAACTAAATCAGCTTTACCCTGGACCAAAGAACTGCTCGAGGTAAAAGAAATCATAGAAAATAAGACAGGAGAAACTTTTAACTCTTGTTTACTTAATCTTTACCATACTGGAGAAGAAGGAATGGGCTGGCACAGTGATGGAGAAAAAGATTTAAAAAAGAATGGAGCGATAGCATCATTAAGTTTGGGAGCTGAACGTAAATTTGCTTTTAAACACAAAGCTACACAACAAACAATATCTGTTTTACTAGAAAAAGGAAGCTTATTAGAAATGAAAGGAATAACACAAGAAAATTGGCTACACAGGTTACCTCCTACTAAAAAAGTAAAAATTCCAAGAATAAATCTGACTTTTAGAACAATTGAAGACTAAGCAAGGATAAAAACTCTAATTATGATACTCAACTATAGTTTATTGCAACAGACTGTTGAGTTAGGTAAAAAAATTAGACGTTAGGAAAAAATTAAAAATGCAGTTTGATTTGAAATGTATTTTCATAAAAAAAGCAACCATTTCTGGTTGCTTTTTATTACCTATATATTATTATTAATTAAGCACTCACTGCACTCTTTTTAACTGCTAATGCATAAATAACTAACCCAAATCCAATTTTATTAATTGCATCAGCTATGTTATATAATACATCCATGTTTAATCCAAGGTCTCCCATGAAAGAATACCATTGTCCATCTGCTGTACCTACTAAATATCCTAAAGGATAAATAATCCATCCAACTAATACGAACCAGCAAAGAACTTTATGCGCAGCTAATACATCACCTCCTGCTTCTTTTGCTAATTTAGCAGCTCCACCTAGCCATATTTCGTAAACGATTGCAAAATATGCTGCTGCAGAAAAGAATCCCCAAAGTGCTGCACTACCAGTATAAACAGCTTCTCCTAAATAACCTGTCACTAACATAATAACTGAAAGTACAATCATTTTAGTCAGTAACGACTTTTTAGCTCCTGCTACTTTTAAAATCAAATAAAATTCAACACACATTAATGGAACTGTTAGGATCCAATCTACATAACGAAAGAAAACGGGCGAATCGCCTGTAACTTTTCCTGCTTCGTCAAGCACAACACTTGCCGACCAGTAATCTCTCATGTACATATAATGTACTGCTGCGATAAATGTAATTAAACCTGAAACTAAGACAGAAGTTCTCCATTTCTTGTCAAATTGGTTTAAAGATAAAAAGAAGAAGGCAGCAGCTGCCATCATTGCCATACACCCAATAAAGAATGTAAATCCTACGTAATCATTGGCATACATAGTGTTTGAACTCAATAAGCTCATTGTTAAATTTTCCATAATTTTTATAGTTTAATTGGTTTTTTGTTCAACTAATGTACTAAAAAATTGAACAACAACTACTTTTTTTGATTGTTTTTTTTAATGCACATTTAAAAAAATCATGAAAATATAAATATTAACAAATAATGAGGTTATTAATTAGAAGAAAAAAGAGGCTAAATAAACTTCCTTATCTTAGATCAGAAAGAAAGAGTTTTAATAGGTACAGCAAAAAAAAATCACTCCTTCCTCAAAGCTTCCCAAACCAAATTAGACTCAAATCCTTTTTGAATTAAAAAAGCAGCTATTTTACCCTTCTTTTTAAATTCATTTTCTTCTTCCACCTCTCTCTCTTTTCGTTCTAGCCAGTAGTGTAAAGTTTCAAAATATTCGGTTTCATCAATTTCTTGCATTCCTTTTTTAATGCAATAATCAGAAATGTGTTTTTGTTTCAAATGAGATTTTATCTTCACTCTCCCCCATCTTTTTATTCTAAATTTTCCTGAGACAAAAGCTTGAGCAAAACGCTCTTCATTCAAAAAATCATCTTGAATAAGTGCGATCAAAACTTGATCTACTTCGTTTTTGTACAATCCTAATTTATATAATTTATCCACCACCTCCTTATGACTACGCTCTTGGTAGGCACAATATTTCTTCAGCTTTTCGGTAGCGATTGATGCGGTCATTTAAATGAAGTTAAATTTTATTAAATAATGGTTCTTTTACATTTTTCATTAAAAATAAATTCTTACTTTTAAGTACTAAACTTTACAATAATAAATGATTCCATTTTCACCACCAAGAATAGACCAAAAAATAATTGATGAAGTTGTTGACACCCTAAAATCGGGATGGATAACAACTGGGCCAAAAACCTTGAAATTTGAAAACAACTTAACCGAATATTGTGGCAACAAAGCTACGGTTTGTGTAAGTGCTGCAACTCCTGGTATTTCTCTACTATTGAGCTGGCTAGGGATAGGCGAAGGAGATGAAGTTATCATCCCCTCTTACACCTATTGCGCTACAGGAAATGTGGTAGTTCACAGTGGAGCCAAATTGATAATGGTAGATGTTAATGAAGAGGATTTTAATATCAATATTCAAAAAATAAAAGAAGCCGTTACTGCCAAAACAAAAGTAATAATGCCAGTAGATATTGGAGGTTTTCCTTGCGACTATGACGAAATATTTGATTTTATAAATAGTCCAGCCATAAAATCTCAGTATTCTCCATCCAATTCAATTCAAGAAAAAATGGGAAGAATTGCTGTGATTTCAGATTCTGCTCACAGTATTGGAGCTCGCTACAAAGGCAAAAAATCAGGAGCCATTGCCGATATCTCTATCTTTTCTTTTCATGCCGTAAAAAATCTTTCTACAGCCGAAGGGGGTGCTATTGCACTTAACTTACCCCCTCCTTTTGATAACGAAGAAGTGAGAAAAAAACTAAAAACCATGACACTTCATGGACAAAGTAAAGATGCTTTTAGTAAAATGCAAGTAGGCGCTTGGAAATATGATGTAATAGAGTCGGGATTCAAATGCAACATGACAGACATACAAGCTTCAATGGGATTAGTAGAACTCGCTAGATACGGAGAAAACCTTGCCAGAAGAAAAGAAATAATGGAGGCTTACCACAAAGGGTTTGAAAACTTAGAATGGGCAAAAGTTCCTGTATTTGAAAACAAAGATAAAACGGGTTCTTTCCACTTGTATTTGTTTAGAATAAACAACATCACAGAAGAGCAGAGAGACGAAATTATTCGAGAAATCTCTAAATATGAAGTTGCAGTAAACGTGCATTATATGCCAATCCCTATGCTTACTGCTTTCAAGAAAAACTTTGATATCAAGGACTTTCCGCAGACTTTCAAAAACTATGCTTGTGAAATAACTTTACCTGTTTATTTCACCTTGACAGACGAACAAGTGCAAACCGTAATTGAAACGGTTAAAAAATCTGTAACTACTGTTTTAAATAAATAAACGACCACTTTGGCAGTAAATTCCAAATTCTAAAAAAACCTTCTGACTTTATACTCTTTCAGAAAATAAACAATAAATTATGAAATTATATATCCTATTTATAACTTTTATAGTTCTAATTTCAAATCAAGGGTTTTCTCAAAAAAATGATGTTTCAGAATTTAAACAAAATCATGTAAACTGGCATTTGAAAAATATTAGCAGCTCAGTAATGGGAACTAATACTCAAAAAGCTTATGACGAAATCATTATAAATAAAACCTCGAAGAAGAAAATAATAGTAGCTGTTATTGATGCTGGTGTTGATATTTACCACGAAGATTTGAAAGAAAACATCTGGACCAATACTAATGAGATAAAAGGAAACGGAATAGATGACGATAAAAACGGATACATTGATGACGTTCACGGATGGAATTTTCTTGGGAACTCGAAAGGAGAAAATATTGGCAGAGCAACTTTAGAAAAAACAAGATTATTAAGAGAATTAACTGTAAAATATGGAAGCGGAGTTGAGTTTTTAATTAATGACAAAAGCAAAGCAGAAAGTGCTTTATACAAAAAACTAAAAGCCGAAATTGACGCAGAGCTTAAAGAAGTAAATGAAATGCTTCTAAACATACAAGCAATCAAAGAAAATATTAAAAATACTTACGCTTACCTTTCTCAACTATCTGGACAACCAATTAATTCACATGAAGATGTGAAAAATTTGAACCCTGCAGACAAACAGCAAAAGAAAATAAGAAGAAAGCTAATCTTATACTCCAAAATGGGGTTGACAAAAAAAGCAATGGAGGATTATTACAATCAGCTAAAAGACCAAAAAGAAGCCAACTTGAATGTTAATTTTAATCCTAGAAAAGATATTATTGGAGATGATTTATCAAACTTGGCTGACAATAATTATGGAAATCCTAATGTGATTGGACCTGATGCTTTTCACGGAACATTTTGTGCTGGAATAATTGGCGCAAGCATCAATAACAAAAAAGGAATAAATGGTGTAGCCAATAATGTATTAATTATGCCAATAAGAGCAGTTCCTAATGGAGACGAATACGACAAAGATGTGGCGCTTGCAATTAGGTATGCAGTCGATAATGGCGCACAGGTAATAAACATGAGTTTTGGAAAATCTTATTCTGCCAACAAAGAATTAGTAGATGATGCTTTTGCTTATGCAGAAAAAAATGACGTTTTATTAGTGCAAGCCGCAGGAAACTCTAACGAAAACATTGATATCAAACCCAATTTTCCTTCTGACTCTTTGAATAACGGGAGAAAAGTAGCCAATCACATTTGTGTGGGCGCTTCTACTATATCAACAAAGAAAAGATTGCCAGCTGGATTTTCTAACTATGGAAACAGAACGGTAGATATTTTTGCCCCTGGATTAGATATTGTTTCCACTACTATTGAAAGCCTTTACGAAATCTCGCAAGGAACTAGTTTTTCTGCCCCAGTTGTTTCTGGAGTTGCAGCACTTCTTTGGAGTTATTATCCAGAATTAACTGCATTGCAGGTAAAAGAAATAATAATGAAATCGGCTACTCCTTTAGGAAGAAAAAGAGTAAGAATCCCCGGAGATAAAAAGAAAACAAGATTCAGAGAATTATCTGTGAGTGATGGAGTGGTGAATACTTACAATGCTTTTATTATGGCAGAAGAAATGACTAACAAAGAAAATAATGAAAAATAAACTATTTTTTATAATTGTATCTATGTTGATTTTTTCTTGCTCAGAAAAGCTCGAAGAATTAGCGAAAGAAAACACCCTCTTAAAAATCGAATCATTATTTCTTAACGTTACCGATTAAATAGATAAAACAGAAAGCTTGACACGTTTTCAATACCAAAATCTAACCGTTTGGGGAGAAATTGAAACTTGGTATTTGGACACTACAATTGTAAAAATTAGAGCTATACAAATACCAGAACTAGGATTTACTGAAACAA
>CAJJDF010000015.1 GCA_905182785.1 uncultured Flavobacteriales bacterium
AACTAGTTTCTAACCAAAATACTACCAGAGTGGAAGTGTATAAATGCCCGAGTGGCGGAACTGGTAGACGCGCACGACTCAAACTCGTGTATCTTTGATGTACCGGTTCGATTCCGGTCTCGGGTACAAAAAAAGCCTCTAAAACATTGATTTAGAGGCTTTTTTTAAGCTCAATTTTATTTTAAAACCCAGGAACCGCCAACAGAAATAACATTATTAAGTGCTAAACACTCTTCATAATTATTCTCACTAAGTCCTCCAGTTGGGCAAAACTTTATTTGGTTAAAAACACCCCCATAGGTTTTTAGTGCTTTTATTCCACCAGCTAAATTAAATGGAAAAAGTTTAAATGTGTCCCAACCTTTTTCTATTCCTGATATAATCTCGGAGGGGGTCATTACTCCTGGTAAGAATGGTATTTTTGATTTTTCAAATGCACTTGCAACTTCGTTAGAAATCCCAGGGCTTACCATAAAATCAACATTAAGAGCTATACACTTCGAAACCTGTTTTGCATTGACAATTGTTCCTACACCAACTTTAAATTCCTTTGGTTTAATTGATATTGCTTTTGCAATAGCTTCAAATGCAATATCGGATCTCAAAGTAATCTCTATGCAATTAATAGATTGATTAGTAAGTGTTTCAATTATTGATTCTACCTTGTTTATATCAGTAATATTTACCACAGGTATGATAGTATGCTTACTTAAAACTTCTCTTATGTTGAATTGCTTGCTCATTTCTTAAAATATTGTTGCTCCTGTTTCACTCGAAGAGATTAAAGCTCTTACGTTATCGAATAATTCCCTACCAGAACCCACCTCTTTTTCTGGATTAGGTACAGGTTCTCTTTTGATTACTTCTTCTTCATTAAGGCAAATCAATTCTCCTTTCTCGCAATCTAGTCTTAGTAAATCACCATCACGTAAAAGAGGTAATAAACCACCATCTAGAGCTTCTGGAGAAACGTGGATAGCTGAAGGAACTTTCCCTGAAGCACCAGACATTCGTCCATCTGTTACTAAAGCAACTTTAAGCCCATTGTGTTGCAAGATACTTAGTGTAGGAGTAAGTTTGTGTAATTCTGGCATTCCCTTAGCTTTAGGCCCTTGAAAACGAACTACAGCTATAAAGTCTTGATTTAATTTCTTTTCTTTAAAGGCAGTAAGTAAGTCATTTTGATCATCAAAAACCATTGCTGGAGCTTCAATAACCATGTGATGTTTAGCGACTGCAGATACTTTAGCGACAGCCTTACCCATATTTCCTTTTAGTAGTTTAATTCCTCCTTCAGGATCAAAGGGATTATTTGCTGAGGATATCACATCTTTATCTAAGGATTCCTTAGGACCTTCTCTCGTTAAAAGCACATCATTCTCTATATACCATTCATTAATATATTGTCTCAAACCTTTTCCTACAACCGTCATTACGTCTTCATTTAATAATCCATTATCTAATAAAGTTCTAAAAACATAAGACATTCCACCTGCAGCATGAAAATGATTTATATCTGCTTTTCCATTTGGATATACTCTTGTTATTGAAGGAATTATTCCAGATAATTCAGAGAAATCTTCCCAATCTATAATTATACCAGCAGCTTTTGCAATAGCTACAAGATGCATAGTGTGATTGGTAGAACCTCCAGTTGCAAGTAAGCCCACAATTCCGTTCACGATACTTTTTTCAGAAATTATTTTGTACAAAGGGACTTTACTTTCTTCCTTTATGTTAGTTATAAGCTGTTTTACAGCTTGGTCTGTCAATGCATATCTTAAAGGAGTTTCTGGATTCACAAACGAAGAACTAGGCAAGTGCAGTCCCATAATTTCCATTAGCATTTGATTGCTATTTGCAGTTCCATAAAAAGTACAAGTCCCAGCAGAGTGATAAGCTGCAGACTCCCCTTTCAAAAGATCTGCTCTAGAGATTAATCCTTGGGCATAGTCCTGACGAATTTGCGATTTTTCTTCGTTAGAAATTCCTGTTTCCATTGGGCCTCCGGGAACAAATATAGTTGGCAAATGTCCAAATTTTAAAGCTCCGATTAATTGACCAGGAACAATTTTATCACAAATACCTAGACAAATTGTACCGTCAAACATATTATGAGATAATGCGATAGCAGTAGACATTGCTATTACATCTCTACTTAATAATGATAAATCCATTCCATCTTGTCCTTGCGTAACTCCATCACACATTGCAGGAACCCCTCCGGCAAATTGTGCAACGGCACCATTTTTTCGTGCTGCAGCTCTTAATTGATTAGGATAGGTTTCGTAAGGTTTATGTGCAGAAAGCATATCATTGTAGGCTGATATTATTGCAAGATTTGGAACTATTTCACCAGTCAAATCATCTTTCTCACTGTCGTTACACGCAGCAAAAGCATGGGCTAAATTACCACAAGAAAGTTCTGTTCTGGTTCTCCCTTTAAGTTCGGCTTGTTCCATCTGATGAACATAAGCTGCTCTTGAAATTTCACTCCTTTTTATAATTCTTTCGGTAATCTTTTTTATAGTTTCGTTCATATGTTTTAATTTAAGGCGCCCAGAATATTTCAGGAGTTATTTCATCATCTATCAAAAAACTATCAATAGGTAATTCGTCTCTTTTATAAATAAGATCTATCAAGGCCATTTTTTCTTCTCCTGTAATAAACAGGAAAAGGTTAGCCGATTTTCTTAAAAATGACCAAGTAAAGGATATTCTTTCTTTGGGTTCACTAGGAGCAGTTGTATAACAAAAAGCATTTCTATTGTTTAATAATAATCCTCTTTCTGATTTTTTATTTCTTGGGAACAATGAAGCAAAATGACCGTCACTTCCCATTCCAAGGATGGTTATGTCAGGGACACCTATTTCATCTATTATTTTGTTTAATTGTTTAGTGTTTTCATTTTCATTTTCATGATCAAAAACTAAGGGATAAAATTGTGGAGGTAATTTTTTTATTTTTGAAATAAATAATTCTTGAATCATTTTTGCGTTAGAAAATTTATTCTCAACATCTACCATTCTGTCGTCAACTAACCCAACTTTTACTTTGGACCAATTTAATTTTACATCTGATAATTTTTCGAGCAATCCAGAAGGGGTAGAGCCACCTGAAAATAATATACTAGTTTTTTTTTTTTTGATATTTGACTCCTTAATCAATGAGACTATTCTGTCTACTAATTCGTCTTCAAGCTTTTCTTTATTTTTAAATTTATTTTTTATCACAAATTATCTTCTTTTGATTGATACCATTTATGTTTTGGAAGTAGAACCTCATCTCCAGGGCCCCATGTCCCTGCTTTATATAGTTCTAAATCCTGCTCTGTCTTTTCCCAATTTTCGGTTATGGAGTTTATCCATTTCCATGATTCTCTTACTTCATCTTCTCTCATAAAAAGAGTTTGATCTCCTCTTATTACATCCATCAATAATCTTTCGTAAGCATCTGGAAATCTCTCGTCAAATGAGCTAGAATAATCTAATTCTAGTGAAGATGGTTTGTAACGGTAACCTCCAGGACCTGGGACCTTCATCATTTGAACTAATTCAATTTTTTCTTCAGGCTGCAATCTAATTATTAACTTGTTCCGATCAATTTTATTCCCTGAGGGGAAAACATTGTGAGGGACTCTTTTAAAGTTAATAACAATCTCAGAAAATCTTCTTTTCATTCTTTTTCCTGTTCTGAGGTAAAAAGGAACGCCAGCCCATCTCCAATTATCTACATAAGTTCGTAAAGCTACAAATGTTTCAGTTTCAGAGTCAAATGTATCAATATCTTCTTGGTAAGACTGAACGTATTTATCATCAATTTCCCCCCTAGTATATTGTCCTTTTACTATTCCTTTATTCACAGTGTTTTTATCAAAAGGACGAAGAGCTTTAAGGACTTTTAATTTTTCATCTCTAACGTTATCTGCGTTTAGTTTTGCTGGAGGTTCCATTGCCACTATACATAGAAGTTGTAACAAATGATTTTGAACCATATCTTTTAAAGCTCCAAATTTATCATAATAGCCTTTTCTAGTTCCCACTCCTAAAGATTCTGAAGCAGTTATTTGAACATTGTCAATGTTTTCTGCATTCCAAGCTAGTTCAAATATTTGATTAGCAAATCTTAATACCATTAAGTTTTGAACGGTTTCTTTTCCTAGATAATGGTCTATTCTATATATCTGTTTTTCTTCAAAATACTTTCTGACATCTTTGTTTAATTGTTCGAATGTATTCAGGTCAGAGCCAAGAGGTTTTTCTAAAACTATTTTGGAAGCTTCATTGATTATTCCATTTTCTGCAAGGTACTTTGAAATAGTACCAAATAGAGTAGAAGAAGTAGAATAATAAAAAACGTCTTGTTCCATTTTTTTTTGAGCTAATTCTTTAGCAAGTACAATGTAATCTTTGCTATCCGTTAAGTCCATCTTGAGATAGCTTAACATGTTCTTTATTTTCTCTAAAATAGATTTCTCTAAATCAGGAATATGAAGTGTTAAGTGTTCTTCTAATAACGTAAAAAATGAATTTACATCATTGGTATTCCTTGAAACTACTATGATGTTGGTTTCAGTAATTAATTGGTTGCCTTTTACTCGGTAGTAAATTGCAGGAAATATCTTCCTGAAAGCGAGATCTCCATCTCCTCCAAAGATGATGAGATTAGTTTTGTAAAGTGTTTTAGTCATAATTTGTTAGACAAATATAGGGAAGTTATTGTAAACAAAACAATAAGTCTGATTAGGGATTTAACACAATCAATTTTGTATAAATAAATTGGTGGGCTTAAATCTTGATAGTCTCCTTTTCAGAGTGGTATTGAGTTAACTCTTCTATCGGGCATCTAGTTATTTTTTTTATCTCCATACCGTGTTTTTCTGCAACTTCTTCTAAAATATCTCTATAAAAATATGCTATAGACCCGACAAAACCTAATGGATATTTTTTATAATTTTTATACGGCAAGATTCTTACCTCAAAGAAATTATTAAAACCCTTGACAATTATATTTCTTAGTTCAGGATAATCAAGTTTATTATGATAAAACCTAGCAAAGTTAGCTAGAAATACATTAGGGTTTTTCTCTCTGTATGTTGTATTAAGTATTTGATCCTTTGTTAATTTAAATTGTTCTTCAAATAAAAGATGCAAATCAGGGTGTAAACTTCCACTTAAATATAGTTTTACAAGTTCAATTCCAAGATATGAACCACTTCCTTCATCACCAAAAATATAACCATGAGAAGCAATGTTTTCTATTTCATTTCCATTTTCCCAAGTACAAGAATTAGCTCCAGTACCCAATATACATGCAATCCCTGTTGAATCTCCTAAAGTAGATCTTGCTGCAGCAATTAAATCATGATTTACATGAATTTGTGCTTTAATAAATTGAGGTTGTAAAGCATTTTTAATAATTAAATTTTTCTCTTCAGAAGAGCAACCTGCACCATAATAATGGACGTCTGTTACTTTCGAAAAATCGATTCTACATTCTAAAAAAACCCTATGCATTTCATTGAAGATCACTTCAGAAGTTTGAAAATAAGGATTGAATCCAATAGTTTTTATTCTCTTTATTACGGTTGATTGATCGTCTATGACCACCCAATCCGTTTTTGTAGATCCACTATCAGCAATTACTTTGTACATATAATTAAATTATTTTAAAAGGAATATTTCCTGTTGCTACATTCCCATTTCCATCATGAACAAAAAGGAATAGTCTATATTCACCTTTTTCTGGGGCTTTAAATTTTATTTTGTTCTTCTTTTGATCACTTTTATTAATTATTCCTTTTAACGGTTTAGGAGATCTTTCCTTATCACCACCTGTTTTTTTATCAGTACTCTCAGGAATAATTTGCCATTCATACCTTAGTTCATCTCCATCCTTATCTACTATTTCAACAGAAGCAGTCATTTGTTCATTTTCC
Organism: uncultured Flavobacteriales bacterium; assembly: GCA_905182785.1. GTDB lineage: Bacteria > Bacteroidota > Bacteroidia > Flavobacteriales_D > CAJJDF01 > CAJJDF01. The sequence continues at coordinate 5,940 of CAJJDF010000015.1, forward strand.
AGAACAGTAACATTGTTAGATGAAGTTTTGGAATTTATCATGAAGTTATTAATTGAAGGAGCGAAATTTTTTGGATCCGCATTATTCCAACTTTTTATCAGAACATCCATTACTTCAGTTTCATCTCCATCTTCTGTAAAGAGTCCAAACCATGTAGAAGTATGTTCTTGTTTTTGTCCCCAAAGAAATACATAAGATCCAAGGCAATTGACCGTATCAGAATTAATAGCTTTCATACTTTTATTGTAAGTCTCAGCTTTCTCAGTACTAGTTTGTTCTATGGATGCGCCCCATTTGGTTTTACTTACTTCCCACCAACCATATGGTCCCCATTCGGCAACTACATAAGCTTTTTTCCAACCATATACTTTAATAGCTTCTGGTAAATAAGAAATATCACCATATGTATTAACTCCTAAGATATCTAGACTAGGAACGTACTTATTGATTAATTTCACTTCTGCAACATCTAAACCAGCTGTAACAGACATTGTAGGATGATTAGGATCTTCTTCATGAATCATTTTACACAATTGCTCTAGGTATTTCCAAACATCAAAGTTTGTATAATCCAAATCCATTTCATTTCCAACCCCCCATAATAGAATAGCTGGATGATCTTTGTATTTTCTTATAATTCTCCTGAATTCATTAAGTTGTGCTTTCACTGCACCTTCATTAGAATAATCGAAGCCTTGTCTTTCTTGCCCCATCCAAATACCGAATGTAACAGTAATTCCATTTTTATGAGCTTCGTCTAAAACTTTGTCAGTATTAGCATCTATCCCCCAAGTTCTTATTGAGTTTCCTCCATAAGATTTTAGCTTTTCCAATTCTACTGTTCCTCCAGCTCCCTTTATGAAATAAGGGGTGCCGTCTTTTAATAATTGAAATCCATTTTCTGTGGTTTTTACTTCAACTTTTGAAGAAAAACCAGTTATACAACTGAAACTTACTATAAGATATAATAGAATGATTTTCATTTTTTTATTGATTTTGATAAACTCTAACGTAATCTATTTCCATATATTGAGCCGTTTGAAGAGATGTGTTACTTACATTTCCTCCTAAGTTTCCCCCAACGGCTGTATTTAATAATAAATGAAATTCAGCATCAAAAGGCCAAGTTGCACTAATTGTAGAATTTGTTCTTAATACTTTGTAAGTTTCTACATCATCAATGAACCAAACAATACTATTAGCATCCCATTCAATTGTATATTTATGAAATAGATTGTCATAAGCCATCGGTTCTGTTTCTCCAAGTTGCCTGTGGTTTCCTAGATTGTCGGCAAAGTGTATCGTGTTAAAAATTTCAGTACCCCTATTTCCTACAAATTCCATAATGTCAATTTCACCACTAGTAGGCCACCCATTCTCAGGATTGGTTGGAAGCATCCAGAGCGCATGCCATAATCCACCTGCATCTGACATCCTGATTGAAGCTTCAATCTTCCCATATTTAAAGTCACCTTTATTTAAAGAGCGTATTCTTCCTGAGGTATAATCAAAACCAGCAAAAGTTTCTTTAATGGATTTTATTTTTAATATTCCCCCAGATACAGTTACATTTTCTTTTCTGTAGTATTGTTCTTCATTATTTCCCCATCTATATAGCCCATAAGTTGTACCATCCCCGATTTGAGTTTCCCATTTATTCAAGTCTAAATCACTTCCATTAAATTCATCTTGCCAAACTATGCTGGATTTTTTTTCAATTGGATCACTTTGTTTGCAATTATAGATTGTTGCAATTATACAAAGAAAGTATATAATAGATTTGTTTCTCATGTGTTATTAATTTTACACTTCAAGTTAGTAAAAATAAAAGCAAAAAAAAACACAGCAACTGCTGTGTTTTTTTAATTGTAAGTCTAGTTTTTTACAACTCGCTTATTTGCTACTCCATTGTTAGTTATGGCTTTAATTATGTATATTCCAGAAGGATAATTTATTGCATTAATTTTAACTTTATTAGAGTTAGGATTTGATGTTTCAATTAGTTTCCCTTTTAAGTCATAGATATCAATTTGATTAATGATATTTCCGCCATTAGTAATGTTCCAGGTATTAGATGTTGGATTAGGGTAAACATTTAAGTTCTCTATTGCCAACTCTCTGGCTCCTGCATAATTTCCTCCCCATTTAACATCATCAAAATAGTAAACTTTACCAGAACCAGCATTATTAAAATCAAAGAAAATAGAAGCTTTGTTGTAAACCCAACCACCTGCTAAACCAGTAGCAAGAGCAGCTGTCCCAGTAGCTTCATTAGAAAAGTTAAAGTTTAATATTTCCCATCCACCATTTATTGTGGTAGTTGCTTCTGTTTCACAGGTGTGTGTTACGTCATTCGCATCTTCAACTTTAAGTCTGATAACTGTATTTGAGTCTGGAGACCAAACTCTTACATTCATTGTGTGATCAGTTGTAGAAAATGGAAGTAAAGTAGCAAAGCCAGTAGCAGTTCCAATAGTAGTACCTGCCCATGTTTGAGATCCGGCAGTTTTAGTAACTTCCATTACATGATTTGTTGCACTTGTTGGATCTACTACTAACATAGAAGCGTTTCCCCCAAAATCAGTCATTGTATAATCAACATTAGTATCTTCAAAAGTAACAATTAAATCAATTTGTAATTTTGACGGAGGTGGAGGTGGAGAAGTTGTATCCCCTCCAAACATTACATCATCAAAATAGAAAGTATCTAGAGCCCCAGCTGTATTAAAGTCCATGAATATAGAAGCTTTGTCGTAGGTATTAGCAACATTAAGAGCAGCTGTTCCAGTTGCTTGGTTAGCAAAATCAAAAGTTAAAGTATCCCAACCTCCAGCAGTAACAGTTAATGCTTCAGTTTCACAAGTGATAGTTGCGCTAGTTGCATCTTCTACTTTTAATCTGATAGGCGTCCCTGTAGCAGCTGACCATACTCTTACTGTCATTTTTTGATCAGTAGCAGTAAAAGGAATAGCAGTTGCAAAACCAGTAGCAGTTCCAATAGTAGTACCCGCCCAAGTTTGTGCTCCAGCAGTTTTGATAACTCTCATTACTTTATTAGTAGCACTAGTAGGATCAACGACAAGATTAGAGGCATTACCACCAAAATCAGTCATTGTGTAATTTACAGTAGAACCTTCAAAAGTAACAGGTAAGTCGATTTGAGTTAAAGCAGGAGGAGGTGCTAAAGGTCCAGAAATAGAAACTGAATCTAATCCTATTCCTAAAGCAGAAGTGTTCCTTAATGAAATAATGTATACCATTGAAAGACATCCGGCAGGAGTTGTAATTGAATCCATATAAAGAGTTAATGAAGTACCACTAAATGTTTGATAAGCAGTATAACTTCCAACATATGAAGAGTTAGTTATATCATAACATCTAACTCTAACTGAAGCTGTATCAGCAGCACCAGGTCCACCTGCAGCCCACATATTAATAGTATACTTTGTATTTGGTGTAACAGCAAAAGACTGAGTAGTCAATCTTTTATGAGATGTTGTAGCATTTACTATATTTGCAAATGAAGTTCCGTGTATTGCACCTAAAGATACTTGAGTAACATTTGAAGCTGAAATACTAGTTGTAGGTCCAAACCAATCTGTTGGATTTCCTGAAGCCCATGAAGATAAATCGCTTTGAAAAACGACTTGTGCAAATGACAGATTAGTAATTAATGCTAACGTGAATAAAGTAATTAATTTTTTCATAATATTTGTTTACTTATTTGTTTTTATTATTATTTTTCTTTTGTAGTTCCCATTTTCATCTTTTATTTGAATGAAATAAGATCCCGGATTTAAAGATTTTAGGCTAACATTTGTTTTTAAAGATTTTATCCCGTTTAATTGAATTAATTTTCTTCCAGAAATACTAAAAACTATAATTTGCTCTATTTCATTTTCAGATGAAATAGTTAATTGATCTATGAAAGGATTAGGAAATACATTTACTTGGTTATCTATCTGTTTTTCGTTAATTCCTGCAGAAGCATTAAATGATAAACTGAAATTATCTAAGAAAATAGAATCTTCTGTTGCAGTAGTGGAGTTTAACAAGAACACAAATTTCTCTATCGAAGTAGCATTAGGAATACTAAAGAGATCCATTGTAAAACTTTCCCAAGTAGGTGAAGAGGAAGTAGTGAATGATTGATCTAATAAATCGACACCCATTGCATCTTGAAATACTATTTTAAAGTCATATGCTCCAGCTGGGCTATACAATTGAATTTTGGCTTCGTTAAATTTTGATGTATTAAAAGGGTATAAAATTGTTCCTCCAAAAGCACCATCATTTGTTGGTGGTACATATTTCGTAAATTTCCCACATGTTTTAGAGGTATTAATACCAGAAGTTACAGGATTTATTTCAAACTGGCTATGTGTACCATTTGCAAAATCAAACGTTACATTTCTTTGACATTCATAATCATCCACAATTGAAGAATCTTTAGGTGTTCCTAAACACGGGTCTATTAAAGTAGGCCCCATTAAATCATCAAACAAATAAGTGTCAGAGTTAAAAGAATTAGGGTCAAATAACAAAACCAATTGATTAATATTTGTATCTGAAACAGTTAGGTCGGGGGAGTTTACTAAATTAAAAGTAAGAGTTTCCCAAGCATTGGAAACAGTTGTTACAGCCGTATACTCGCTATGTCTACCAGTAGGATAGTTTGTTGGGCCTGCGGAAGTATTATCTTCCAATGTAATTTGTAGTGTTTTTCCAATAGATGTACTGTATACTTTTAGTGTCATTTTCTTGGTTCCAGCTCTATAATCTGCAACACTTGCAATCTTTGTAAGTCCAATTGGATTAATTAATATTACATCATATTGTGAAGCTCCATCTCTAGTGTATTGAGCGCATTTTGCACTTGTGTTTACCCCTGTAGTAGAAGGGTTAGAAAATGACTCGTTAAAAACGGATCCATTAAAGAAAGGATAGGTAACTTTTCCGATGTTATCAAAACCATCCCAATTTGACTGAGAAATTGAGTTAAATGAAAAGGAAAGAGCTACAGAAATTAGTAAGAAGTTAAAGTGTTTCATTCTATTAGTTAAAAATTAATTTTAAAATACTTATTGTAAATTTAACTATTACTTATTGTTTAAATTACAATTACTATTGACGAATATAGAATAAAAATTGATGAATACCAATTTATTTAACAACAAAGCCGAGCCTATTGTTCGCAATTTCTATTTTAAAATAACCTTCTTCAACCTTCCATTTATTATTAACATCTACAAAAGCTAAGTCTGAAATAGGTAATTTGAATTGAACTCTTTTTGTTTCATTTGCATTCAAATTCACCTTTCTAAAAGCTCTTAACCTTTTGACACTTGGTGTTATAGATGCGGTAGAGTCACTTATGTAAACTTGCACAACTTCCTTTCCTGCAATCTCGGAGTTGTTAGTTACATCTATACTAATTGTTATGCTATCAGTTTTAAGAATCTCAGTTTTATTGATTGATAAATTGGAATAACTAAAAATAGAATAGCTCATCCCAAATCCAAATTCCCATTGTGGATTAAATGCTTTGTGTCCAAAGCTTATGTCTAATATTTCTGTGTATTTATGATCATAAGGAACAAATGAACCGGTATACCTCGGGTAAGTAAATGGCAGTTTTCCTGATGGATTCGATTTTCCAAATAGAATTTGAGCCAAAGCTTCTCCTCCAAAATCTCCTGATAAATAGGTATGAAGAATTGCATTTGCATCATTCACAATAGAATTAATAATTCTAGGACGATTAAAACTTAAAGCAAATACAATAGGTTTATTCAATTTACTTAGTTCTTTTACCAATTCAACTTGAGCATCTGGTAAATTTAAATCCTTTATGTTTCCAGGTATTTCTGTACAAGGAATTTCTCCCAAGCAAATAACTATCACTTCGCTTTTCTTAGCTTTTGCAATTGTCTCATTCAAATTTGCTTTTTTATCTAATTCAGAACCTAAAGAATAGATTACATTCCCTGTGCTATTTTCTTTTATTGCCTCGTAAAAGGTTTTAGTTTTTTTAGTATTATATGCAGTGTCTACTCCTTGCCAAGTGTGAGTCCAAGCTCCGTTTTGTATATTCAATGAATTGGCAGCTGGTCCACAAACTAAAATGTTAGTATTTTCCTTTAATGGAAGTAAACTTTTCTCGTTCTTTAATAAAGTGATAGACTCTAGAGCAGTATTTAATGCAATTTTTTTATGCTCGTTGGAAGCGAATTTGGTATAATAATCAAAACTTGGGATAGGGTTTTTAAGTAATCCCAATTTTTTTTTTACCCATAATATTCTTCTACAGGATTCATCCAGTCTGCTTTCTTTTATTTCTCCACTATCCACCAAACTAATTAACGCTCTATTGAAAGAGTAATCGTTTGGAGTCATACTCATATCAATTCCAGCATCAATAGCTAGTTTTACTGCTTCACGCATATCTTTCGCTACTTTATGATCTCTATAAAGTTTTATAATATCTTCCCAATCTGTTACAGCAATCCCTTTGAATCCTAATTCATCTCTAAGCAAATTTGTTAAAATAGCTGGATTTGCATGAACAGGAATTCCGTTTATTTCACCAGAATTTATCATTACTGTCAAAGCATTTTCTTTAATAGCAGTCTCAAAAGTTGGCAAATAGTATTCTTTAAGCTGTCTTGCAGGAATCCAAGCTGGAGTTCTGTCTTTTCCGGACAATGGAGTACTGTAACCTAAAAAATGCTTCATACAAGATGCTACTTTCTCAGGGTTGGAAGGATCGTCCCCTTGATATCCAGTTATACAAGCTTCTGTCATTTTTTTTGCTAAATAAACATCTTCTCCATAAGTTTCAAAAAACCTTGACCACAAAGGCTGACGTCCAATATCTAATACTGGAGAGAAATTCCAAGGAATTCCAGATGCACGACATTCATAAGCAGTAACTGATGCCCCTTGTTTTACTAATTCTGGATTCCAAGTAGCTGCTTGTCCAATTTGCTGTGGAAAAAGAGTTGCATCTACTGTGTAGTTCACCCCATGAATAGCATCAATACCATAAATAACAGGAATCTTATTTCCTTCTGTAATTGCTTTAGTTTGTATTTGGGTAATAATTTTTTCCCAACGATCTCTTGTGTAAGTGTGACCCCCAACATTAAGTATGGAACCAACAAAATAATGGTTGATTGCAGAATCTAATTTTAAAGAATCTAATTGATGAGGTTTTACTAGATTGAATATCTCTCCTTTCGAGATTACATCAATATTTATTTGAGTCATTTGCCCCACTTTCTCAGCAATACTCATTTTGGAAATGAAATTTTCAATTTCTTTATCAAATCCTATTTCGGATTTATTATTTTTCTTCTTCTCAGAGCAAGAGTTCGTAAGAAAAATTATTGATACAAGGATTAAACCTAATTTCATTCCTTTCATTTATCAGTAATTTTAATTTCATTTATAAAAACTTCTCCTTCGCCAGTTCCTTCAAAATAGACTTCTCTTATTTGGTCCATTGCAAAATTTTTATCTTTCAAATTCAAGTTTTTCATAGGGACATTTATTATAGTCCAGTCATTAGAAGTTATTGTTTGAGTTTTACTTGTAAAAATTTCAGCTTTATGTCCTCTGAAATCGTGTATAAAAACTTTGAATGCTGAGTTTTTTGTTGCTTTTATTTTAATTTGAAAACTAGAATTTTCATCAATACCTCTAAGGTTCATTGCATACCAACCATTCCAGTTAATCCCCCATTTTGCCCAGCTGCATTCTTTTGAATTGTATATCCAGTGAATTTGTTTTGTTTCATTTTTAGATATTTCCTCTACCAAAGTTTGACATTCGTTATTTTCAGAACCCCAAACATCTTCTTCAAAACTTCCTTCTCTGTAAACAATTTGATTCGCGTTTCCTTTTGGTCTCATGAGTTCAACATCTGCTCTCATTTTGTCATATTTTTCTTGAGAATAGTCGATAATCGTGATTTCATCTAGAAAGAATGACCCACCACCTTCTAGTTGAAATTTCATTTGTTTTATTGAGCTAATATCTACTTCATTTTCTTCATCTATAGGGAAATGCCATAATGGAACAATTATTTGTTTCCAAGTTGTATCCATTTCAAGACCATAAAGGTATTTTCCTGCATCAATATAATAATAACTTCCTCCACCAGAAAAATCTTCTAAGTTTGCAACAATAGGAATTGCTCGTGCGGTTTTTTCTTGTGTTCTTACGTAAAATGAAAGTGCTTTTCTGAAACGGGATTCAGACAAATCTGTTGGCTGCCAGTTATTGAAACTGTTTCCAAATCCAATCCATTCACATTTTGCTTTATTCCAATCTAACTTTATGCTGGATTTTCCAGAATAAGCTACTTGGTTACTTATTTCGAAGTTTCCACAATTGAAAAGTGAATTCCACATTGTCCCTGTCCCTTCGCTAAAAAATACTTGTTCATCATCTTCTCTAGAGGCAGGGAATTCATATTTGTCATATAAGACCTGTTCTTGAAATTTTATACTGTCACAAGTTGCAAGTAGTAATGTAAACGTTATAAAAACTAATTTTCTCAAGGTGTGTAAGGTTTATTAGTAGTAAATATCAAATGATCAATGTATGCTTTGGCTAATCCATTGTCTTTGTTGGCCAGGTAAAACACGTTAATAGACATTAATTTTCCTGGTTCTGGTAGTCCGTTACCATTAGTGGAAACTTTATTACCGTCAACATCAAATTGTATGTCAGAGTACTTGTAACTGATTAGATTCCATCCTGTATCCTCGAACCAATATTCGTAAATAAATCTATCTTCAGTAGCTAAGTCGAATGTTCCATCTCCATTTTCGTCTTCATCAAACCAAAACTGGATAAATGTGTTTCCAGTACCAGAGTTTTCAATTGGCTTGAAAGCCATGTTAAAAAACAAATTAGAAGCACTTGCTGGTAATCCGAAATTAGCTGTGCTAGGCTGAATCATAACTGACCCAATAGCCCAATCCCAAGGGACATTTCCAGTAAAACTGTAATGACAATTTCCTTTTGCAGATTCTCCGCTTCCACAATCGATTTTTCCTTGAACTGTCGATTGATTAAATTTAGACCAATTTGCACCTTCTCCATTTTCAAAACTTGTAATAAGGTATCCTGCATCTACTTTGCTTCCAGTAATAGAAACGGTATCATAAAGTATAGGTGAGCCTTCTTCCTTGGGAAAACTTATTTCAATATAGGCAGTTTCTATTCCAAATCCAGGGAAAGAATTTGCTCCTCCATCCCAAGTAGAATTGTCAGCAGAAATAACTCTTTGGGTTCCACTTATAGACCTTTTAGCCCCAGTTGAAGCCCCAGTAATTGAAATTACCCAGTCGGTATTTTTCGATAATTCACCTGTAAAGTGAAGCGTGTTATCTACAGGGAAATCTGCTGTTTTTTTGTTAACTTCAATTTCTTGGATTATTGAAAATGGGCCGAATAAGTCATTTAAATCAGGACCATCAAAATTTTCTGAATCGTCTTTTCTACAAGAAAAGATTAAGAGAACTGATATAAGGACTAATGTTGTTTTTTTCATAATTTAAAAAGTAAGAGAGTATAAAAATGTGAATTGTGAAATTCCATAATTCACAGAAGTTGCGTCTTTGTGTTTTACATCAAAAAATTGGTATTGAGCAGACAAAGTATTTTTATCGTTAAATCTATATCTTAGCCCTGAAGCATAAGTATTTTCTGAAAAATTATAATCTAAGATATCGAAATTTTCAATGGCGTTAAATTGATTACGCAGATTCACGTAAGTATTTCCTTTTACCACCCATACTTTGGCACCAACCAAAAGGTCTAGTTTCTCGGCAAACTCCCAAGATATTCCCGCATCTATAAAAGTGCTATTAAGTTTTACTTTTTCGTATACTTCTCCAGTTCTCGAAGTGTTTTCGTATCTAAGTCCTAAATCAACTTTTAGCTGTTTTTTCCATCCAAAAAAATCATTGATATATACATCAGTTCCTGCTTCAATTTGTATAAATTTTTTCTTTTTAGAGGTTCCCGTTCCTCTAGACTGAGTCATAAATGCAGCCTTGACAAAACTGTTTTTAAATTTAACAGAATCCGTTCTTACTAAATTTAGATAAACTCCTCTTCTGTTTGGAGTTGCATCTCCGTAAGGATTCATATTGTTGTATCCAGCAAAATAAGGAATTAGCTCCTCTGATATCTTAATTGAATTTTCAGTGTTTCCGCTAATAAAATCAGTGTAACTTATTGGTCTTCCTGTTACATTATTACTTATTTGCTGGTATAACCCAGGGAATTTCGAATAATTAATTCTTTTTGTTTGCGCTCCTGGAGATAAAAAATCAGCTCCAATATCTTTATAACCCAATTCTACAGTGATTTTTTTGTCTTCAAAATCTGTAACGAATGCTAGATCATAAAAATAATCATTTATAGATTCTGGCGCTCTAGCATCTTTGTAATTTATGTATTGCGCTCCAGACATCCCTGTTTCCGTTTTTATCCCTAGACTAATGTTTTCTCTCAAATTCCTTTTATAAAGTAAATTAAAAGTATGGACATTATTTTTATATTGAATACTGTCTTGAATAGTTTCTGTAAGGTCAAAAATATTAACACTATTGAAACCAAAGGAAAGGTTTTCACTTTGTTTAATATTTATTGTTCCACCACCATATAATCTTTCTGGCTCTACAATTCCATCAGTTGGTCTTTGTCTAGTAATGAATCCTTTAAATTTTATGGCTTCGATTACATTCGCAAACTCTAATCCAAAATTCACTTTTGCTCCTTGCATTCTCCAGGAGTTGTCTTCGTTATAGAACATATCGTAATACACTATTTCTCTTCTCATGGCAAACACATCTCCTTCATTTATTGCACCTTCTTCAATTGTATTGAATAAAGTATAAGGAGTCATTTTTAGATCTATATCCCCAATTTCATATTTTACTTTATTTCCTGCAACCCCTTTCAAAGTAAGTTGTCTTACATTAAAAGAAACACCACCTCCCCAGAACCCGCCAATTTCGTTTCTAATTCTAAACATAGAAATTACCTCAGTATTTTTATTTGGGAATAAACTAATTCCCATATCCAATAGCGTGTGTCCGTAATTCGCTTTTCTTGTTGTAACTGAATCAAGAGATTCGTCTATATTCAATTTATTAGAAAATAAATAACCCCTTGCCGCTCCGTTTATTTGAAACTTCTTTTGCTGACCAATAAGTACATTGGTAGTTAGAATTAAAAGCAGTATTAATATTTTTTTAGTCATTAGAAAATAATTTTTAGTTCCAAAGTAGTTTCGTGACCTGCAAATTGATCCAATGCAAAATTGCGGTCTTTAAATGTGAAATACCTATGTCTTAAATAAATAGCTGTATTTTTTGCTAATAAATAATCTATCCCAAGCCCAAAAGCAAACCCCTCCTGGTTTCTTGGGCGGTTAGATTCAATATCAACTTCGGTATCGTAATTTGCAATTACCCTTTCCCATCCTAAATATTGAGATAATATTACTTTAGGATGTAGTTTGTAATAACTTTCTAATTGGTGAGAATAATAACGCAAATATGCCTCCTCATTAAATACGGTAACAGGCGAAAATTTCTTTTGTATAGAATTGTATGAACCTAAGTAAAATAAGTGCCAAGGATTTCCAAAAAGATTTATTTTATACTTTACTTGCGCTTCAATGTTATTAAAATGTTTGTCATTCACAACTGCCCCCTGATTGTCTAAATCAGTTAAATTAAGTGTTTGAAATACATTTCTAAATAAAACAGAAGTGCTGTTATACGGTCCAACATTAGCTGGGAAACTCCATCTCCAAAATCTAGACATTGTTAATCCGTTTATGGCGTGACCGTAAGTAATGGATTTGTTTTCGTTTCTAATTTCTTTTGAGAAACCATTGCCAATTGAAACAATAGCCTCCTTTATTTTAAATTCGGTATTAATATTTAACCCCTGACGGTTATTTGCCATTTGTCCCATACCAAGCATTGCACTTCCATTTTGTTGTAACACTCCATTGGCACCAATCACTGTGCTGATTCCAGCTGCAGCAGATGTTGCCTCAACTACAGAAGTATTTACAAATTCGGCATTGTTATTTACAACATCAGGATTTATTCTGAAATAATGAATTTCGATTGGGATCTTAGTCAAGCTTTTCTTTAAATTTACTTTTAATGAAACCATTTCGCCTATTCCTAAATCTTTGTACACATCCTTATAATGTCCCGCTCCAACCTCTCCTAATAAAGAAAATTTATCGAAGCTAAAATAAAACTCACTGGTTAAAACTTGGTTACTTATTTCTTCTGTTGCAAGAGCATTAGAGTAAGTTTTTCTATTAAAACTATTCAGACTAATTCTGTGTTTATTAAAAGTTTTTTTAATACTTCCCGCAATTACATTGTTAGGAATTGTATTGTCATAAAATTTAATAAAATTATTGGAAGTGGAATCATACGATATATTGGCAGGATCTATAAAAGCTGCTCCAGCATTTTGAGTCTTCCCATACATAAAATTAGCTGATATTCCAAGTGGTAATTCTGTTAAATCTAATATAAATCCTTGAACAGCTTGTTGCGCCCATCTTGTATCTTGAGAAATTGCCCCGTTCTTATAATAATCTTCGTACCTCTTGTTCAATTCTTTGAATTGCGGATCCCAAGGATTTCTGTCGAAAATGCTATATCTATTATAACCAGAAAATGACTTCATTGTGAATGCAGTCATACTATGCCAGTGAATTCCTCCAGCTTTTACGCCAATATTTGCAAATTTTGTTTTAAAATTCCCATACAAATTTATTCCTAATTGTAGATTGTGATAGTAATCGAAATCACCATTGTTTTGATTCCAGATTACCAAATCTGTACCAAAAGAAGTCCCTTTTGATGGACTTCCTCCAATGTTTAGAGTTAACTCTGGCAATTGAGATGCATCACCAACTAGGATCGTTCGTTTACTTAAATATTGGGGTTGGTCATTTAATACTTGAAAAGCATACGGGTTTGTAAACAACCTATGTTGTGTAAAAAATCGATAATTTCCACTGATATTAAATCCTTGCAAAGGAGCTTTTTTAACAATAGTGTCTTGAGCAACTAATTGAAAAGAAAACAACAGTAATATGATTGTATAAATTGACTTCATTTTACCAAAAGATTGAATATAGTGCAATTAATAATAAGATGATTCCGAATGATAAAATATTGTAAGTTTTGTCAGTTTTGAATAAATTAGAAGTAAAATGTATTCCTTTTTTGTCGTCTACCCCTTTGTTTTGTAGTAATGATATAACTATCATAATGGTAGTAGTAATTAGAAATGTAATTCCCATTTGATGCATAAATGGTAAGTCTGGAAAGATTGCACTACTTGACCATCCTTTGGGGCCAATCTTGAAAAACATTGCAATAGGTATAGAAAGAAAAGCACCAATTATTGCAGCTCTTGCTGTGGCTTTTTTCCAAAACAAACCTAAAATAAATATGGCTAAGATTCCTGGACTAACTATACCAGTATATTCCTGAATGTATTGAAACATCTCTGGAACACTATCTAGTAAAGGAGCTAAAATCACAGCAATTATCAAGGCAACTAATCCAGATAATCGACCTACTTTAACTAGTTGTTTTTCTGATGCTTCTTTGTTGATTAAGGGTTTGTACAAATCCATTGTGAAAATGGTAGAAGTACTATTTAGCATGGAAGCAAGCGAAGAAACAATTGCTGCTGCTAATGCTGCAAGGATTAATCCTTTTAATCCTGCTGGAATAAATTTAGAAATTAACCAAGGATATGCTCTGTCGTTTTCTACAACACCCGCTGCATTGGTAAACTCGGCAACTACCTCAGGGTCTTCAATAAACATTGTGTATGCAATGATTCCCGGGATTATTACTATCAAAGGGACTATCATTTTTAAGATTGCTGCAAAAACAATTCCTTTTTGTGCTTCTTTGAGACTTTTTGCAGCTAATGTTCTTTGAATAATATATTGATTGAAACCCCAATAGTAAATATTAGCAACCCACATTCCTCCTACTAATACTGCAATTCCAGGGTATTTATTGTAATCTTTATGAGCTTTATCTAAAATCATATCAAATTTCTCTGGAGCCTTTTCAAATATATATTGAAAACCACCCATTATAGATTCGTCAGGCGATATGTGAGTTAGTGCAATTCCTGTAGTAATTAGACCACCAACAATAAGTAAAACAACTTGAATAACGTCTGTCCATACAACAGAAGATAAACCACCCCACAAAGAGTAAGCAGCTGTAAACAATGCAAATCCTATTATGCAATAGATAACCATGGCTCCATCACCTTCTCCCATAATGGTATCAAGTGCTGTTGCTCCTAAATACAAAACAGAGGTTAAATTAACTAACACAAACAAGGCTACCCAAAATACTGCTAGAACAGATTTTACTTGAGCGTTGTATCTTTTTTCTAAGAATTCAGGAATGGTGTAAAGTCCTTTTTCAATGAAAATAGGGAGGAAATATTTACCGACAATAATAAGAGTTAAGGCTGCCATCCATTCGTAAGATGCAATAGCTAGTCCTACTACAAAACCTCCTCCAGACATTCCAATAAATTGCTCAGCAGATATATTTGCGGCAATTAGCGAAGCTCCAACAGCCCACCAGGGGAGAGATTTACTAGCAAGAAAGTAATCACTAGAATTGACTTGATCTTTCTTAGGACGAGAGACAAACAATCCGACTGATAATATTAGGATTGCGTAAACTACTAAAACAACAATGTCAATGGGAGCTAAATTCATGTCTTATAATGTTAATTACACGATTACTTATTGTAATACTGACGCTAAGATAGCAAAAATAATTATACATCAAAATTGAATCCTTTCTTTTCAAGGATTTCATACTGTTTTTTATCGAACTGAAATAATTTGGCAGGTCTATGAGAAACATTCTCTTGGAGTTTCCCAGTTTCTTTTAAAAGTTTCATTTGAAGAATTTTTTTACGAAAATTCCTTGTATCCATTTTAATATCTAAAATAGCTTCATACAAAAGTTTTAGCTCGGTAAGTGTAAATAGTTGTGGCAACAATTCAAATCCTAAAGGCCTGATTCTAACTGATTTTTGAAGTTTTTGGATAGAACTCAATAGAATTTTATCATGATCAAAAGCAAGTTCGTTTATTTTTTTTATTTTAAACCACTTAGCTTTCGAGGCAAAAGAAGAAGGATTTAATTCGTAATCGTCAATTTTTATAAGGGTATAATAACCAGTGGTTATTACTCTGCCAAGAGGGTGTCTTTTAATTTCACCAAAAGTTTCTACTTGTTCGAAGAACAAATCACTCAAACCAGTAAGATCTTTTAAAATATGATTTACAGAGACATTCAAATCTTCATCAGGTTTCATTAAGTCTCCAGGTAAGGCCCAAAAATTTTTAAAAGGAACTTCACCTCTTTTGATTAATAAGACTTTTAAATCTTTTCCGTCAAAACCGAAAACGACACAATCAATTGAGACGGCCAGTGTAAAATATTTTTTTAGGTTTTTTTCCAAGAGTAAATAGTTTAATCAAATTGTAACAATGAATTGCAATAGTAGGTTTAATATATAAAACTACAAATTCTAATTTATTATTCAAATTAATAAGTTAATCAATTTGAGAAAATAGGACTTTAGTTTATTGAGCTTTTAATTTTTTTTAGTTTACTTCTTTATTTTCAAATAACTTATTGTACATTTAACAATAAGTTATTTGAAGAGGCTCCATTATATTTAATCTTTTAATTTGATAATAATTGTTCGTCAGATAGTTTAAATTTAAAAGAGAAATATAAGAATTACTAATACGTTATTATTCAAAAAATAAGATTATGATTAAGATAGGAATTAATGGTTTTGGTAGAATAGGAAGATTAGTATTAAGAATAGCTGCACAAAGAGATAATGTTCAAGTTGTCGCGATTAACGATTTATTAGATGTAGATTATTTGGCTTATATGCTAAAATTTGATTCAGTTCATGGAAGATATGAAGGCGAAGTGGATGTAAAGAACGGCAAACTAATTATTGATGGACAAGAAATAAGAGTTTCTGCTGAAAGAAATCCAGAAAACTTAAAATGGGATGAAGTAGATACAGACTTTGTTATTGAATGTACAGGCATATTTAAAACATTAGACAAAGCGCAAAGTCACATAAAGGGGGGAGCTAAGAAAGTAATTATTTCGGCTCCATCAGATGATGCTCCTATGTTTGTAATGGGCGTAAATAATAAAAAGATGAAAGCTTCAGATATGATTTTTTCAAATGCTTCATGTACAACAAACTGTTTAGCTCCAA
Source organism: uncultured Flavobacteriales bacterium (assembly GCA_905182785.1). Lineage (GTDB taxonomy): Bacteria > Bacteroidota > Bacteroidia > Flavobacteriales_D > CAJJDF01 > CAJJDF01. Next base: position 22,302 of record CAJJDF010000015.1, read on the forward strand.
TAGCGAAAGTACTGCATGAAAACTTTGAAATAATTGACGGTTTAATGACAACAATACATGCCACTACAGCTTCACAAAAAACAGTAGATAGCCCATCTTCAAAAGATTGGAGAGGCGGAAGATCCGCTCTTCATAATATTATTCCATCGTCTACAGGAGCAGCAAAAGCAGTAGGGAAAGTTATTCCCTCTTTGAATGGCAAACTGACAGGTATGGCTTTCAGAGTTCCGACAATGGATGTCTCGGTAATAGATTTAACTGTTAACATTCGTAAAAGTGCAACTTATGATGAAGTTTGTAAAGTGATGAAAGATGCTTCTGAAAATGAACTAAAAGGAATACTAGGTTATACAGAAGATTTGGTCGTCTCTCAAGATTTTGTTGGTGAAACACATACTTCTGTATTCGATTCGAATGCTGGAGTTGCTTTAACTGAAAATTTTATCAAAGTGGTTTCCTGGTATGATAATGAGTATGGATATTCATCAAAAATTCTTGATTTAGCCGAATATTCGGCTTCATTATAATTAACGAAGTTTTTACGAGAATTATTTAATATATTTTTAGTGTCTTTATTTAGATTAACGGCCATTATTTTTTATATTGTAAAGAGCTAATTATTCAATAGTTTCAATCAAAAACCCACATGGCTCTTTAGTATTACTATTCTGAAAAGGATTTTTGAATATATTATTTTCTAACGATAACCAATTACCTCCCTTTTTATTGTTGGAACTAGCACAATGTAAAAGATAAACAAGGTTTTCTTGTTTACTTGTTTTCATTAGCTCCATTAGGTTCAATGAAAGTTGTGAAACCTGAGACCTTTGCATTTCTAAATTATCTGCAGAATTTGCAATATTTATGGCGCTTTTCATGATTAGTCCTCTTCTCGCTTGCCAAGCTTGTTTAGTTTCTTTAGAAAACCCAGTAGTGTCAATTGTGTTGACAGCTCTATACATTGAACCTGCATAATCTGCCGCTTTATTATTATTATCTAAACTAAGCGCATCTCTCAGTTTAAAATATGAAAAATAGAGTACACTAAATCCATTCGCTTTCATTGTGTCTGCCTCTGTAATCGAAGCCATATATGGATGTTCACTTTCATCTCCATGAGAATGAGAGCTATGATCATGGTCTTCGTTTTCAGTTGTTTCAGCTTTTTTTTGTTCTTTTTGAGTTTTACACTGAATCAATGAAACGGACAGCAATATAATTAGAGTGATTTTATAAATTGACATCATAGTTTTTTTATGTAAAGTTTAAGATAAGATTAAAAACAGAAAGTTGAAATAGATCAGTCATAAAAGTGTAAGATTGTCCATAATGCGGCTATTGAAATAAATCCCCACAATATAACTCCTTGAATAATTGGTTTTAACCCAGCATTTATTATTAAGCTTCTATTCAATCCACAACCAATTAAAAATAAGGTAAGCGTTAATCCTTTTTTGGCGATTTCTACAATAATCCCCTTATAATCCTCGATAAATGGGACGTAAGTGCTTAATATAATTGCAAGAATAAATAGAAAGATGAAGTAAGGAATTTTCACTTTACTTCCTTTTGTTTTGAATATAAATGAGGATAAAAATCCTAGAGGAATTATCCATAAAGCTCTTGCTAATTTTACTGTCGTAGCAATTGTTAGTGCTTCATCTCCATAAGTACTTGCTGCTCCCACAACAGAGCTTGTGTCGTGAATTGCAATTGCACACCACATACCAAATTGGGTTTGAGACAAACTTAATGTTGTTCCAAAGTATGGAAAAACAATAAGCGCAACAGAATTTAGGATAAACACAGTCCCCAAAGCAATGGAAATTTGATTCTCCTTTGCGTTAATAATTGGTGAAATAGCAGCAATGGCACTTCCTCCACAAATAGCTGTTCCTGCAGAGATAAGGTAGGAAGTTTTTCGTTCAACTTTAAATAATTTACCTAATAGAAATCCAAATATTAAGATGCTGACTATGGAAATTACGGTAAATATAAAACCGTCTTTCCCAACCTGAAGTGCAGTAGTCATATTTAATCCAAACCCTAAGCCAATGACTGATGTTTTTAATAAATAACTACTTGCTTTACTATTTTTACTAGAATAGGGATGGCCAATAAATTGAGCTATTAAAACTCCCATTAATAGAGCAAGAGCTGGAGTAACATAATTTGTTATACAAAGAATAACCCCCAAAAAAAAAATAATTTTTTTGGGAGTTGATTCTAAAGATAAAAATGTTTCCTTCTTGTCTTGTTTATTCAAATTTTTTTTTAAACAGGATCTACTCTAACTACTTTATTTGAAGAATAATCTACATACCAAAGTTTTCCGGCTGGGCCAACTTTTATTCCTTTAATACTCGTAGCTGTTGTTTGAATTCTAGCTAGTTCTTCTTTCGTATCTAAACGATAAGCAATTATTTTATTTGTAGAGTTGTCACTTACAAACAATCTATTTCCTATTACTTCAATTCCGCAAGGATCGACTAAATCAGTATCTGCAAACACTTCCCATTCCGGGTTTTCCATTTCTCTTCTTTGTGCAAGTACTTCATAAAGAAGAGGTAAATCTCTTTTCTTTGTTCCGGAATTTATTCTCATTCTTAAAATTCTCTTATTTCCAGTGTCAGCAATATATAACCAACCTGACTCTTTATCAATCACCATATGACTAGGAACTCCAGCTTTTCTAGAAACAGAGATATCAATGTATCTATCTACCTGACCATCATCATGATTTGAATTACCAGGACCGTGATCCGATTTAAAATCATATTTCACAATCTGACCAGCATTTCCATCAAAAACCCAAAAAACATTGTCTTTTTCGTGAGCAATTCCCATGCAATAAGGACTTTCGTGAAGCATATCTAAGTGACTTCCATTTCCTCCAGAAGGACGCGCATAGACACTCATATCGCTTGACCAAAGTGCAGGACCTGTAAAAGGAGCACCTCCATTATGGTTGGCATCATAAACACCCGGTGAAGTACCAAAATTTTCATTTTCGGGACTAAAAGCAATAGCAGTTGATAAGGACATAAAATGCCATGCATTTCCATCTATTCTTCTGTCAGTTACTTGGCTTGTTTGGCCGGCATTACTAATTGTAACAGTAGAACTACCTGAATTTTGAGTTCCTTTATTTAATATCCATAATTCATTTTGTCTACTCGCATTTGGATGAAAATCTAAATCTTGAGGAGTAATGACTTGGTCGGTTGCATCTGCTATTACTGTATAGCCCGGAGTATTTGTAGAGCCTAGAGAGCTATAAAACTGAGTTACGAGGCCAGAGTCTGGAGTACACATTTCTTCTTCTTCTTCAACTTTATCTTTTTTACAGGCTACCATAAGTAGAGATAAAGACAAAATACTAAATGCAATTTTTTTCATGTTTTAATAATTTTATGTGAAAATAGTTAATAAAAGTTGAAAAATCAACAAACAGAAGTAACTTCCGCTTAAGCTCTCTAAAAGTAGGAGTTAATGTTTTACTATTTTTTTTGTAATTACTCCAATTGAGGTTTCAATTTTGGCAAAATAGATTCCTTTTTTTAAATGAGAGATGTCTATCTGTGTATTTTCCTTATTCAGGATAAATTGCTGAATTAATTTACCTTGAATATCAAGCACTAAAATTGTAAAGTTTTTGTCCGGAAGGTTGTTTTTGTCGTGAATTGAGAAGTAATTTCTAGTTGGATTAGGGTAAATAATCAATTCATTATTAATTGTTAATTCATAAACTGAATTGATGCTACAAACATTAATAGGCTTGGTTAAAGTATTTCCAATTTTGAGAATTGGGTTTGTGATTCCAGAACCGGAACTTTCACTAGAAGCAGTAGTTGTTTTTACCGTTAATGGATTTACAACAATTGTAGAGGTTGAATTTTGATGACAACCGCTATTTCCAAGGCTATCTGTTTTTACTAGGTAAATATCATAATTCCAAGTGTTAAAACTATTTGTGTAGCCCGCCATGATAAATCCTTTATCGATAGTTTGTTTTATAGATTCACCAAAGTCTATAGAGGTTCCTCCGTATGTTCTTGTCATTATTGTATCTCCCAAAGAATTTAGTTTTATGAGGTAATAATCTTCAAACCCTTTTCCATAACTTCGGGTGTTGCCAAATACTACAATGTCCTTATTAGGAAGTTCTAGGATAGATTTCCCAGATTCATTTTCTGACCCACCCATGGCTTTAGACCAGATTAAGTTACCAATAGAATCAATTTTCAGGATATAAATATCTCTTTGTCCAGAGCCAAAACTTTCTGTAGAGCCGGATATTACAAATCCACTATCGCTAGTTTCTGTAATTGCGTTTCCAAAATCATTTAAGAGGCCACCGTAAGCATTTGCCCATTGTAATGCTCCTGAAGCATTAATTTTTATAACATAAACATCTGATACACCCTCGCCAAAGCTAAATGTATTTCCAACTATTGCAAATCCACCGTCTTGTGTTTGTACCATATCGTTTGAGCCATCTATTCCGCTCCCTCCGTAAGCTTTTGCCCATAATGTGTCGCCCAACTTATTTATTCTTAACACATAAATATCTCTTATTCCTGAGCCATAAGTTTCTGTGTAACCCGATAAAATATAACCACTATCTGCAAGTTGAATTACTTTATAGCTGTAGTCTGAATTTATTCCACCATAAGTTTTGGTCCAAGCTGTATCTCCAGTTGTAGTAAGTTTAAGTGCAAAAATATCAGAAGATCCAGATCCAAAAGCATGAGCTTCTCCCACAACCATGTAACCCAAATCAAAAGTTTGAATGACGTTATACGCTTCATTTCCTGCGCCATCTCTATTGCTTGTAATTGTAGTATCTACTGTTGGTCCATAAGTATTTGCCCACAAAGTATCTCCATTGGCATCTAGTTTTACCACATAATACTCTGCACTGAGTAAACCAGAAACATCATAAGAACCGGCAAGTATAAAACCACCATCTTTGGTTAAGTCTACAGAATACGCTCTGCTAGCATTCGTACTTTCGTATTTTTTTTGGAATAGCTGTTGGGCGTTAATGTTCTCTGCTACAAATAATAATAGAACAATAAATAGAGGGTTATATCGATTCATTTGTTAGCTTATCTATGTTTTGATTCGCTAAGATATAGAATTAATTTCATTATTGTTTGAGATAAAACAACTTCAATTTTTTAACTTCAACCATGAAAAAACACTTGGTATTTTTGACAGGCGCTGGAATGAGTGCTGAAAGTGGGATTTCTACTTTTAGGGACTCTAATGGATTGTGGGAAAATCATGCGATAGAAGACGTGGCAACTCCCGAAGGGTTTGAGAAAAACCCAGCTTTGGTTTTGAAGTTTTATAATGCCCGTAGAAAACAATTGTTTGAAGTAGAGCCCAATTCAGGACATCAATTAATTGCTGAGCTGGAAAAAGATTATAAAGTTTCTATTGTTACTCAAAATGTGGACGATTTACATGAGAGATCAGGAAATACTGAAGTTTGGCATTTGCACGGGGAGTTAAGAAAAGTAAGAAGTACACTTCATCCTGATTTAATTTATAAGTGGGAAAAAGATTTGAATTTGGGAGATAAATGCGAAAAGGGTTCTCAGCTTAGACCTCACATTGTTTGGTTTGGAGAAGAAGTTCCTTTGATGGATAAAGCTATAGGTATTGTAACAAGCGCAGATGTGATTGTAGTGATTGGGACTTCGTTACAAGTTTACCCTGCTGCAGGATTAATGGATTATGCACGAACAGAATGCTCTGTTTTTTATATCGACCCTAAGCCGAGTATTCAATCTTCGGGTAGGGTGGAGGTTATTTCAAAAATTGCTTCTAAAGGGATGAAAGAATTTATTGAGAACCACCTTCCTTAATTTTTTAGTTAACTTTATTTCATGGCAAACGAAAAATATAAAATTATAGACGGACACAAACACATTTTGTATTCCGATTATTTAAAAGTGAAAAATATTGAAGAAAAATCAGAATCTTTTTTTCAAGAAATGGATTGGAGAAGAAGTGTGAGAGATTTTTCTGATAAGCCAGTTCCTAAGTCTGTGATAGAAAACATTATAAAAACAGCTTCTACTGCTCCAAGTGGAGCTCATAAACAACCTTGGTTTTTTTGTGTGATAGAATCTGCAGAGTTGAAATCACAAATAAGAAAAGCAGCCGAAGAGGAAGAAAGAAAAAGTTATGAAGGAAGAATGAGTAAAGAATGGCTTAATGATTTAAAACCTTTGGGAACTAATCATTCTAAACCTTTTTTGGAGATTGCTCCTTATTTGATAATTGTGTTCAAAAAGCCTTATGATTTAAGCAAGGAAGAAGAAAAACTACAAAATTATTACGTGAATGAATCCGTAGGAATAGCTTGCGGAATGTTGATTACAGCAATTCATCAAGCTGGTCTAGTCACTTTGACTCACACTCCAAGCCCTATGAATTTTTTGACAAAATTATTGGAAAGGCCAAGTAATGAAAGAGCTTTTTTACTCTTGCCAGTTGGATATCCCGTTACCGAAGCGTATGTTCCAGATATTGAAAGGAAAAATTTAGATGAGGTTTCTAAATTTTATTCTAAATAAAAGGGCAAAAACTGAACATTTACTTTATCAAGGTTTTTCAAAAAATTTCAAGGTTGTTTCGTAAATATCTGTTCCCATCATTTTGGATTTGAGATAGGCAAAGAAACTCATGATGTAAATATCCTCTCTAGCAGCAGATTTTATTTCTACAGAATTGTAAAAACCATCCATGAATTCCTTTGTTTTTAGCTTTTCGGGATGTGTATAACTTGTTTTTAAGTATTTTAAAAACACCATTGCGCGCGTATCTTGTTTCAAGTATTCTTGGTTTTTAAATAAAAAACTTTCTAGCCTAGCGTCTGCATAATCAATGTTATCTAATTCAATGTGAGTGAGAATTTCGATTAAATTTTTGTTCATTACCCAATTTGCTCCCATAGTTTTGTTATACCAATTTTCTGTAGCATTCAGTTTAGAGAAAATAGTTTGATTTTCTCGGTAATTTTTTTGCTGAAAATTTATCATACTTGAGACGACCATGGCATCCAAATAATCTTTGTTTTTTGTGTCTTTTGTACCCGAAATAGCTTTTTCTATGACAACAATTGCTTCCTCTTTTTTACCTAAATAATTATTGTTAAGTGCAGAAAGCACATTCATTTTTATTCCAAATATTTTTTCGTACTTTTTATTAGAACTATCAATCACAGATTTCATTTTTTCTAAGTACAAATTGCTGTTTTTAAATTTTTTCTCTCTAAAAAAGATATTTGCAATGAAATATAACAACTTAAGATGGGAAAACACATAGCGGGTATTTTCTTCATCTTTATTTGCAATTATTTTGTAGCGTTCTGTTACGAAAGGAGCAACTTGATAATAGTCTTTTGTAATGTTTGCACTTGCCGATACAATTTGTATCAATTGGTACAGGGTTTTGTAATTATATCCAGATTCTTCTGTGATGTTGAACCGAGTAAAAACTTCATCAAGGATGGATTCAATCTCAATAGGAATTCCTTTTAATCTAGTTTCTTCTAGCGTCTTTTTCACAGTGGCATAAGCCAAATTTAGGTTAGAGTCCTGAATAAGTAGCTCTCGATTTTTCTTTAATTTTATAATTGTATCCTCTAGATTTATTGAAGAATTATAATGCGAAAACTGGACGAGCAAGCTGTAAATTTCAGCCAATGCAATCACGTCATTATCTTCTTTGGCTTTATTTTCTGCTTTATCCAGTAGTTTAAATCCTATTTTGTAATTCTTACTTTCTATTAAGTATTTTCCAGTTAAGATTAGTTTGGTTATTTCTAGGACATTTCCTTCTTCCTGATTGAATCTTTCGTTTGCAATAAAATCTACTATTTCTCCAAACAAGCGTTTTCTCAGTTGATGATATGCTGCCTTATGATCGCTCCCGTAAAGTTTTACTGAAATCAATTTAGGGTTCACTTTTTCCTCTTTTATGAGTTTGTAAAGCTTAAGTTTTTGAGAATCGGGATTCTGCTTGTTTTTTTTTAAAAAAGACACAAACTTTCCTTGTTCTTCCAAACTCATACCCCTGATTATATCAGATAAAGGAATCATAATGTGTGTTTTTTAATTTCTTGTGTTGGTAAATGATCTTTTTTTATTTGCAGGAGGACGGGAATAAAAATAATAAATAAAGCAAAATGGAATTGTACAAATTAGCAGCCCCATATGTTGTAGGGAAAAACCGAAAAATTAAGAAATTAATAAGGTAACTAACAAAAAAAACTTTTCTTGAAGCAAAAATTGTAAGGCTTTATTTATTTTAATTAAATGCTGAAAACCAATCAAATATAGTGTTAATTTTTCTTAATTAGAGTTAGTTACAGTTATTCTTTATGTTTTAATGATTAAAACTTTTGTGAATAGATGATTATACCAAAAGAATTAAGGCATGAAAATATTACTTAACGCAATAGTGGCTAGGTTATGTTTCTTATTTGGTTTTCATAAAATAGAGGAACAGACGAGAGCAATACTATTAAAGAGTTTATGGTTTGGGTTTAATGGCGTATTATAAAAACCAACCAATTCCACCAGAAATCATTATAGGATGATATTTAAAGCCATCAAGATTTAAAATATCATCTCCTTTCTTGTTTTTGAACCTGCCTTTTGTGATGTCATATTGAGTTTCTGCTTTCACGGAAACAGCAAATTTTTGCTTTACAATAAATCTCAGTTCAGAAGAAATTCTTGGAGCAAAAATCCAGTTTTTATATTTTACATCCCTATCAATTCTCACTTTTTTACTTCCTATGTTAAAGCCTGTACTGATCACAAAATCTATCCATTTCGTTTTCGGCAAAAAATTAATTCCATAAACATCTATTCCAAATAAGTATCCAGAAAACTTTGTTCTTATAGAATCTGTGGAATAAACGGGATAAAAATATTTCCAAGAAATGTTTCCAGCATTTTTTAAGTATTTCCCTTCTAGACTAGAATAATCAGTAGAAGAAAGAGAAAATTCTATGAATGAAATTTGATTTTCGTATAAACTTTTTACGTGATAATTATTTTGGTCTACAAATTTAATTTCATTTTTCCCTTGAGTAATTCCTGTATGGATACCAAAAATAAATTGACTGTCAAATGCTTCTTGAGCAAAAGTATAATTCGATAAAAGCAACAATGCTAAAAGTCTTTTTTTCATAATATTAAGTTGTAATTTTTATGTCTCTAAGATTCAGTTGTAGTTTTGTGTTATTGTTCCAGGTATTTTCTTCTATTACAAAGGCAATATCAAATGATTGATTGTCTTTTATGTCATTGAAGTATTCTCCAAGTCCAAAACCTATGCAGTCTAATAAAAAATCAGGAAAATCTGGATCGTAAACTGATAATTTAAGGTGAGTTTCCCCTACAATTTTAGAATATTTTGCCTTCACTTGTTTTGCCACAAAAAGCGGATGCATGTTTTGTGGACCAAAAGGAGCAAATTGTTTTATTATTCTATAAAATTTAGGAAATTTCTGACCACTATTGGACTTTAATTTCCCTAGTAAAATTTCTTCGTCAATCTTTATTTCTGGCGTAAGTTGTTCTTCTGTAATTGTTTTAGAGACAATTACCTCAAATTTATCTCTAAAAGCATCTACGTTTTCAATCGGCATTGTCATTCCTGCAGCATACATGTGCCCACCAAATTGTGTTAATAGATCGGAGCATTCATCAATCGCATTGTATACATCAAACCCTTGCACAGAACGAGCAGATCCTGCTGCTTTTCCATTGCTTTCGGTCAAAATAATAGTTGGACGATAATAGGTTTCTATCACTCTCGAAGCCACAATTCCTATCACACCTTTGTGCCAGTCTTCACTGTACAGCACACAAGATTTAGCAGTAAGAAACGCTTCATTTTCTTCTACCATTTTTAGCGCTTCTTCGGTAATGGATTTATCAAAAGTCTTACGTGCTTTGTTTTCACTTTCAATAAATTCACCTAATTCTTTGGCAGCTCCATCTTCCTCAGAAACTAATAATTTCACTGCATTCATACCTGATTTCATTCTTCCAGCAGCATTTATTCTTGGGCCAACAATAAATACTACATCCGTAATATTTAAGTCTCTTTTTAGTGCCGATAGTTTCAAAATCTCTGCAATTCCTTTCCTTGGGCTGTGGTTTATTTTCATTAATCCAAAAAATGCCAACACTCTATTTTCTCCAGTCACAGGAACAATATCAGAACCAATGCTCACGACCAATAAATCAAAATATTCTTCTAAGTCAGAGAACTCATAACCTAATTCTTGATTAAGCGCTTGCACCAATTTGAAACCAACTCCACAGCCACATAATTCTTTGTAAGGATAGTTGCAATCCTTTCTCTTTGGATCTAGAACAGCTATTGCTTTAGGTATTTCATCTCCAGGCCTATGGTGGTCACAGATAATAAAGTCCACTCCTTTTTCTGTAGCATAATTTACTTTTTCTATGGCTTTTATCCCACAATCTAGCGCAATTATTAATTTAAAATCATTGTCGGCAGCATAATCTATTCCTTGGTAAGAAATCCCGTAACCTTCGGTATATCTATCTGGAATATAATATTCTACGCTCTTATAATGTTTTATCAGGAAAGTGTACATTAAGGAAACGGCAGTAGTTCCGTCCACATCATAATCTCCGTAAACCAATATTTTTTCTTCTTTTTCAAAAGCCTCAAAAACTCGATCAACAGCTTTATCCATATCTCTCATCAACAAAGGGTCGTGAATGTGAGACATTTGTGGGCGAAAGAAATCTTGAGCTTCCTCAAAAGTATAAATCTCTCTTTGATGTAAAAGTTCTACCAGTTCTTTATCAACCCCCAGTTTTTCTTCCAATTCCTTTGTGGATTTGGTGCTTTTTGGGGTTAAGGTCCATCTTTTTTCTTGCATAAGATTTAGTTATTTTTTCTATAAGTTATCCTGACCTTGATTCAGAATCTAACAGAGAATATTACACGAGTATAAAAATATTACTATTAGTAATATTTCAATGAATAAAGATACTGAAACAAGCTCAGCATGACACGTGTTATTTTAAGTTAATCAGTTAAGTTGCGCTTCGAGACATTTTTCCTGTCAGAAAAACCCTCAGCTCGCAGTTTTGTAAAAACCCGAACCCTGAGGATTTTGTTCCTTTTCAGGAACAAAATGTCTCGAAGGGTGACTTTACCTCCGAACCCAAATCAAAAGACTTAATTACTCTGATCAATTTTCCTAACCATTGTCAAAATAGTAGCAATTGCTACCGTTTCTCCTGTTTGATCATACACATCAACCAAGAATTTCACAATTCCTTTTGCAATGTCTTCTTCATCTCTTTTTTCTCCTTCAATTTTTTCTTTCACAGTGAATTTCACTCCAATTGTTGTTCCTACATAAACAGGTTTTACAAATCTAGCTTCTTCCAATCCGTAGTTTAGTAATACAGGTCCTTTAGCAGGGTCTACAAATAATCCGGCAGCTTTAGAAAGGATAAAATATCCATGCGCAACACGTTCTTCAAAGATTGTTCCTTCAAGCGAAGTTACATCCATGTGTGCATAAAAATTATCGCCACTTACATTAGCAAAATTTACAATGTCTGTTTCTGTGACTGTGTGTTTGGCAGTAATCCAAGTTTCTCCAATTTCTAGTTCTTCAAAATGCTTACGGAAAGGATGAACATTATCCAGTTTGAATTCCGCACCAGTTTGGTATTGGTTTGTAATTGCTGTCAAAGTAGTTGGCGAGCCTTGTATAGCAGTTCTTTGCAAGTAATGCTTCACGCCTCTCATTCCACCCATTTCTTCCCCACCTCCAGCTCTTCCTGGTCCTCCGTGAGTTAATTGTGGCATTGGCGAACCGTGTCCTGTACTTTCTTTAGCGCAATCTGCGTTCAACACTAATATTCTCCCATGAAGTGCAGCTGCACCTAACACAAATTCTTTTGCAATTTGATTATCTCCCGTTATAATGGAACAAACTAAAGAACCTTTCCCCATTTTGGCAAGCTCTATGGCTTCTTCAATTGTTTTGTATGGCATTATCGTAGAGACTGGACCAAAAGCTTCTAAATTATGCACATCTGTTTTATTAAACGGATCGTCATTAACAAATAGAATAGGAGAGAAAAACGCTCCTTTATTTTTGTCGGCTCCAATTACTTCAAAACTTGATAAACTACCAAATACTATTTCTTGACTTTTTGCCAATTGATTTACTCTATCTGTAACTTCTTTCACTTGTTCTTGTCCAGCAAGAGCTCCCATTCTTACTCCTTCTTGAGCAGGATCTCCAATTACTGTTTTTGCCAATCTTTGTCCTAATGCAATTTGAACATCTTCTACCAGTTTTTCTGGCACTAGAATTCTTCGAATAGCGGTACATTTTTGACCACATTTCGCAGTCATTTCTCTTTGAACTTCTTTTATAAATAAATCAAATTCTGGTGTTCCGGGAACTGCATCTTCTCCCAAAACAGAACAGTTAAGTGAATCGGCTTCCATATTGAACGGAACAGATTCTTCCAAAATTCTTGGGTGAGATTTAAGCATTTTTCCAGTAGTAGCCGAACCAGTAAATGTAACTACATCTTGGTTTTCTACGTGATCCAAAATTCCATTTGCCGATCCACAAATTAATTGTAACGAACCTTCTGGCAAAATTCCTGAAGCAATTATTTCTCTTACAACAGCTTCTGTCAAGTAACTAGTGATTGTTGCAGGTTTCACTACTGCCGGTACTCCAGCAAGTAAATTTACGGCTATCTTTTCTAGCATTCCCCACACAGGGAAGTTAAACGCATTAATATGAATTGCAACTCCTTGTTTAGAAGTTAAAATATGGTGACCAATAAAAGTTCCTCCTTTTGAAAGCGGAGCAATTTCTCCATCCAATGCAAACGATTCGTTTGGAAATTGTTTTCTCAAAGATGCATTGGCAAATAAGTTTCCAATTCCTCCTTCAATGTCAACCCATGAATCCATTTTTGTAGCTCCAGAATAGGCACTGACTTTATAAAATTCTGCTTTTTTTTCTAGTAAATGAAAGGCCAATGCTTTTAACATTCTTCCTCTCTCGTGAAACGTTAATTTACGTAAAGCAGGCGAACCAACTTCTCTTGCATAAGTCAACATATCACCAAAATCCAATCCTTTTGAAGTTGCTTCAGCAATTACTTCTCCATTTATTGCATTGTATAAGGATTTCCCTTCTCCTTCTCCATTTACCCATTTCCCTTGAGCGTAACTTTGTAATTTCATATCTAAATTTTGCTGTTATTTATTATTTTAATTACTGTCAGTAATTGAAACGTAAATATACAGAATGATTGAATAAAAAGCTAATGGGAAAATGAATAGTAAAAGAGAAGTCATACTGAATTTATTTCAGCATCTTTATTCATTGAAATATTGCTAATGGAATTCTTTGTGAGATCCTGAAATCAATTCAGGATGAGATAATACTTTATCTCAGATGAACACGAAATGGCAACACCATTTTTGTTCTAACAGGCTTTCCTCTTTGTATGCCAGGATTCCATTTTGGCATATCGTTAAATGCTAAGGCTATATTTTTATAAAATTCTTGACTCTCATTTTTTAAAAGGCTGAGATTGGAAAGAGATCCGTTTTTCTCAATAATAAATTCAAGGTAAAATTTACTTCTAATTCCGTTTTGTGTGTCTAGTTCAGGATATTTTATTGACTTGCCTAAAAACTCAAATAATTTAGAGTCACCACTAGGGAATTTAGGTTGAGTTTCTAAAACTTTATAAAGCTCATCATGATTTATTTCAAATTTAATAGGCAGAACCATTCTAACATCCACAGAATCTCCCCTTAAGTTTTTTCCAGGATTCCAATTTGGCATTAGTTTTACGATTCGAATTGCTTCTTGGCTCAATAGAGTGTCAGGTGAACGAAGAATTTTAATATCGAAATGTCTCCAGTTTTTTTAACAACAAATTGAACATAGACTTTTCCTTCAATTCTTCTAGCTTTTGCAGAATCAGGATAGTGTTTTACTAATTTAATGAATGAAAATAATTTCTCTTCTCCTCTAGGAAATGAGGCAGGTTCTTCTGTAACAAAAATGTGTTTTATTTCTTGATTTGTGTTATTTTGGGAACAGCCAATACAAGCAAAAAGTATAAGAAATAATAATGGGATTAGTTTTTTCATTTTATCTTAAAACTTACGGGTACAACAAATTGAACTCTTACTTTTTTTCCTTCTTGCATACCTGGATTCCAATTCGGTATTCTTAGAATAGCATTTTTTACAATCTCAGAAAAAGCTGGGTTTGGAGACCTTATGATTTCTATATTTGAAATAGATCCATCCGTTTCTATCACAAATTTACAATACACTTTGCCAGTCACTCCTTTTTCTCTTAAACTATCTGGATAATTAATGTTTTTGTTTAAAAATGACATAAATTGAGAATCTCCACCTTTGAATGAAGGCATAATTGGAGCAATACAAAAGAGAGAGTCAATTTTTATTTCTTTTCTCACTGTAATCACTCCTGGTTGGTCTTGGCTAAATATAGTTTGAAAACAAAAAGCACCTAAGAGAATTGTAAATACTTGTTTCATAGTTGTTGTTTTAATTATTACAAATCAACTATTGCACCAAGTTACAAAATAAAGGGCTGTATTTATTTAAAGGGGATTTTGAAAATTAAAAGGAAAAAAGTATTATCTTTTTTTTCGAGGAAGGTAAAACTGAACAGGAAGTGCTTGTTTTACTTTTATTTTTTTGCCTTTTTGTTCGGCAGGGATCCATTTAGGCATATCTTTTATTACTCGAATTGTTTCTTTATCACAACCTCCACCAATTCCTCTGTAAATTTTAACTCCTGAAATACTTCCGTCAATCTCAACAGTGAATTCGGCATATACTTTTCCTTGAATTCTTTTTTTGATTGCTTCTTGAGGGTAAGTAATACTTTTTAACAAATATTGAGACAACATCCTTTCTCCTCCTGGAAACTGAGGTTTCCTATAACTTTTGAATTCAGTAGTCTCTCCGTTTGGCTCAGAAAAATCTTTGTCATAAGTGAAACTTAAGCTAGCAAAAGTTAGTGATATGAGTAAAATAATCTGTTTCATTTTAATTAAAAACTTATTTCCTGCTTTTTTCTGAAGATAAGAGTGAAGAAAAGAATTTTTTGAGTATGCTTATGAATCTCTCTTTTATTTTGTCGTTAATCTTAGACAAAAGCTTGATTTTAATAAGTAAATGTACTTAAAAATTATTTAAATACAGTAAAAATACTGAGTTTTAACAAAAATATAACCCATAAAAAAGTCAGTAGTGTCTTTTTACTACTGACTTTTTTTAATTTATTATTCTTAGATTACACTAATCCTTGAGCCATCATAGCGTCTGCAACTTTCACAAAACCAGCAACATTAGCTCCTTTTACGTAATCGACATGTCCACTACTGTCTGTTCCAAATTCTACACATGATGAATGAATGTCTTTCATGATTTGTAATAATTTAGCATCCACTTCTTCCCGAGTCCAGTTAAACCTCAATGAGTTTTGAGACATTTCTAATCCTGAAGTGGCAACTCCCCCTGCGTTAGATGCTTTTCCTGGTGCAAATAATACTTTTGCTTCTTCAAATGCAGCTACACCATCTGGTGTAGTTGGCATGTTTGCTCCTTCAGCAATACACATCACTCCATTTGCAATTAGTCCTTTTGCTTCGTCTCCGTTCAATTCGTTTTGAGTAGCACAAGGTAATGCAACATCACATGTTACTCCCCAAGGCCTTTCACCTACAAAGTACTGAACCCCATCAAATTTTTCTGCAACTTCAGAGATTCTTCCTCTTTTTACATTTTTAAGTTCTTTTATGAAAGCAAGTTTTTCAGAATGAATTCCTCCAGGAACATAAATGTAACCTCCAGAATCAGACATGGTAACAACTTTCCCTCCTAAATGAATTACTTTTTCACAAGCATATTGTGCTACGTTTCCTGATCCAGAAATTGCAACTATTTTTCCTGTAAAAGAATCTTTTTTAGTTTCTAGCATTTCTTGAGCAAAATAAACACATCCGTATCCAGTTGCTTCTGGGCGAATTAAACTCCCTCCATATTCAATTCCTTTACCTGTAAGTACCCCGGTAAATTCATTTTTTAACCTTTTATATTGTCCAAACATGAATCCGATTTCTCTTCCACCAACCCCTATGTCTCCTGCAGGAATATCTGTGTTTGGTCCAATATGACGACATAATTCCGACATAAAACTTTGACAAAATTTCATTACTTCATTGTCTGATTTACCCTTTGGGTTAAAATCAGATCCTCCTTTACCACCTCCCATTGGAAGTGTTGTAAGTGAGTTTTTAAATACTTGCTCAAAAGCTAAGAATTTAAGAATACTTAAGTTTACAGAAGGGTGAAAACGCAAACCACCTTTGTAAGGTCCAATTGCACTATTCATCTCAATTCTATACGCTCTGTTAATTTGAATCTCACCAGCATCATCCAGCCAGGGTACACGGAACATGATAACACGTTCTGGGTTTACCATTCTCTCAAGAATTTTGGCTTTTTTATACTTTGGGTTTGCTTCAATATAAGGAATTACAGTTTCCGCAACTTCAAGAACAGCTTGTAAAAATTCAGGCTCTTCAGGAACGATATTTTTAACATAATTCATAAACTCATCAATTTGAGTTTGGTAATTAGATGATGACATTAGCTTTAATTTTTAAATTATATGCAAAAAAACGCAAAAGAATTAATATAGTACCATTATTTGATAGTTTTTTTAGTAAAATTCTGCATTTTTGTAGGAGTAAAATTTATTTTTTGATAAAATTTACGAAAACCTTATTGTATATATTTTGAATAATTTTTTACAAATCCTTTTTTTAAACCCAACGGACAAGAATAATATTCCGGTTGCTTTACTTTACCTATTAATTTTTGTTGGAGTTGTTTTTGTGATAATAAAATTAGCTAATGACAATTATTTAAGACAGATACTCTCGAGAGTAGGCCTTGATAGAAAGAAGTTTGACAATCAAACCTCTAATTATAGTTTTTCTAAAAGTAATTTGTTTCTTCAAATTTCATCAATAATACTGGTTACATTAGGTTTGAGTATACTTACCAATGAGTATTTAGGAAGTTTTAATTTAGCACAAAATTTTATTGGAGCGTTTCTTTTTTATATAATTCAAGTGCTTAGTTTTACCATTTTTTCATCATTAATAATTAATACCGAGTCGTCTTTTTTAAAACATAGACTTTCTTATTACGAATTACTTAGTGTGTGTTTATTTCCACTTATTTTGTTTTCTCTTTATTCTCCTATTAATTTATCTGTATTAGTTTTGTTGGTTATGTTGTCCTCGGTATTTTTAATAATGATTAGGATAAGTATTTATTTAACTAGCTTGATTTCTGTATTTCATATAATTTTGTACATTTGCACCTTGGAAATAACACCAATTCTATTTTTATTAAAATTCACTTTTAACTAATAATAATATGAGTTCAACGACAATTGATACAAAATTAAAGACTATTTTAATTTCTCAGCCAAAACCTGAGGAAGGAACAAAATCGCCTTATTTTGATTTAGCTACAGAGAGAAAAATAAAGGTTGACTTTAGGCATTTCATTCATGTAGAAGGAATAGAGGCGCAAGAGTTTAGACAAAGTAGAATAGAGTTGAAAGAACATTCTGCAGTTATTTTAACCAGTAAAAGTTCTATAGATCATTATTTTAGAATTGCAGAAAAAATGAGATTTGATGTTCCTGACACAATGAAATATTTTTGCACAAACGAAACTATTGCTAAGTATTTGCAAAAATACATTGTCTATAGAAAAAGAAAAATCAGTTTTGGTAAAGCACAATTCAATGATCTTTTGCCATTAATAGTGAAGAACAAAAGCGAAAAATTTATTTTACCACTTTCGGCTCAGCATAATGGAAGTATTTCTGTTCTTTTGAAAAGTAACGACATTAATTTTTCTGAAGCGATCATGTACAAAACTGTAATTTCAGATTTATCTGATTTGGCAGATGTAAATTATGACATGTTGGTTTTCTTTAGTCCTTCTGGAATAGAGTCACTTTATCACAATTTTCCTGATTTTAAACAAAACAAAACTAGGATTGCAGTTTGGGGTAAATCCACAGTAGAAGCTGTTATAAAAAAAGGCTTAAGAATTGATGTTGAGGCACCAATGCCGAAGATTCCATCTATGAAGAAGGCAATCGAAATGTATATGGACGGAAAGTAAATCTTACCTGACTTATGAAAAATAAATTTTGTAAAGAAGAAAGGCTTTGCAACAGGAAAACGATTGATTTCTTGTTCACTGGTAAGGATAAAATAACATTTACAGAATTTCCTTTTATGGTCATAGCCAAAGAATCGGTAAATGACGATCAAAAATTTCCTGCACAAATGATGGTTAGCGTAAGCAAAAGAAAAATACGGCTTGCAGTAAACAGAAACTTGATGAAGAGGAGAATGAAAGAGGCTTACCGTTTGCATAAAAATGAATTTTACGACTCTCTAAAATCACAAAACAAAGGACTTATTTTATGTTTTATATTTCTCGGCAATAAACCCGCGCCATATGAATTGATAGAACAGAAAATAATTGTACTTTTAAACCGTTTAACGGAACAAAATGTTTAAGATTTTAAGTTACATATTGATTTTCCTTGTAAGGATTTATCAATACGTTATCTCGCCAATTTTACCATCTGCTTGCAGATATACTCCAAGTTGCTCAGTGTATACGGTAGATGCGATTAAAAAACATGGGCCAATTAAAGGGGGCTGGTTGGGAATAAAGAGAATAGCTTCCTGTAATCCTTGGGGAGGTCATGGACACGATCCAGTTCCTTAATAATTTATTGATACTATGAAAAATATATACATTTTAATCTTTTTAATTACTTCTAATTTTGGAGCGTTTTCACAAAAAGAAAACACAGAAGAGTTTTTTGAAATATCTAAAAACTTAACTATTTTTAGTGAAGTTTATAAAAATATAAACTTCTATTTTGTAGATGAAACTAATCCAGGTGAATTAATGAAAACAGGGATTGATGCCATGCTAAAATCACTTGATCCTTACACCAATTTCATTCCAGAATCAAACATAGAAGATTATAGAATGATGCAAAGTGGTCAATATGGAGGAATTGGCTCACTGATAAGAAAGCAAGGTGAATTTGTGCAAATTACAAATCCTTATAAAGGTTTTCCTGCTCAAAAAGCTGGACTAAAAGCGGGTGATTTAATCAAAGAAATTGACGGAAAATCTATAGAGGGAAAACGCTCTAGCGAAGTGAGTGATTTACTGAAAGGGGCAAAAGGGACAGACGTAATTTTATCTGTAGAAAGAACTAAAGAGACTACTTTATTACTAATTACTGTAACTAGAGAATTAATAACAATCCCTACTGTTCCTTACTTTAATGAAGTTTCTAATGGGGTGGGTTATATAAAATTAACTCAATTTATGGGAACTTCAAGTTCTGAATTGGGGAAAGCATTTAGAGCATTAATTGATACAAATAACATTACAAGTTTAATTCTTGATTTAAGAGGAAATCCAGGGGGTTTGTTGAATGAATCGGTAAACATTGTAAATATGTTTGTGCCGAAAGGAACTAAAGTTGTGGAGACAAAAGGAAGGCTTAAGCAAAACAACCTTACTTATTTTGGAAGAAATAAACCGCTAGATTTAAAAATCCCATTAGTTGTTTTAGTCAATGGAAACTCAGCATCAGCCTCTGAAATTGTATCGGGGACTTTACAAGATTTGGATAGAGCTGTTATTATTGGAAACCAATCTTATGGGAAAGGACTTGTGCAGCAAACTAAAGACATGGAGTATAATTCCATTATTAAATTGACTATAGCAAAATACTACACACCAAGTGGAAGATGTATTCAGAGGTTAGATTATTCGAACAGAAATACAACAGGAAAAGGGACAAACATTTCTGACTCTTTAGTACAAAGCTTTAAGACAAAAAATGGAAGACCAGTAACAGACGGAAGGGGAATTACTCCTGATATTGAAGTGAAAGAAAAATCAATTTCGTCCATAAGTGCAGCTTTACTTACGAAGGATATTATTTTTGATTTTGCCACCGATTTTTATTACAAAAACAAAGAGATAGCTTCTCCTAAAGATTATAAGTTAGGGGATGAAGAGTACAAGAAGTTCGTACTTTATGCTTTGAACAAAGATTTTGACTATACTACTGGGTCAGAAAAAACACTAGAAAGGTTGAAAGAAGTAGCTCAAGACGAGCAGTATTATGAAGCAGCAAAAGAAGAGTTTGATGCTTTGGTGAAATCACTTTCTCCTGATAAAAAGAGAGACCTTAAAAAGTTTAAGGATGAAATCACCATGTTGGTTGAGAATGAAATAATAGGGAGGTATTATTTTCAGGAAGGTCAAATTACACACGACTTAATGAAAGATGATTATGTACTAAAAGCAATTGAGGTACTAACAAATAAAGCAGAGTACGATAAAATTTTGAAGCCTTAGAATAAATATGTTAGAAAAAGGAAAACTCTTCATATCATATATTACTGGTTATTGGACTCATCTGTTTTTCTTGAGTTTGATAGTTATAGGAATGCCTTTTTCTAAGTTTTTGATGAGTTTAGGAACAATAGCCTTAATCGTAAATTGGCTTCTAGAAGGGGGGCTAATTTCCAAATTCAAATCTTTCTTCAATAATAGAGTTGCTTTGTTCTCTACAGGAGTTTTTGTCGTTTTTTTTCTTGGATTAATCCATACTCAGGATTTTGCTTATGGATTTAAAGATTTAAGGATAAAAATCCCACTGCTTGTTTTTCCAGTTATTTTCAGTACAACTCACAGGCTTAAGAAGCCGCATTATTTTTTAATAGTTAGACTGTTTGTTCTTTCTGTTTTAGCTAGTTCACTGTATGGGTTTTTGGCTTATCAGGATATTCTCCCAGCCAAAAAAGAAGTAAATCAAATAAGGGATATCTCTCAATTTATTTCTCACATCAGGTTTTCTATGATGATTGTGCTGAGTTTGTTTTTAATTCCTAAATTATTTAATAAAAATATTCCTCAAAAAGTATTTAGTGTAATTACAAGCCTTTGGTTTCTATATTTTTTATCTTTTATGGAGTCCGCAACTGGCCTTGTTTTGGGATTTGTGACTTTATTCTTCATCTCACTTTATTACCTTTTTAAGAAAAAAAGCATTTATGGTTTTGCTATGATTGCCCCAATTTTGATTTCAGGGTTTATTATGGGACAAAACTTATTGAGCACCTACAATACAGTAAAACTTGATGTTTCTGACAAACAGGAAACGACCAAAAGTGGCAATGCTTACGACATAGACTCTGTCTATTATTTCTTTGACAACGGAAATTATTCGAACGATTATATGTGTGAGAAGGAGCTTGAAACTTCGTGGAACTCCATTTCTGATGTTCCTTATTATGGAGTTGAGGATGAATACGGAACGAAGTACATTTTAATTAGATATTTAACATCCAAAGGATTAAGAAAAGATAAAGAAGGAGTTTTGACGTTAACTAATAGAGACATTACAAATATAGAAAACAAGATTCCAAATTATTTACATGCCAACTCCAACATTGTCTCTAGAATTCATTTGTTGATGTTTGAAATAGATGGGTATTTTCAAGGAGTAAATTCTGGCGGGAATTCACTTGCTCAAAGACTTCAATACTGGAAATTAAGCAAAGCTATGATTCAAGAAAGTCCTTTCTTTGGATACGGAACGGGAGACGTTCCTTTGGAATTTAAAAAACAATACGAAGCCAATAAAAAATGTTTAGATAAAGTCTACCAATTACGCTCACACAATCAATATTTATCTACAACAATTGCATTAGGTTTGGTTGGGCTATTATTCTTTTTGTTTTTTGTTCTTTATCCTGTAAAAACAGCTTTTAGAGAAAGAAATTACTTTTATTTAATCTGCTTGTGTATAGCTCTGTTGTCTTTTATTTCTGAGGATACACTGGAAACTCAAGACGGAGTTTTCTTCTTTGCTTTTTTAACTAATTTCTTTCTTTTTAGCTCAAGAAATAGATATTTAAAAAGTGTAGATTAATTGTAAATACGTAGCGTGTTATTTCCAGAATTAAATGAAGTTTGGTAGGTTTTAAGTGGTAAAGTAGCTGGGGAATTATTTACCGCACCATCAAATATATTATACTGACTTCCATCACAAAGACAATCTACTACAATGTTATCCGTATTTACTTCTGCTGTACCACAAGAATTTACTTCGTTATAAGTGCAGTTTCTATCGTAAGCTACGAATTCATTTCCTCCCTTTGCATAAACCAAAATCCCCTTTAATCCACCTGCTACATAAGCCCATCCTCCGGGAACTTGTAGTGTATTGTATTGAGGTAAACTAATATTAATGTATACATCCAGAGCGGGATAAAAAGCTCTCTCTTGGTTTTTGTTGCAATTGGTAATTGCAATTAGGATTAAAATTATTGAAGCTATTTTTACAATTGATTTCATACTGTAATGAACTTTTAAATTGTTTGTTTATTGTTGGTTACAAATCTAGCTATTGCTGTGGCGTAAATTTACGAATTAATTCTCCAATTGAATCAAAAGGAATGTTCGCCATTTTTTTGAAACGGATACAACTTTTTCCACTGTCTAGTTTGTATTTACAAGCTTTAGGATATTCTTTTACAAACCATTCATGAATTTCCTCACCTGCGTACAATCCTATGTGGTACAATGCACTAAAGACTTTATGCTAAGAATGGATGAGTATTTTACGCCTCCTCCATTTCATAATTTTCAATTCCAGGACAAGAACATATAAGATTTCTATCTCCATATCCTTGATCAACTCTTGATACATGAGCCCAGAATTTAAACTCTTTCAAGTAAGGCAAAGGCATAATAGCTTGTTTTCTTGGGTAAGGAAATTTCCATTTGTCTTCCATTACATCACTCAGTATGTGAGGAGCATTTTTCAATAAGTTATTTTCCTTGTCGTAAACCCCTTCTTCAATTTCTTTCACTTCATTTCTAATCGCAATCATTGCATCACAAAATCTATCCAATTCTGCTTTCGATTCACTTTCTGTTGGTTCTACCATTAGGGTATTTGCTACTGGAAAAGACACTGTGGGAGCATGAAAACCGAAATCAATTAAGCGTTTCGCAATATCTGCTACTTCAACACCAGAACTAGCTTTAAAATCTCTACAATCCAATATCATTTCATGCGCTACAGTTCCGTTCTCTCCCTGATAAAGAATACTATAATGTTTGTCTAGCTTTGCTTTGATGTAATTTGCATTTAAAATAGCATGTTCAGTTGATTTTCTCAACCCTCGTTCTCCTAACATCTTAATGTATCCATAAGAAATTAACAAGATTAATGCACTTCCAAAAGGAGCTCCAGAAATAGAAGTAATAGCTTGTTCCCCTCCAGTTTTCACTAGTGGATTTCCTGGCAAGAAAGGAGTAAGTTGTTTCGCAACTCCAATTGGCCCAACTCCTGGTCCACCACCTCCGTGAGGAATAGCAAATGTTTTATGTAAATTAAGGTGACACACATCTGCACCAATGTTTCCTGGACTAGTCAATCCAACTTGTGCATTCATGTTTGCACCATCCATATAAACTTGACCTCCGTGTTCGTGAATTAAAGAGGTCATTTCTATGATTGAAGCTTCAAATACTCCGTGAGTAGAAGGATAAGTAATCATCACTCCAGCAAGATTTTCACTGTGAGTTTCTGCTTTTTCTTTTAAATCGGTTATGTCAATGTTTCCTTTTTCATCACATTTGGTAACTACCACTTTCATACCCGCCATTACAGCAGATGCAGGGTTTGTTCCGTGAGCCGAAGCAGGAATCAACATAATGTTTCTGTTAAAGTCTCCTCTGCTTTCGTGGTAAGCTCTTATCACCATAAGTCCAGCATACTCACCTTGAGCACCAGAGTTTGGCTGCATAGATACTTTGTCAAATCCAGTGATTTCTGACAATAAATCATCCAATTCTTCAATAATTTCGTAATATCCTAGAGCTTGTTCTTTAGGAACAAAAGGATGAATATTAGCAAATTCTGGCCATGTGATTGGCATCAGTTCACTTGCCGAGTTCAGTTTCATTGTACAAGAACCCAAGGAAATCATAGAATGTGTCAATGACATATCTCTGTTCTCTAATTTCTTGATATAACGCATCATATCCGTTTCAGTATGGTACATATTGAAAACAGGATGAGTTAAAAATTCAGAGGTTCTTTTGAATTTATCATCAAAAGAAATGGTTTCGTTAGCTTCTTCAATTGTTTCCTTAGTTTTAGAAGTTGCTTCTGCAAATACACCCAAAATAGCATTAACCTCAGTAATTGAAGTTGTTTCGTTTAAACTAATTTTTACTGTAGTGTCATTTTTCATGAAAAAGTTCATTTCATGTTTCAATCCGACAGCAGAAATTTCACCAGCTTGGTCTGTTTTGATAGAAATAGTATCGAAGTAATTGTTTGTAATTACTTCCATTCCCATTTTAGTCAATCCATTTGCCAAAATAGAAGTTAAAGAATGAACTTGAGTTGCAATTCTTTTTATCCCGGCTTGACCGTGATAAACAGCATACATGGCTGCCATATTTGCCAATAAAGCTTGAGCTGTACAAATGTTTGAAGTTGCTTTTTCTCTTCTTATATGTTGTTCACGAGTTTGTAACGCCATTCTCATTGCGTTATTTCCATGTCTGTCTTTAGAAACTCCAATAATTCTTCCTGGTAGGTTTCTTTTGTATTCTTCGCTAGTTGCAAAGTAAGCTGCGTGTGGCCCTCCAAATCCCATTGGCACACCAAATCTTTGTGTATTTCCAACTACTACATCAGCTCCCCATTCTCCTGGAGGAGTCAATAGTGCTAAACTTAATATATCGGCAGCTACAACTAGTTTTGCTTTGTGCTCGTGTAACTCTTCTGCAAGAGTTCTATAATCATGAACTTCTCCATTAGAATCTGGATATTGAACAATTGCTCCAAAAAATTCGGAAGTGATTGCAAATTCTTTGTGGTTACCAATGAATAATTCAATTCCAAAACCTTTTGCTCTTGTTTTTATTACGTCAATTGTTTGTGGGAAACAATCTTCCGAAACAAAAAACTTAACAGCTCCACTTTTTACTTGGTCTCTTTTTCTTGTGTTGAATAACATTGACATTGCTTCAGCAGCAGCTGTAGATTCATCCAACAAAGAAGCATTTGCGATACTCATTCCTGTCAGGTCGCTTACCATAGTTTGGAAATTCAGTAGCGACTCCAATCTGCCTTGAGCAATCTCAGCTTGGTAAGGCGTGTAAGCAGTGTACCATCCTGGGTTTTCCAAAACATTTCTTTGAATAACTGGAGGAACTATTGTATTGTAATAACCTAAACCTATGTAAGATTTAAATACTTTATTTTTTGTACCAATCTCTTTCACTAAGTTCAAATATTCAAACTCGGTAAGAGCTTCTGGAACATTTAAATTATTTTTTAGCCTTATGTTGCTAGGAATAGTTTTATCTATTAGAGAATCAACTGAGTCAATTCCAATTTCTTTCAACATTAATTCTCTATCGTTTCCAAGAGTACCAATGTGTCTGGTTTCAAAAAGTTCTTTTTTCATTGAATATTTTTCTAAGTAATAACTAGTGTTTGAGAACACAAAATTAATTTATTTTTTGATTACTTGTAAGTAAAATACAGGAAATAATTTTAAACAAAAGAGAATTATTTAATGTCAGTTTTTAATTTTTAATGTGCTGAATTATAAATAGATATTTCATTTTTATCTAAAACATAAGTCATAAACTGTTAGTTTTTGCTTTTCATTTTGATTCCTATAGTAGAATTTTGGTATAGAAAAAAGAACTAAGCCAATTCAAATGTAATTTTTTGAATTAAATCTAAAAAAGATGAAAAGAGAAAGTATAACATTGAAAGAAGAATTAAATTATGATAGAAATAGGAATTATTTTTCTAGCAATTACCTTAATTAGATTAACAATCTAATCCACTTTCACCCTCTTCGCCACTTCTTTAGTTTTCTCAATAAGAGCGTTCATGTCGCATCCAAGTTTATCATAGCTTAGAGCTATAGCCATTCTTCTGTATGGTCTTGTAACTTGTTTTCCAAATATTTTAATATCAGAGTTTGGTTGAGCCAAAACTTCTTCAATTCCATCATAAACAGGGTTTTCTCCGTGTTCTTTTCCAAGAATTACGGCACTAACTCCCGCTTGTAGTAGTTTTATTTCTGGAATAGGAATTCCTAAAATTGCTCTAAAATGCAATTCAAATTCATTAAAATTTTGTGTGTTTGCTAAAGTAACCATTCCGGTATCGTGTGGTCTTGGTGAAAGTTCAGAGAAATAAACATCCTCTTTCGTTAAGAAAAACTCTACTCCCCAAATTCCAGCCCCACCCAATTCTTGAGTAACTTCTGCAGCCATTCTTTGGGCAATTTCAAGCAATGAACTATCTACAGTTGCTGGTTGCCAACTTTGTTGGTAATCTCCTCTTTCTTGCACATGTCCAATTGGTGAACAAAATAAGGTGTTTCCGTTTTTTTGAGTAACAGTAAGTAAGGTAATTTCCGAATCAAAAGGAACAAATTCTTCTACAATAACTTCTATAATATCTCCTCTAGAACCTTGAACTGCATACTTCCATGCTTTTTCAATATCTTCTTCTGTTTTTATTACAGATTGTCCTTTTCCTGAAGATGACATCAAAGGCTTTACAACACAAGGCATTCCCAATTTAGCTACAGCAGTTTTCAATTCTTCTCCGGAAGTAGCATAAAAATAAGCCGCAGTTTTAAGGCCTAATTTCTTAGCAGCAAGATCTCTTATCTCTTTACGGTTCATGGTATAGTTAGCTGCTTTTGCACTTGGCACAACTGTGATTCCTTGTTTTTCGTAATCGTAAAATCTTTCGGTACGAATCGCTTCAATCTCTGGAACAATGTAATCGGGAGCATGTTTAGCAACAATTCTATCTAGTTCATCTCCATCTAGCATGTCAATTACCTCATGTAAATCAGAGACTTGCATGGCGGGAGCATTTTCATAACTATCTACGGCTATAACTGTTTGTCCCATTCTTTTTGCTGCAATTGCAAATTCTTTCCCTAGCTCTCCAGAGCCCAATAACATTATTTTAAAAGCCATTTCGTTTATTTTTTATAAAATTAAGGAATTTCTCTCTTTAAAATAAAAAATGCAACATAGATTTCTTTGTATTGCATTTTAAACTTTTATTTAAAGTTAAATTAATTAGTATTCTTCCATTTTAATGCCTGTGGGTAAAAAAGCAGAAATATAGGTTCTATCTTCTATGATATCGCTAGTTCCTCCTGATAATCTTTCTACTTGTAACACACCGTCTTCGTATATTCGTGTTGTAATGAGTTGATTTGAGTTTGAAACTCTATCTTCTAAACACTCTACACTCATAAAATATTCTTTAGGGACTTCATCACTTGGAATTGAGAATTCTTGAAAATAATAGGTCGCAGAAACACCCCGTTTTACGTCTTCACCAAAAGTGGTATTTGCGTAAAAAATGGAAAATGTCCTATCTGGATTTGTCGCTTCCACTTCGTATCGGATAATCACATCAACAATTCGTTCTTTGGTGCAGCTCGTCAAGATTAAAATTAGGGCTGTTGTAAGTAAAGTAATTTTTTTCATAGCATTTGTGTTTTCAATAACTAAACCAAAAAACATGCCATAAAAAAAGCAAAAGCCGATTTTTCAGCTTTTGCTTTTTTAGTATTCTTTTGGTTAGTTTACTTCCCCAACAATCCACCAATGAATCCTGCAATTCCTCCTTTTTTCTTAGTGATAAACAGATTAGCAATATCACCTAAATCAACTCCATCTCCATTCGAGTCAATTCCTCCTAATAAATTGGAAAGCATACCACCAATTCCATTAGATTGAACATTACTTTGTTTTTTCTCTTTACCTAAATAAGCCATAACAAGAGGTGCAGCCATTTCCATAATCTTACTCATAGATCCTGAACTCACTCCAGTCTTCTGGCTCAACATTCCTTCTACTTTCGTTCTTCTAGAACCTAAAGTGTGATTCAATATTCCTTTCCCGTTTACTGCTTTTGGGTTATCCAAAAACCCAGATAGGTTATCTAATAAACTTCCGTCATGATCTTTTTCTAAAGCTGTTGCCAATTGTTTTTGTCCCAATTTACTTTGGGAGTTTCCTTTTAGTGCAGTCAATAAGGTTGGCACTACAGCCGATAAAGCACTCACTGTTTGATTTTTATTCAGCCCTGCTTGGTTACTCATTTTTTCTATTTTGTCATTATCAAGAAGTCCTAGTATGCTATTTAAATCGATATTTTTATTTTTTATGTTGTATTAAAAACATAAAGTATTAAATCTTTCTAATTAATCTTAATTATTAAGTGTATAATTTTATACTTTTGAGGAACTAACTGTTAAAACAAAAGAATGAAAACGGACCAGTTTCAAGCACCAGATTATTACAACTTAGACGATTTATTGACTGACGAACACAAATTAATTCGTGATTCGGCTCGTGAGTGGATAAAAAAAGAAGTAAGCCCAATTATAGAAGATTATTATGAAAGAGCAGAATTTCCTAAACAAGTAATCCCAGGATTAGCTGCAATAGGAGGTTTTGGACCTTACATTCCTGAGCAATACGGAGGACCAGGATTAGACCAAATATCGTACGGATTAATCATGCAAGAACTAGAAAGATGCGACAGTGGATTAAGATCTACTTCATCTGTACAAAGTTCATTGGTAATGTACCCAATATATGCTTATGGAAACGAGGCTCAAAGAATGAAATACTTGCCAAAATTGGCTTCAGGAGAATTTATTGGAAGTTTTGGATTAACAGAACCTGACCATGGTTCAAATCCAAGCGGAATGCTTTCTAACTTTAAAGATATGGGCGACCATTATTTATTGAACGGAGCAAAAATGTGGATTTCTAACGCTCCTTTTTGTGACATTGCTGTAGTTTGGGCAAAAAACGAAGAAGGAAGAATACATGGATTGATTGTAGAAAGAGGGATGGACGGGTTTACAACTCCTGAAACTCACGGGAAATTATCTTTGAGAGCTTCGGCAACTGGAGAGCTTATTTTTGATAACGTGAAAGTGCCAAAAGAAAATTTATTACCAAACAAATCGGGATTAGGAGCACCACTTGGCTGCCTTGATTCTGCAAGGTATGGAATTGCTTGGGGAGCAATAGGAGCTGCAATGGATTGTTACGATTCTGCACTTAGGTATTCTAAAGAAAGAATTCAATTTGGGAAACCAATTGCAAGTTTCCAATTGATGCAAAAGAAATTGGCTGAGATGATTACTGAAATCACAAAAGCTCAATTATTAACTTTCCGTTTGGGGCAAATGAAAAATGCTGGAACTGCAACAACAGCTCAAATCTCTATGGCAAAACGTAATAACGTAGCCATGGCTTTAGATGTAGCGAGAGAAGCAAGACAAATTCATGGAGCAATGGGAATTACAAACGAATATTCTATTATGCGTCATATGGCAAATCTAGAATCGGTAGTCACTTATGAAGGAACTCACGATATTCATTTATTGATTACAGGAATGGATATTACTGGGATACCTGCATTCAAATAAGATATTTAAAATTCAGAATTGAAAGTCTCAAATTTATTTAATTTGGGACTTTTTTAGTTTAAAATATTATTTATTATTCTGCTTTATGGTTTGATCAATTTTTTCATAAATTATTTTGCCATCAACTAGAAATATAATTTTATCATCACAAATTTCGTAATCATCAAAATCATCAACCGAACTAGCTTCCCATTTTGATTCGAAATTTTTTAAATTGTAGCTAAATATATTATTGACGGACTTATGATAAAGTTTATCGTTTTTAAACTTATAATTTTCTGCATTTTTAAAATAAATAGCTCCAACATAATTTCCAAACAAATCAAACTTTAGAAATCCATGTTTTTGGTCAAATAAATACACTAAGTTTTCATATTCTATCAACTTTGTAGGATTAATGTCTTTTTGTACCAATTGTGCAATGTTTTTATAACGATTGGTGACTTTTCCTTGTTTGTCAGTTTTTATAAGAGATTGTGTTGTAATAGAATAAAGCCAAAAAGAATTATCTCTGTTTGAGGCACAAGCCAAATCAACTAATTCGAAAAAGAATAAATCAATTTTGTTGGTTTGTGATAATGTGTTGTCAAGTAAAATAATTTCTTGTTGTTGCTTATAAAACAACATCAGTTGCAAAGGATTTCTAGAATCGAACGAAGAAATAGTTCCGTTACTAAAAATTGAATTGGATTGAATTGGTTTCAAATCACTGGAGTATTTCGTGATTTTCATATCCGAAATTTGATAAATATTACCCAGTTTATCTTGTGAGAGAAAGGAGGTTGATTCTTCTGGTTTTGTAATGTTTTTGGTTGTATTGCAGGAGAATGTGAATAGGAGGAAACCTAGGAATAGAAATGATATTTTGGTTAGGTTTTTCATTTATCTTTCTCAAGTCGGACTTCGATACTTTTTTCTTTCAGAAAAACACTCAGCCCTCAGTTTTTGTTTTCCGAACCCTGAGTTCGACCGATAGGGAGAGTATCGAAGGGTGACTTAGTTACTGTTCTTCATAATTCTGGTACAAGAAATCATTGTATGGAAATCTTTGGATGTGAATTTCTTTCACTTGCGCATACATTTTCTCTCTCAGCTCTTCTATATTAAGCTTTTTAACGGCAGAAATAAAAATACAGTTGTCCTCATTCATTCTTCCCATCCAAGTCTTTTTCAATTCCTCTAAAGAGATATTTTCTCTAAGAACAGGAGACAAATCATCTTCGTCTTTTTTTACAAACGTAAAAGCATCAATTTTATTAAAAACCAAGATAGTTGGTTTGTCCATTGCGCCAATTTCTTTCAAAGTTTCGTTCACAGTGTTATAGTGATCTTCAAATGCAGGGTGTGCAATATCTACAATATGCAACAATAAATCTGCCTCACGAACTTCGTCAAGTGTAGACTTAAAAGACTCTACCAATTGGTGAGGTAATTTTCTTATAAACCCTACAGTATCGGCCAATAAAAATGGAATATTTTGGAATACTATTTTACGAACTGTAGTATCCAAAGTGGCAAATAATTTGTTTTCGGCAAACACTTTTTCTTTTCCTAAAAGGTTGAGCACAGTTGATTTTCCTACATTGGTATAACCCACCAAAGCAACTCGCACCATTTTCCCTCTGTTTTGTCTTTGGGTAAATTTTTGCTTGTCTATTTTTTCTAATTTCTTTTTTAGCAGTGAAATTTTATCGCCAATAATTCTTCTATCCGTTTCAATTTCTGTTTCTCCAGGCCCTCTCATTCCAATTCCCCCTTTTTGTCTATCCAGGTGAGTCCACATTTTGGTAAGTCTTGGTAAAAGATACTGATATTGAGCCAATTCTACTTGTGTTCTTGCATGCGAAGTTTGAGCCCTACTTGCAAAAATATCTAGGATTAATGCACTTCTATCCAGTATTTTTATTTCCAAAATGGCTTCAATATTTCTCAATTGTGAAGGCGAAAGTTCGTCATCAAAAATTGCTAAATCAATGCTATTGGATTTTATATATTGCCTTATTTCGTCTAGTTTTCCTTTTCCCACAAATGTTTTTGGGTGAGGGTATTCTACTTTTTGCGTAAATCGTTTTACCGTAATTGCTCCAGCAGTTTCTGCAAGAAAAGCCAATTCATCTAAATACTCTTTCACATCATCTTGCGACTGTTGTTGCGTAATTACCCCAATAATCACAGCTTTTTCGGCTGCATAATGAACCTTTTTATTCTTTTCTATCATTCCTTTTGCTCTTCTTTATCTTAAAAATCTATTGTTTGCTTTTTCAAAACCTATCGTAGTTTCGGGACCGTGACCACAATATACCACAAACTCATCTGAGAGTGTAAATAATTTGGTTTTAATACTGTGAACTAAAATAGCTTCATCACCTCCCGGTAAATCTACTCTTCCCACACTTCCGTAAAAAAGACAATCTCCGTTTATTACAAATTTCTCTTCTCTGGCTACAAAGACAACATGTCCTGGAGCATGACCAGGAACAAATAGGATGTCTAATTCTGAGTTTCCAAAAGTAATGGTATCTCCTTCTTCAAAAAATGAAGTGGGAGATTCGCAAGCTTGGTAATTGGTGAATCCATAATTTCCTGCGTAAGTGGGAACAGAAATTAGAGTTTGTAAATCTAGTTTGTGAATTTGTAACTTAATTCCATACGTTTCCATCACAAACTTATTTCCCAATACATGGTCAATGTGACTATGTGTAGAGATTAGTTTTACTGGTGTTAGTCCATTAGCATCTATGAAGTTCTTCAATTCATCTTGCTCGTGTTCTTCGTAACAGCCTGGGTCAATGATTACACACTCCTTGGTTTCATCAAAAAGGATATAAGTGTTCTCTTGAAACGGGTTAAAAGTTATTTTTTGTACGGAAATCATTTATTTATTAAATTTTTATAAAACAAAAATTGCTGCAATTATAAAGAGTAGAATTATCAATAGATATTGCCAAGCATCTACAAAGTAAGGTTTTAATTTCTGCCAAGTTTCCTTTATTTTTTTCATTGCTTATTTGTTCCACAAAGTTAACTATTCTAATTTGTTTCTAAATTAGAATACAGATAAAACATGAGATACCTTTAAGTTAAAAACTAGAGAAATACTATTTTGTCTCCATTCCTCAAGATTACCAAATAAATATTTATATTTAAAGCTAAATAGAATAAGAAACTAAATGAAAAAGTCAAAGAAATTTATCCTTTCCATACTTGTCATATTAATTATAGCAGTTACTTTATTGCTTGCCTTCCCAGGTTTGTTTGAGAGCGGAAAAGAGGAAGTTGCCGAAACAGAATCAACTGAGATTCAAACAGAATTAGGAGACGAGATTTTTGATTAAGTTTAACCTTAATTAAAACCTCAGTGTAGCTCCTCCCATTATATTTATTCCTTGAACAGGATATAAATAATACTGTTGGTATTTGCGGCTGATTATATTATTGAAATTTAAGAAAGCAGAAATCGATTTGTTATATCGGTATTCAAATCCTAAGTTAAAATCAATAATAGGTTTTAAATTTATCGAATACGTATTGTCACTATTAGTTTCAGCTCCGTCAACATAGACTAAAGATTTAGCTTTTCTGGTTCCAAGGAAATAAGCGTCAGCTCTAACTAAAATTTTATCAGCTAAATCATAAATTCCTCCCACAGTAATATCCAAAGCTGGGGTATTCCATACATGTTCTTGATTAAGTGGCGAAAAAAAGCTGTATTTTCCGTTTACATACACTCTTAGTTTGTCCGTTTGATCATACATTACTTGAGCACTTATTTCTGTCACATCCATAGAATCGTACAGTACATCCATTTTGTTTTGAATGGAATAAGTAGTGTCGTTATAGTATAATGCATTTCCGTAAACACTTTTTCTTGCTACTTGTGCATTGAATGAAACTTTATTAGAAATACTTCCTCTAACCCCTGCATATACATTGTATCGAGTGTTTGTATTTTGCAAAGTAACTTGCGACAACAAGAAAGGGTTTTCGTTTGTAAGCGAACGAAAAGAGTTTCTTTCCAATCCTCCATTAATTCCAATATAGGGAACAAAAATATCATGAAAACTATACTTGGCTTCAGCATTGGGATAAAAATGGAAACTTGTTTTATCATTCACATCAGCAAATATTCCTAGTCCCACTCTTGCGTACCATTTTTTACCTGAAGTAGTAATGTTAGGAACAACTTTAATTAGGGTATTGTTTACAGTATTTTCATTCATTGGCCAATTCCAAACACCTCCTAATGGAAGCCCCTTTATACTAGAGTAATTATTAAAATCCACTCCAAAATCCACTCCGTAAATCTCTTTATTTTGCATTTTTGATGCACTCAAATCTAAAACGACATTATTTTCTGAGGCATTATACTTGTCAAAATAATGGGTGTAGCCTAAAGAACCTTTGTAGTTTATATCTCCTGTGTCTGTATCAAAACTAGAGAAGCTCACTTTTCCTCCAATGTTATTAAAAGCTTGTTTAATATCGTTCTTATCAATTACAGTGTCTTCTGAATTGAAACCATAAAAATGATTTCCGCTTCTTTCGTAATTTATTTCTCCTGTTACCGAGAATTTCTTGTAAAAATGCTGGTAAAAAGCACTCGCTTTATTCTCGCTCATCCCACTAAAACCTGTTCCTTTTATAGTAGAATTTGACGAAACATGTCTTCCGTGAATTCCCCAACTGCTGTTTTTAGATCTTAAAGAATTGTAATATACTTCAACCAAAGGAGTGGTGTACATTCCTATCCCACCT
Organism: uncultured Flavobacteriales bacterium; assembly: GCA_905182785.1. Classification (GTDB taxonomy): domain Bacteria; phylum Bacteroidota; class Bacteroidia; order Flavobacteriales_D; family CAJJDF01; genus CAJJDF01. The sequence continues at coordinate 56,825 of CAJJDF010000015.1, forward strand.
TTTATATAACCTCTTTTAAGTTTATCAAGAGGATCAATGATTTTTAATTTCGCTGGTGAAATTGACTGTAGTTGAAACTCAGAATTTGCTTTGTATTCATAAAATAAAAAGCTCGATTTTATCTGAGATTTTGATGTATCTCCAATCAATTTTGGGGTAAGCAGAGTTTTTTTGGTCGGCTTAATTATTCTGTCTCCAGTTCCAATTGCAGCTGTTTCTATGATAGTATCATTCTGACTAAATCCATTTACGATAGCCAAAATAAACACTAAAAATACCGATATGTTTTTAATATAATTCATTATTCTGTTATTTCAATCTCAATATCCTCTTCATCTTGATTGTCCTTAGATTCTTCTGCCGCAATTATTGCATCAAGTTTAGACTGAGCAATCGTTTTTATCGCGTCATCATTGTTTTTGTAATAATCGATTACACTTTGCAGTGTAGCTTTTGCTTGGAAATTATCTTCTAACTTTACATACGAGTCAGCTAATAAAATATATCCTTTTGCCAACCAATAATCGTAGGAAGGCTTTTGTTTTAAGTAACTAAAAATTTCTGCTTCGGCTTGTTTATATTCTCCAGCTTTGTATGTTATTTCACACAGTTTATATCCAGCTTCTGCTTTGTCGATATCAGTAGATAGATTGACGACCTTTTTGTAGACAGTTTCTGCTTTGGCATTGTTTCCCAGTTCATAATTAGAATTGGCATTTATCATTAACGCTTCTTCTTTTTGTCCATTAGATAATTGCTCATCCATCAATACTTTCTCAGCATAAGTGGAAGCTTTTGCATAATTATTCATCTTGTAATGGGTTAGCATAAGTCCCCTGTTCATTACGGGAATTTTCAATTCATCCGTATTAATCAGTTCTAATTGAGAATATAAAGCATTTGCTTTTTCATTTTCTTTCAGTCTGTAATTGATGTTAGCAGCATGGAAAAGTGCTTCTACCATATGCTTTTCATTTTTCTCAATTACTTTGTTGTAATTGAATAAAGCTGTTTCGTATTCTTTCTCCAAATAGTTACATTCTGCAATGAAGAAATGAGCCGGAACATAATTTTTTGGATTTTCTATTTTCTCTAAATAAGCATTAAATCCACTTTTTGCATTGTTGCAATCTCCACTTAGGTAAGCTTGATTCGCAGGATACCATAAAGTAGAATCCAGTTTAGACTGAGAATATTTTATTCCTAAAGAAGTTAATAAATCTGGAAATTGAGCAATTTTATTTTGTGCTAAATAAGATTTTTCCAATTCGTTTATTGCCGCTTCCCCTTCTTGTGATTTTGGGTATTTTTTCACCAAATCCACAAAGCTTATTTCAGCCAAGTTAAAGTTTTTATCCCTAAGGTGAATTCCTCCAATCTGTAACCTAGATTTTCTTTCTTGGTAAGTTCCTTCTTGGCTTGTTACAATAGTTTCGTACAAGGCAAGTGCTTTCACATTCTTGTTTTGAATACGATAATTGTTTGCCAACTCAAATGCTGTATTTGTAGAGTATTTAGATCTAGGGTACTTTATAAGCAAAAGATTAAGCAACCTTTCTTTTTCTTCGTAATCTTTATTGTATCCACTACTCACGGATTTTTGATACAAAGCATAATCCACATTTCTTTGGTCCAAATCAATCGCATTTTGGTAATATTTTACCGCTTCATCATCATTTTTTAATAGAAAATAAGAATCCCCCAACCTTAAATTAGCATCACTTTTCTTTGCTAGATCGGTAGATGATTTGATGTAATTTCTAAAAGCAGTGATACTTTTGGTGTAATCTTTTTGTTCAAAATATGCATAACCTACATTGTATTCTACCAATTTTGCAAGAGGAGAATTTACAGCTCCAGGTAAAGATTTAAAACTTTCATAACCTGCAATAGCTTCTTTGTATTTCCTTTGCTTGTAGTTTGCTTCAGCAACCCAAAATTTACTCTTAGAAGTAAGCTTAGTATTCACAGGATAAATAGTTACATCCTTGTAATACTTAATTGCTTGTTTGTAATCGTGTTTATAATACAATTCGGTAGCTCTGTTGTAACTTAATTTTTGGTGAGCTTCTTTTATTTTGTAGTTTTTATCTGCAATTTTATTGATAGAGTTAAGAGCAGCCTTGTAGTTCTTTGTTGTAGTGTATACGTCTAATAAATATTCATATACTTCCTCCTTTTTTGTAGAAGTAGGGTATTCGTCTAAGAATTTATGAAATATCTCGGTAGCTTCATCATAGGGGTTGTAGCTTAGTTCATAAGTTGTTTTTGCATAACCAAACAAAGCATCTTCTCTCAGTCTTTTATCAAAATCTAGTTCATAAGCTCTTTTAAAAGCAGCTTTTGCAAATTGTTTTTTATCAGATTTGATGTAGCATTCTGCCAATATAAAATTACAAACTTGTGCTCGTTCTGTTTTCTTTGCGGCAACTCTTCCCAAGTATTTTATGGCCTTTTTATACTCTTCGTTTTTGTAATAAGAATAGCCCAATTGGTAATAATCATCAATGGATTTTTTTGCCGTTTTACTAAAATACTCTTGTAGGTATGGAATTGCTTCTTTGTATTGTTTTGATTTGAAATAGGAAGAACCTAAAATTCCTTTTATCTCAGCCTCACGCTTTATTCCATCTCCCGATAAGGCAGTTGGAATGTAGGCTATTACTTCCTTGTATTTTTCTTGCTTGAATAATATTTGAGAAATGTAATACGGTACAATTGGAGCGAACCCAGGATTGTCTTTTATGTTGTTAAATCCTTCAAGAGCAGTTTGGTACTTTCCATCTTGATACGATAAATGAGAATAATAGTATTGAGTAGGTGCATAGTAATCCGATTCTTTTCTGTCTTTTATTTCATAAAATACTTGCTTTGCTTTAGCAAACTCATCTCGGTTGAAATAACAATAACCCAACTTGAAAAAATATTCTGTTTTCTCATCTTCGGTCAAATCGTATTTATCCACTTTTTCATACCATTCAATTGCACTTTTGAATCTTTTCTTTCTGTAGAAATCATTTCCTAATAGATTGAAAATTTTCTTTGTTTTTGGCGAATCAGGATGCTTGATAGCAAACTCTGACAAGAGAAACTGTGCATTTTTATGAAATAACTCCAAGGCACAAACTGCATGAAGATATTCAGCATCTATTTGTATTTCATCTTGCGAATCATCAATAGAATTAATAGTTTCTTCAAACTTTTTTTGTGCTGCACCAAAGGCATCCTTGTCGTACAAGTCTAATCCATCTCGGTAATTTTTGTATTTATCTTTATAAATACCTGTGAATTGTGAGAAAGAAAAATTGTGTAAAACAACTACACCTAAAACTATTGCTATGTAACGAATTATTCTCATTATGTTAAGTTTCCTTTATTTTTTTTGAGGAGTTTTAATCAATACTTCATCAATCATTCCGTAGTCTTTTGCTTCACCCGAAGTCATCCAGTAATCTCTATCACTGTCTGCCCATACTTTATCGTAATCTTGCTTAGAGTGGTCTGCAATAATTGTGTATAATTCTTTCTTAAGTTTTTGAATCTCTTTCAAAGTAATTTCCATATCACTTGCTTGCCCTTGAGCTCCACCAAGAGGTTGGTGAATCATAACTCTTGAGTGTTTCAAAGCAGTTCTTTTACCCTCTGCTCCTGCACACAATAATACGGCTCCCATAGAAGCTGCCATTCCTGTACAAATAGTTGCTACATCTGGCTGAATGTATTGCATGGTGTCATAAATCCCTAACCCTGCATACACAGAACCTCCAGGAGAGTTGATGTAAATTTGAATGTCCTTTTTAGGGTCAACTGAAGCTAAAAACAACAATTGCGCCTGAATAATATTTGCAACTTGGTCGTTAATTCCCGTTCCCATAAAAATAATTCTGTCCATCATTAATCTAGAGAACACATCCATTTGTGCTACATTTAATTGTCTTTCTTCAATAATGTAAGGAGTTACAGAAGATTCTACATAGCTATTAAGATGCATGCTGCTAATCCCTGCGTGTTTTGTTGCGTATTTTTCAAATTCTTTTGAGTCAAACATGTTTTTTATATTTTTTAAGTAGTTAGTTTTTAATTTGTAATTGAAGATTGAATAGTAAACAGTAAAGACAATCTTAAGGTCCGAAAATAATTAAAATAGTTGCCATTTTCGTCATATTTCGATGGAGTAATAAACCTTTTGTTGTTTATAACGTCTAATTATAAAAATCATTTTGTAGCTAGATAATTTTTATAAAAAAACATAAAGCAATAAAAATAGTAAAAAACGTGTGGTTTTTCTAAAAAAAAGGTATCTTTGCATCCGATATTTTTGAAATATTAAGCGGGCGTGGCGGAATTGGTAGACGCGCTAGACTTAGGATCTAGTGCCGCAAGGTGTGAGAGTTCGAGTCTCTCCGCCCGCACAAAAAACAAGGCGTAAGAATATTTCTTATGCCTTTTTTGTATAACATATTTTCAAAATAATTTTATTTTTAAAATTCAATATTATGAATATTACAGACGAAAAAATTGATGATTTAAATGCAGTTATCAAAATCAAATTAACTCCAGAAGATTACATGGGGAAGTATGAGGCTAAATTAAAAGAAGCAAGAAAGCAATCTACTGAAGCAGGATTTAGACCGGGAAAAGTTCCTATGGGAATGATTAAGAAGAAATTTGGTCAATCTATCCTTGCAGATGAATTGAACGGTATGATTAATGAAACTTTATACAAGCACATTCAGGAAAAAGGATTGAATGTATTAGGTAATCCCTTACCTTCTGAGGAGCACACTACTTTTGAGAAATGGGAAGCAGGAAGTGATTTCGAATTTGGATATAAAATAGGATTGGCTCCAGAATTTACGGTTAAACTTTCTTCTAAGGATAAAGTAGTCTTTCATAAAATAAAAGTTGACAGTGAAATTATCGACAAGCAAATAGAAGATTTTGCTAAGAGATATGGTCAAATGAAAGCTGCAGATGTTGCTGAAAAAGACGACATGGTTTTTGGAGAATTTGTACAAAAAGAGGGAGACATTACAGCTAAGTCTACTGTTTCTATTCCATTGATTGATGATGCTAAGATTCAAAAGAAATTTATTGGATTAAAAGCAGGAGATAAGATTGTGATAGACCCAAAGACCGTTTCTAAAGGAGATGCTGATATGGCAGCAATGCTTCACATCAAAAAAGAAGAATTGAATACTGCAACTGGAGATTTTGAATTTACAGTAGAAGAAATAAAAAGACTTGAAAAAGCACCAGTAGACCAAGAATTATTTGATAAGATTCATGGGAAAGATACCGTGAAGACTGAAAAAGAATTCAGAGCTAAGATTGAAGAAGAAATGAGTGTTGCTTTTGTAAATGATAGCGAAAGATTGTTTCAAAAAGATTTGGCTGCTTATTTCGTAAAAAAATTAGCCATTAAATTACCGGACGAATTTCTTAAAAGTTGGATTCAACAATCTAATGAGAAAAATGCTTCAATGGAAGAGATTGAAGCTGAATACCCACAGTATTCTGATCAATTGAAATGGCAACTTATTGAGAACAAAATCATTCAAGAGAATGAAATAAAAGTAGAAATAGAAGAGGTGAAGGATTACGTGAAAGGAATGTTGGTGCAACAATATGCACAATATAATATGCCGACTCCGGATGATGCAGCTTTGGAAGAAAATGCTTTAGGTGTTCTTAAGAACCAAGAGGAAACAAAAAAGATTTTTGATTATTTATACAAAAATAAAGTTTCTGATTTTTTCAAAAACAGCATCAAGTTGCAAGATAAAGAAGTGAGCCAAGAAGATTTTATTAAATTATTCTATGCTTAAGAGTTTATTAGATTAAAATTTTAAATGTCTTTGAATTTCTTCAAAGGCATTTTTTTTTGCTTGGTTTATCTTGAGTGTTAGTAAGAGGTTTTTTGGCAATGCAAAAAAATGGACAAAGTGTTTTTGAGATAAAAACCTTAGTTTCTTTTGGATAGTTTTTTTAAAGCAAAATAATAGAACAGCAAAAAACCCTATTTCACAACTGTGAAATAGGGTTTTTTGAAACAATTAAGTTTACTTTGTGTTTAACTAATATTCATCCTCGTTAAAGAAAAAATCGTCTTTTGTAGGATAATCTGGCCAAATATCTTCGATAGATTCGTAGATTTCTCCTTCTTCTTCAATGCTTTGTAGGTTTTCTACTACTTCTAATGGAGCAGCTCTACGCATAGAGTAATCTATTAATTCTTCTTTAGTTGCAGGCCAAGGTGCATCTTCCAAATATGATGCTAATTCTAATGTCCAGTACATATTTTTTTCGTTTTAATTTCTATTATTACGCAAAAGTAATTTTTTTGTTGTCAAAAGCAACTAATTATAGATTTATTTTCAATTTAAATGATAATTTTGTACAAAATAACAACATATTATGAATATTCTTATCATTGGTTCTGGAGGAAGAGAACATGCACTTTCTTGGAAACTTACACAAAGTAAAAAACTATCTAATCTTTTTATTGCACCTGGTAATGCAGGAACAAGTGAACTAGGAACAAATGTAGATTTATCTGTTTCAGATTTTGAGGGAATAGGAAACTTCTGTATTCAAAATAACATAGAAATATTAGTTGTAGGACCAGAGGTCCCTTTGGTAGAGGGAATTCATGATTATTTTGAATCAAAGCCAGAATTAAATAAAACGGCAGTAATTGGCCCTAAGAAAATGGGAGCTCAATTGGAAGGAAGTAAAAAATTCTCAAAGGAATTTATGGAAAGACATAATATTCCTACAGCTCGTTACAAAGCATTCACAAAAGAAACACTGGAAGATAGTTTTGCATTTTTAGAAACACTTTCGCCACCATACGTATTAAAAGCAGATGGATTGGCAGCAGGAAAAGGAGTTGTAATTCCAGATAACATAGAAGATGCAAAAAAGGAACTGACAGAGATGTTGGCCAACTCTAAATTTGGAGCAGCAAGTCAAGAAGTAGTTATCGAAGAATTTTTGGATGGAATAGAATTATCTGTTTTTGTTTTAACAGACGGAGATTCTTATAAAGTACTTCCAACAGCAAAAGATTACAAAAGAATAGGCGAGGGTGATAAAGGATTAAATACGGGAGGAATGGGAGCTATTTCACCAGTTCCATTTGCTACGAATGAATTTTTACAAAAAGTAGAAGAAAGAATCATAAAGCCTTCTGTAGACGGATTGAAAAAAGATGGAATAGATTACGTAGGTTTTTTGTTCATTGGGTTAATGAATGTAAAAGGAGATCCTTTTGTGATAGAATATAACGTGAGAATGGGAGATCCAGAAACAGAAGTGGTGATTCCAAGAATAAAATCGGACTTGGTAGAAGTGTTTGCAGCAGTTGGAAACAAAACGCTAGGAGAAATAGAGTTTAAAGTAACTCCACAAACTGTATGCACGGTTATGGCAGTTTCTGGAGGTTATCCAGAAGCTTATGAAAAACAAAAGGTAATTAACGGATTAAACTTAGTTACAGAAAGTACCGTGTTTCATGCAGGAACAAAAATACAAGATGGAAATGTAGTTACAAATGGAGGAAGAGTAGTTGCAGTAAGCTCATTTGGGAGCACAAAAAAAGAAGCATTAGATAAATCTTATGCTTCTTTAAAGAAAATTTCGTTTGATAATATGTATTTCAGATCCGATATCGGATTTGACTTGTAAGTCCTACTTCAACTGATTTTCGTCAGCTTCGGCTTGGGCATTGTATTTTTTTTGCCAAAACAACCAGTATAATAGCCCAAATGCTATAAGTAATGAAAAAATCATCCAGGGCCCATCTTCTGCAAATTTTAAAATCCCAAAAGTCCACTGAAATATACCTTCTAATAATGATGCTAGCCAACCCATAAATTTGTTTTTTTGCTGTTTTACTCTACAAATATAAATAACTTTATAAAATTAGCTTAAACTCTCAAGAGTATTTTTTTAAATATATGATTACTTCACTTTTCAAAAACGACATTTTCAGCTATTTATTAGCCTCCATAATTGGAGTTGTATTATGGGGGATAGCTTATTTTGAAGTTATTCTAGATATTTCTGTTTCGATAAATATTGCTAATCAAGAGTTTTTTTTTAGTAAACAAACCGCTATTCTGTTCTCTTTCTTTGTTACACTTTTTGGAGCCACCTTATTAAATTACAAGTTAAAAAAGTATTTATTTAGCTACGAGCCCACTAATTTATTCTTGCTTTTTTACATACTTATAGCTTCGTTAGGCTTGCGATCTAGCAATGTTATTTCCTATAGCTTAGTTTCTTTCCTATTGGTATTGGTGGTCAATTATTTGTTTTATTTCATTGAAAACAAGAAACAAGCAGATCAAGTTTTTAATTCATCTTTCATTATTGGTTTATTGATTTTTCAGAATTTATCTTTTGTCATTCTTATTCCCCTACTTTTATTGAATTTGGGAGCAGTAAAAAGAGTTTCGCTTAAAGAGTTAGCATTAATTTTTATTGGGTTTCTATTGCCTACACTTTTCGTTATTTTCTTTACGATTCTCACAGAAAACTTAGAGATACTAGACTCCTTGTTTCGGTTAGAAATTAACTTTCCAAAAATTCCATGGAAATTTGGATTGTATTTTTTGGCATTGATTTTTATTTCTATCAGGGGTTATAGACTCGTAATAATAAAAAGAACGGGAATAGACATTAATATCATAAGACTTACAAAAAACATGTTTGTATTCTTTATAGCAATGACAATAATTATAGGGCTATCGCTATTTTCTTTCCCAAAGGAGTATGTGGCATTTATTTTCGCAATTCCGCTTTCTATTTTCCTTGCAGATTTCTTTGCAAACTCAGCTTTTAGATTCAGGGAGTTAATATTTTTAATTGTGATTTTGTTTCCGTTTTTGATAAGATTTTTAAATTAGATTTCTTTTGAAGAATCACGCGTTATCATCTTCTAATTTTTATTACTTTTGTAACTAATTATTTTAATACAAGCTATATGAAATTTGGTGTAATTACATTTCCAGGATCCAATTGTGACGAAGACATGATTTATGTTTTAAAAGACATTATGAATCAAGAGGTTGTAGAGCTTTGGCACAAAGATACAGATTTACAAGGTGTAGATGTAGTAGTAGTTCCAGGAGGATTTTCTTATGGAGATGCTCTTCGTTCTGGAGCAATTGCTAGATTTTCACCAATTATGGAACAAGTAATTACCCATTGTAATAATGGAGGATACGCAATAGGAGTTTGTAATGGATTTCAAATTTTATGCGAGTCTGGATTATTGCCAGGGACTTTGTTGCATAACAATAGCCATAAATTCATTTGTAAAAATGTATTCATAGCACCTCAAAATAACGACACTGCAATTACTGCTAACCTTGAAAAAGGAAAAGGATATAAAATTCCTATCGCTCACGGAGAAGGGAGGTATTTTGCATCAGAAGAAACAATAAAAGAGTTAAATGAGAACAACCAAGTTTTGTTTAGGTATTGTGAAGAAGATGGATCTATATCAGCTGAATCTAACCCAAATGGGTCGATAGAAAGCATTGCAGGTGTAACAAACAAGCAAAGAACTGTATTTGGGATGATGCCTCACCCAGAGAGAGCAGCAGATGCTGAATTAGGAAACACAGACGGACGTCTTTTCTTTGAATCTCTGATTAAAGAGATTGAAGGGAAGTTGGTTTAGTCTACCTATAAAACCCCATTTCGTCTACATATTTCTCTACCTTTTCAGTCAATAAATAAGCTACACTTTTACCTTCTTTTATTCGCTCACGAATATAGCTTGCCGATATTTTCATTACTGGAATATTTTCTAAGACAGAAATATTTTTGTGTGTTATAATTTCAGATTTTGCAACTGACTTATCATTTACACCCATCCTTGGGTAAACAATAATAGAATGATTTTTTAGAATTACTTCGTAGTTTTTCCATTTGTGAAAAGATTTAATGTTGTCCTCTCCCATGATTAATGAAAATTCATATTTTGGATATTTATCCATCAAGTAAGCCAAAGTATCTGACGTGTAGGATGGTTTTGGCATTGAAAACTCAATATCACACGATTTTAATTTTTGATTATCTTCAATCGCTTCATTTACCAAAGCAAGCCTGTGATAATCTTCTAATAAGGATTTTTTTTCTTTGAACGGGTTTTGGGGCGAAACCACAAACCAAACTTCATCCAAAAGATCAGATTGAGCAATGTGATTAGCAATAACTAAGTGACCAACGTGAATTGGGTTAAACGAGCCAAAAAATAATCCTATCTTTTTCATTTATTACTTTTTCATTTCAGAGAATTTATCTCATTTTATTTGAAGTCTAACTATCCGAATCCAAGTTTGGAATTTTTTTTGGATCTCGCCTTTAGGTTTTTTCTTCTGAATTTAAATCTTTTCCTTCGAGGTAATTACAAACTGTTTTTCTAGCCTCTTTCTTTGCGTCTTCTAGCTTGTCGTTTATCAAAATATAATCAAACTCCGAAGCCGATTTCATTTCTATTTCTGCTTTCCCAACCCTTCTAATTATAGTTTCTGGAGTTTCAGAACCTCTTCCTATCAGCCTGTTTTCTAGTTCCTGAATAGAAGGAGGTTGAACAAAAACAGAAAGTGCTTTGTCGCCAAATATTGATTTTAATTTTATTCCTCCCATCACATCCACATCAAAAATCACGTGTTTTTTCTCACTCCAAATTCTTTCAATTTCTGACTTTAAGGTTCCGTAAAAATTATCAGCATACACCTCCTCCCATTCAATAAATTTATTCTCTTTGATATAGTTTTTAAAAATATCTGTCGATAGAAAATGATAATCGTGCCCATCCACTTCATAGTCTCTTTTTTCTCGGCTTGTAGCAGAAACTGAGAACTCTAGGCTCTTCACTTTTTTTAGTAAGTACCTTACAATTGTAGTTTTTCCAGCTCCAGAAGGAGCAGAAAATATGATGCATTTTCCTTCAAATTCCATTTGTAAAAGTAATAAAAATTATAGATTGAATGATGACAAGAATAAAAACAAAAAAAAGCAAATTACAAACAGACTTTTAATCAAGTCTAGAGTGAGGGCTCATTTTTTCTTATTCATTAAAAAAGCCTAACAGAATTATAAATTCTGTTAGGCTTTTTTTTTGTGATTTACCACAATGAGATTTAGTAAACCGTTAAGCTTACCTTATTAGTTTCGATAATTTTTCTCAAATTAATCAAAGCATACCTCATTCTTCCAAGTGCAGTGTTGATGCTAATGTCTTTTGATTCAGCAATATCCTTAAAGCTCATTTCTTTAAAATGTCTCAAAATGATAATTTCTCTTTGGTCATCTGGCAAGTAATCCAAGAGATTTCTTACATCTTTATGAATTTGATCTTCTATCATGTCATCTTCAATACTACTCTCTTCCATTTTTAAAACAGAGAAAATATCAAAATCATCATCCTCATTTTTGGTTGCTTTTTTTCCGACCATTGGCATTTTTTTTACTTTTCTAAAATGATCAATCGCAAGGTTGTGTGCAATTCTCATTGCCCAAGGTAAAAATTTACCTTCTTCGTTATACGAACCTTTTTTAAGAGTCTTAATAATTTTGAAAAACGCATCCTGAAAAATATCTTCAGCAATTTTTTTATTCTTGACTAAAGAAATCAAGTAACTAAAAATACGGTCTTTGTAACGGGTTAATAGGATTTCAAACGCCAAGTCATTCCCTTCTAAATAACTTCTAACTAGCTCTTGATCAGAGCTTTTTTTATTATTTTTCATAATACTACTTTGTTTAATGATTATTATTAAATGTGTTAAAGTAGAATTATGGTATAGGCTGTTTGTTTTTATTTGTTGATATATTGAACGACAATATAGATAAAAGGTTTCAGATAATCCAATTTATTTTTTAATTAATTTGTTCAATACCGTTATTTTAACAAATTCAGGTCGGTTTATTTTAACCTATTATTATTTTTTATTGACTAGAGTTATCCTTAATTTTATAGATAAATTAATAACGCTTTAAATAAACCATTACATGTCAAAAGGATTTTATAACGTTCCGTTTCAAGGGAACGAAGAAGTATTAAATTACGCGCCAGGATCAGCAGAGAGAGAAGAATTACAAGCTAAGTACAAAGAAATGTACAACAGTAAGATAGAGGTGCCTTCTTACATTGGTAGTAAAGAGATTCATACAGATAATAAATTCACAATGTCTCCACCTCATGATCACAAACACAGTTTGGGAACTTACAGTTTGGGAACAAAAAAACATGTAGAGGATGCAATTGATGCAGCTTTAGCGGCAAAGAGCGATTGGGAAAATATGGCCTGGAACAGTAGAGCAGCTATTTTCTTGAAAGCAGCCGATTTATTGGCAGGACCTTACAGAGCAAAAATGAATGCAGCTACAATGCTAG
>CAJJDF010000016.1 GCA_905182785.1 uncultured Flavobacteriales bacterium
TTTAGCTTCATTTCTCTTGTTTTGATATAAGAAATTTGTAATTTCTGTTAAGCTATTTGTGGTAACGCTAATAGCCGATAAAACTACAACTGTATTTTCGTTTGCAATGAGATTTGCAACCTCTTTCATCCTTTGTGGTTAACCCAAAAAAGTTCCTTTAAATTTAATTACTTTCATTGTTTAATTTAAAATTTAACAAATATAATTTAAAATTTAACAAAAATAATTTTTGATTTGATTTTTTAGAGAGATAGTTTAAAATAAACTCTATTTTTGCAAACTAAACAAAACAACTATGGAATATACGCCTCAAGACATTAAAAAGGGAAACGAATTGGAATTAGAAATTACCGATATGGCTTTTGGTGGAAAAGGAATTGCAAAAATTGAGGTAGGAGAAGGTAAATTGGTGATTTTTGTACCCAATACAATCCCTGGGCAAGTAGTGAAAGCAAGAATTTTCAAAAAGAAAAAGAGTTATTGTGAGTGTAAATTAATAGATGTAATTAAGAAATCTCCAGATGAAATTGAAGTTGATTTTCAGCCAATTTCTGGAGCGCCTTACATTACTTTTCCTATAGAGAAACAAAGAGAATATAAAAAAAGCACAACAATAGAGCAATACAGAAGATTAGGTAAAATAGAGAATATAGACGATTTGTTTGATACTTATATAGAATCGCCAACTACTTTTCATTACCGTAATAAAATGGAATATGCGTTTAGTACTATTCGTTATGATTTAGATTCAGAAGAAACATTAGATGATGAGTTTGCCTTAGGATTTAAGAGAAGAGGAACTTGGTGGATGGTAGAAAACATGGACAAAGACTCTGGATTATTTGATGCCGAATTTGAAAACAAACTAAAAGAAGTAAGGGAATATTTATACAAAACTGGTTTGCCAGCTTGGCATCCACCAAAGAAACACGGATTTTACAGGTATTTAACAGTACGTAAATCATATTTGAATAATAAGTTATTATTAAACTTAACTACTTCGGATACGGGATTAGTCCATTTTGATAAGCAAGCTTTTGTGGATTGTGTAACAGGAATTTTTGGAGATAGAGTTGCAGGAATTCTACTTACAATAAATTCAAGCTTGGGAGAGAGAGCTCACAATGATAAGAACGATTATGAAATGTTGTTTGGAGAAAACAAAATTGAAGAAAATTTATTGGGATTAAATTTTGAAGTAAGTATGCAAAGCTTTTTTCAAACGAACCCTAAGTCAGCAGAGAAACTTTACACCAAAGTAATTGATTATGTATTGGATGGGATGGAGTATTCCAAGGATGATACTGTAATGGATTTATTCTGTGGAACAGGAACAATTGGTCAATTAATATCGAAGAAGACAGGAGTAAAAGTTATAGGAGTTGATATTATAGCAGAAGCAATTGAAAATGCCAAAGCCAATGCAAAAAGAAATGAAGTAGAAACAGCTACATTTTATGCAGCAGACGTAGGTAAGTTTTTAATTAAATACCCACAATACGAAGGAAAGATAAAAACAATTGTTTTGGATCCTCCAAGAGCAGGGATTGCTCCAAAAACATTGGCAAAAGTAGCCAGTTTAGATGCAAAACGAGTCGTCTATGTTTCTTGTAATCCTGCAACACAATCTAGAGATGTTGAAGTTTTTAGAGAACACGGTTATCAACTTAAGAAAATTAGCTTTGTAGATCAATTTCCTCATACTTCACACATTGAAGCAATTGCAATTTTTGAAAAATAAAACACAAATATTTAACAAAATTTAGATTTGTTGAATTATATTTAAAATAGTTGTTAAAAAAACAACAAAACACTTCTCTTCTAAAATAATACTACTTATCTTTGTATAGTAGAAAAATAAAAAATAAAATACTGTAAATGAGTAATATATCAAAAATAATTGAAAAAGAGATTTCATCATCTCCTTTTTTAGAGGAATCAATTGCTGAAGACTTAATAAATATTTCGTCTCTAGCTAGAATGCTTAAGCCAAAAGTGGAAGCAGAATTGGGTAAAGAGGTAAAGACGGGAGCACTTGTTATGGCGATTAACCGAATGCAATTCGAGAAATTTCATGAAATAAATGGTAAAATAGAAGAGTTTATGAATTCTTTGGGAGATATAATTATCAGGAGTAACCTGAATGATTATGCGTTTAAAAACTCACCAACCTTAGCACAAGCACAAATGAAATTAATAGAAGCTTCTAGTGATTTGATTGATGGTTTTTGTACAGTTTCACAAGGTGTTTATGAATCAAACATTGTAGTAATAAAATCTTTGTCTGATAAAGTTGATGAATTGTTTGCAGACGAAATTCAATTATTCAAAATGGAAGATTTATCTTCTGTCACATTAAGATTACCGGAATTTAATGTTCCTGGAGCTTATTATTTTCTATTAAAGAAAATAGCTTGGGAAAACATTAATATTTTTGAAATTATATCGACAACAAATGAAATAACATTGGTTGTAAAAAACCAAGATATTGACAGAGTATTCTCTTTATTAATGTCTTTTAAGAAATAATAATTTATGCTGTCACTTATTAGAAAGGAAGTAGGTAGTTTTTTTAGTTCCATTGTTGGTTACATTACAATTGTAATATTCTTATTGTCAATAGGAGTATTTATGTGGGTAATTCCTGGAAAAACTAATGTATTTGATAGTGGATTTTCTGACATGGGATTTCTATTTGCTAATGCACCAGCTATCTTTCTATTTTTAATACCAGCCATTACCATGAGGCTTTTTGCAGAGGAAAGAAGAATGCAAACTCTAGAGCTTTTATTTACAAAGCCAATCACAGATTTACAAATTGTACTGGCAAAATATATTGCTGGTTTGGTACTTCTTATTTTTTCTTTGTTACCTACTTTGGTCTATTATTATTCCATAGTACAATTGGGTGATCCAGTTGGTAATATTGATTCTGGAGGAACAATTGGTTCTTATATCGGTTTGTTTTTTCTAGGTGCTGGATTTTTAGCAATTGGTTTGTTTGCATCTTCAATTACTACCAACCAAATTGTCTCTTTCTTGGTAGCAGTTGTTTTGTGTTTCTTTGTTTATCTAGGTTTCGATTTTATTGGGAGTAACATTGCTTCAGGAGAAACAGCTTACAACATTAAGAACTTAGGAATAGAAGAGCATTATGCTTCCATTCAAAGAGGGGTAATAGATTCAAGAGATATTTTGTATTTTATTAGTTTGATAGTCGTGTTTTTATTGGCTACTAAATTGAGTTTAAAAAGATCTAAATAATGAAAGGGAATTCTAAAATACTCATACAAGTAATAGCAGTTGCACTCGTTATTTTTTTAGCAAACTTTATTGGTTCTAAAAAGTTTTTAAGAGTGGATCTT
Source organism: uncultured Flavobacteriales bacterium (assembly GCA_905182785.1). Taxonomy (GTDB): domain Bacteria; phylum Bacteroidota; class Bacteroidia; order Flavobacteriales_D; family CAJJDF01; genus CAJJDF01. The sequence continues at coordinate 3,366 of CAJJDF010000016.1, forward strand.
ACCGAAGAGAAAATTCATTCTTTGTCTGAAACTACGATTGATATTCTTCAAGATGATTCTTTGATAAAAGAGGAACTAAGATTTGAAGTTTATTTGGAAGGAGATTTACCACCAAAACTGAGAAAGCTACAGTTGGCACTGAAAGAAAAATTAAGTGAATTGAAAGCTTACGGAGGAGCTAATATTTTCTTTGAATTTATTGATCCAGCCAAAGAGGAGTCTAGAAAAGAGGAGGTTTTTAGTCAACTCTATGAACAAGGGTTACAACCTACAAAAGTGAGTACTTTGGTGGGAGGAACAAAATCCGATATGTTACTTTTTGGAGGTGTAATGTTGAGAACAATTGACAACAGAAATATTCCAATTCAGATTCTTTCTCCTAGTAATTTAGATCCAAATAGTGGAGCTGCAATTCCAGTCCCTATTGATTTTATTCCTGTAGAAAATATAATAAATGATTTGGAGTATTTATTATTGGAAGGAATTTATAAAGCAGTAAACCCTAACAGAAAAAAGATTGGATTTTTGCAAGGGCATGGAGAGTTAAAGGAACTAGAAAGGTATGACGTAACCTTCGAATTATCTAAGTTTCATGCGGTAGAAGATATAACTCTTAGCGGAAAGCTTAATTCATTGAATAATTTTGATGCTTTGGTTATTGCAAAGCCTACAAAACCTATCAGTGAAAAGGATAAATACCTCATTGACCAATTTATAATGAAAGGTGGAAAAGTAGCTTGGTTAATTGATCCTGTTGAAGTTAATCAAGATTCGTTAGATTTTAACGAACAAACTTTTGGGCTAGAAAGAGAATTAAATGACATTGATGAACAAATATTTACCTACGGAGTAAGGTTAAATAAAGATTTAGTGATTGATGTAAATTCTATAAAAATTCCTTTAGGAGGAAATTTATACAAATGGTATTATTATCCGTTTATCCGTACCGAAAAAATTGACAATCCTATTGTGAATAATGTAAATCCTATTCGATTGAAATATGCGAGTACCATGGATTTACTTAAGAACCCTGAGATTACAAAAACACCTTTATTAGTTACTTCAGAAAAATCGATAACGTATAAAATTCCTGTAAGAATTAATTACCAAATGATTGGGCTAAAGGAAGAAGTGATAAAGTACAATGCAACTCCCAATAGAATTGTGGCAGCCATGTTGGAAGGGAAATTTAAGTCTAATTTTAGAAATAGATTGACGGCTAATTTTTTGAAAAATGCGCCAGTAAAACACAGGGATGAAGGAGTTCAAAATAAAATGTTGGTCATAAGTGATGGGGATATAATTAATGCAGAAGTGGATTCTTTTCAAAACAGAAAAGGTAATATGATTGTAAGGCCTTTGAATATCAATTTTGATAAATTTGATAGAAGCATGACTTTTGGAAACAAAGAGTTTTTTGTGAATGCTATGGAAAGCTTAATGGGGTTAGACGATCTTATTCCGCTAAGAAGTAAAACAATTACGCTAAGACCTTTGAACAAAGCAAAAGTAGAAAGTGAACGTACTTATTGGAAAGCAATCAATGTATTCATTCCAATTCTTGTCATCTTTATTTTTGGAATTTTCTATAATTTCTTGAGGAAAAGAAGATTTAGTTAAACTTCTCGTTATTATTTTAAAATAAAACTCTTTCATTAAACCCTCATTTCTTGTATATTGATAAACAATTACTAAGAACCCATAATGGGCAATTTATTATTTTTGGGTTTAAATGAAAAAAGCTTTACTCGTACTATTTCTAATTCCACTTATTTCCCTTGCCGGAAATGATAATTTTCACATTGGAGCCAGAAACTCTGGAATGGGAAACACAGGATTAACCTTAGCAGATGTTTGGGCAATTCGTTACAATCAAGCAGCTTTGGCAGATATAAGCCAAATAGCAGTTGGGATTTCATACGAAAGTAGATTTTTTACCAAGAGTTTGGGGATTCAATCTTTTGCTTTTGTTTTACCCACAAAAAGCGGAACTTTTGGAATTAATTACACAGGGTTTGGCGATAATTTATACAGAGAAACCAAACTAGGATTAGGTTACGGAATGAAATTATCAGATAAATTCAACATAGGAATTCGACTAAATTATCATTCATTAAGATTAGGAAATAACTACGGAAAAGCAAATAATTTGACTTTTGAAATCGGTTTTGTTGCCAAGCCAACCAAGAATTTAGAAATTGGTTTTCACCTTTTTAATCCATCCGCAGTAAAGCTGAATGATTACCAAAATGAAATAATTCCTGTAATTATGAATCTAGGTATTTCGTATAAATTCTCTGATAAACTAAGAACTAATGTTGAGATAGAAAAAGATATAGAGCACCCTTATTCTCTAAAAATAGGACTTGAGTATTTGCCTTTGGAATATTTATATATAAGAGCAGGAATTACAACCAACCCAACTATGCCAACTATTGGTTTTGGAGTTGTAAAAAACCAATTTAAAATAGATTTTTCATCCAATTTTCATCCTAGTTTAGGAATTACTCCAGCTTTAGGAATGACATACACATTTTGATGGCCTATAATAGCCTTTTAATTTTTGAGATATTTTATCAATAGGAATAAAATTAGTAGCAAATGATTTGTGCAGTAGCGTTTAACAAAATATGAAAATAATTAAGTTTTATATCATTTTAGGAATCTTATGTTCTTCGCAATGTGGGTACTCTCAGGAAGAATCTAAGGAGAAAAATGAAATTATAGAGCAAAGAATTGAATACATTGGTGGAGAAAATGAATCCATTGATTACACCACATTATTCGATAATCTGTATTATTTTTACGATCATCCAATTAATCTAAACAATATCAATGATGTAGAATCTCTACTAGAGGTAGGATTAATCTCTGACTTACAATTGTTGAGTCTGAAAATGCATATTGCTGCAAATAATAAACTGATGACAATTTACGAGTTGCAGGCTGTACAGGGATTTGATAGGGAAAGTATTCGTAATATGTTGCCTTTTGTAAAAGTCTCACAAGAATTATTTACACCCAATGTTTCTCTTAAAGAAATATTAAAAAACTCGAGTAATGAAGTTTACTTGAGAAACATAAGAGACATTGAACAAAAAAAAGGATATTCTCTCAAAGAAGAAGAGGACGACAAACGTTATTTGGGAAGTCCTGATAAACTATATATCCGTTACCGATTTCGCTATTTGAACAAGATAAGTTTAGGATTTACAGCAGAAAAAGACCAAGGGGAAGAGTTTTTTAAAGGTTCACAAAAAAAAGGATTTGATTATTACTCGGCTCATTTTTTCATGAAAGATTTCGGACGATTAAAAGCTCTGGCCGTAGGAGATTATCATTTTCAAGTAGGACAAGGACTAACTCTTTGGAGTGGCTTAGCTTTCGGCAAATCCATTGATATTAGTTCAGTTAAGCGAAATGCAGTTGGAATAAGACAGTATGCTTCGGCAGATGAAAATAATTTTTTGAGAGGAGGAGCAGCTACTTTTGGAATCACAAAAAACATTAGTTTTTCGGCTTTTTATTCCCGTAAGAAAATTGATGCAAACATTACCGATACACTTGATTTTCAAAATAATGATGTTGTATTCTCTTCTTTTCAAAACAGTGGTTTTCATAGAGTAACGGCCGAATTAAATGATAAAGATGCTATTCAAGAAACACATTTTGGAGGAAGAGTAGAGTTTCAAAACCAAGCTCTTAAAATTGGAGCTACAGGATTTGCTTCCCAATATGGAGGAGAGTTTAGTAGAAAACTTAGTTTTTACAATCAGTTTGAATTCTCTAACAATAAAAACTCAGTTTTTGGGATGGATTACAATTACGTACACAGGAATTTCAATTTTTTTGGAGAGTTTTCGAGGAGTGAAAATGGAGGGTTGGCTTATGTAAATGGATTATTGATGTCGCTCGACCCTAGATTTTCATTCACTATTTTACACAGAAACTATGGAAAGGATTATCAAAATTTATTGAGTAATGGATTTGCCGAAAGTAACTCGAGAAATGAAAAAGGAATTTATATGGGGTTTGATGCCAAGCTTAACAGACAATTCTCTTTAACTGGATTCATAGATTTTTTCACTTTCCCTTGGCTTAAGTTTCAGGCTTATTCGCCCAATACGGGAGGTTATGATTATAATGTGCAATTAACCTATAAGAAAAGTAGAAATTTTTCAGCTTACGCCAGAGTCAGGTATCAAAACAAAGAATTAAATAACAGTGCCATAGAATCTTCTACGTATCAATTGGTGGATGAGAAAAGAACCAATTACAGACTAAACCTTTCTTATAAAATAACTGATTATTTGACTCTTAAAAATAGAGTAGAGGTAGTTCAATACCAAAAAGGAACTGCCGATAAAGAAATGGGATTTTTGGCTTACCAAGATGTGGTATTTAAACCCAAATCAAAACCATATTCTTTCACCGCTCGTTACGCTTTGTTTGACGTAGAAACTTACAATGCCAGAGTGTATGCCTATGAAAATGATGTATTATACTATTTTTATATTCCGGCTTATTATAAAGTAGGTTCTCGATTTTATTTAACTGCTCGTTACAAATACCGCAAAAAATTTGATTTCTGGATTCGTTATGGAGTATGGAATTATAGAAATGAAGAAACTATCCTTAGTGGATTAGAGGAAATACAAGGGAACATCCGTTCTGATGTGAAGGTTGTTTTTAGGTATTTGTTTTAATTCTTATTGTTTCCCTTCTTTAGCTAGACTTTCTGTATTACAACAGTTACTGTCAAATGTTCAGCTAAAATTAACTATCTTAATCATTGCGATTTGTTCATTTTTTTCATTGATGACAAAACGAACCAAAAAATCTAGGCTTCATTCTACTTCACGATTTTAACTTGTATTTTTCGATTCAGTCAGTGATTTCCTCTACAAGTTCCCGAACTTCTTCCCTCATTTACGAAAAATTCTGCATTAAAATTCCTTCTTAGATTGAGGCCGATACTAAAAAAGGCCAAGCTGTGCTTATAATTTAGTTTTACAAATATTCATTATCCGATATTAATCAGAACATTTTTTCAGACTGAGCCTTTCGATTATCGCTAAAGATAAACTCAGTCGAAGTCTCACAAAGAATATTTCACGTTTTAAATTAATGTAATACTTTAATGAATAAAGATGCTGAAATAAATTCAGCATGACTGATAAAAAGAATTTACAAAAAACCCCCCACACAAAGTGTAGAGGTTTTAACTAATTACTAGTAAACTAAAAGATTAGTTATTCAATTTCATCATTCTAACCTCCACACGTCTGTTTTTAGACTTGTCTTCTTCGTTATCGTTAGTTTCAGCAGGTTTTTCTTCTCCGTAGTTTTTAATTACGATACGGTTAGCGTCAATCCCTTTACTAATTAAGTACTTTCTCGTCTGTACCGATCTTTTGTTAGAAAGATTCATATTATAATCCAAAGTTCCGTCACTGTCAGTATGACCAAGGATAAGTATGAGTGTATTTGCATTCATATTTACTTTGGTGGAGAAGGTGGCCAGCTTTGTTTTGTACTGGGTTCTCATATTCGATTTATCCGAATCAAAATAGACATTCACATAATCCATTGTTACCATATCGTCCAATACTTCTGCAACAGTCATTTTATCCATTTCTTTTTTGTTGTTATCTAACAATTCATCAATGTCAACTTTTTCTACTCTTGGGTATCTTATTCCGTCTCTAGTTTTCTTTCTTCTAGAAGTAGGACAACCAAAGTTATCTGCTGGTCCTGGCTCATTCACACAAGAATCTATGTTATCGTTCAGTCCATCTCCATCACTATCTTGGCAACAAGTCAACTGTTCTAATGGACAACCATTATTCTCGTAAACTCCGGGAATAGTAGGACATCTATCAATCGTGTCAATAATTCCATCTTTGTCCGTATCTGGGCAACCTTTGTTTACTCTAAACCCTTTTTGAGTAGGACAAGCATCTTCGTAATCCATAATTCCATCTCTGTCTGTATCAGGACAACCGTTATATTTTCTTGGTCCTTTCACGTATGGACAAAAATCTTTGTAATCAGGAATTCTATCGCCATCTGCGTCAGGGCAACCTTTCATTTTCCAAGTTCCAGAATCAGTAGGACATAAATCTAATTTATCCGACACTTTATCATTGTCAATGTCACTTGGCATTTTATGTTTTATTCCAAATACAATACCTGCATATACATTCGCATTGAACATTCTTCTTTGTCCTAACAAATTATTAATATTATTGGCTCCAAAAAATATGTTTTTAACCCTGGCATAAGCTCCTACATTCACTTGTCCATTCCTTTGCAAGGAAACAGGTATACCTGCTGACCAATCTGCTGTTTCATACCTTGCTCCAATCGTATTAATCATTAAATCATGAACTCTTGAAGGATCGCTTTTTTCCCAAATAGGGAAAGAGCCAGAATAATTTAAATAGAAATTAGGTAGAATTTGATAATCAAATTGAAGATTTAGAGCAGTTGGCAGCCTCATTCTAAAATTCGTGTCTTCATCCACTTGGTTGTTTGTAACAGTAGGCAAAACCTGACCTTGAATTTCATTTTCATTCAGTTTTTGATCAAATAAGGTGATGTAATTAATGGTATTATTTTGGTCATTAATAAAATTATAAGAATTGGTATCTTTTGTATATTTAAGACTTCCTATATTAGTAATAGAAGCACCAACCTTGTACTTATACTTATTCATGTGTTTACTCGGGTTCTTTCTTCTTCTATCCATTTCATAATAGAAATCTTTGTATTTTGGTCTGTATTCATAGACAACACCCAAATCCATTCCAATCCCTAGATTTGAAGAGAAAAGTTGATTTTTATCGTCACTTTCTCCATATTTAAACTCCATATTATCATAAGTCAGTTGTTCATTTGCATTAAAAGTAACAGGGCCTCCTTCTGTGTATAAAAAACGGGCAGTAATTCCATTTAAAATTTTAAATGTTAATCCAGCTTTCCAGAAATTTTCTCTGTCATCAATTAGTGTTCTTGAATAAGTCAAGTTGTGTTCCACCCATTTCATTTGAGAGAAACTTAACTTTCCTTGATTAAATTCCTTCCCAATACTATTTGTATCCCCAGTGAAGGAATTAAAATCCAATAAACTGAGTTGATCTTCTAACCCATCAAAATTGGTAAACTCCTTATACCTGATAGAATAACCAATAGCATCTTTAGGTGTTATTTCCAAGAAACCTGTAAAGGCTGTTGCCTCAATCATTTCACTATAATAACCTTTAAAAATCGGTTTTTTATAGGCACTTTTGTCTGGGGTATTATGGATGAAATTATTGAAGTTATTTCCAATGTAATTATTCGAATAAGTATAGTTTCCTCCAAAACCAATTGCCCATTTGTATCTGTTGTCAGCTAAAGAAGCAGGTTGAACTAGAGCACTAAAAGATCCTGCATAATTTTCATTTACAAAAGAATTATAATGAGTTTGAGATTTAGTATTAAAGTTAAATAAGGAGAGAGCGAAGAATATAAATAGGTATTTTTTCATCCGGTATTTTTTTAAATAGAGTAAGTTAACTTTTTTAAAGGTAATATTTTTTATATATTTATGTGGTTAAGTTTATGTAGCTTAACATCTTTATTTATTAATCGAATTATTTTTTTTATAAAAGGAATGTTAGACAAGTTTTTATATTATCTCAATCCACTTACATTGTTCAATAGAAATAAGGAGGATTCAATTAATGCATCGCATAAGTCAATGCAATTAGTTAATAGAATTTCTATTTATTTATTTATTTTTTGTTTGGTTATGATTGCAAGAAAGTACCTTTAAATCGAATTAGTGATTCCCATTTTTTTCATCAAGAATTGAGCATTCATGTTTGAGCAAATTCCTGGTTTCAATTTGTAATCAAATATTAAATTATCATTTTCAATTTCTACATCAAAATAGCTGTTTTCTATTTGTGAAGGGAAATCATTTTTTAGGCTACACAAAGATAAATCATGTGTTGCAATAATTCCAGCAGTTTTGTAGTTAATTAATTGTTGCACAAATCTTTTTGAACCTTCTGCTTTGTCTTTTGAGTTTGTTCCTTTGAGTATTTCATCTAGAATTATGAATAGTTTTTCTCCAGATTTTAGTTTGTTTACAATAAGTTGTAGGCGCTTTAATTCCGAATAAAAATAAGATTCATTTTCCGACAAAGAATCAGTTGTTCTCATACTAGAAAACAAAGGGAGAGGAGTAAAGCTAAATTTTGTAGCAGACACTGATGCTCCACTCATTGCAAGAATAAGATTTACACCTATTGCTCTCAAAAAAGTACTTTTTCCAGCCATGTTAGCTCCAGTAATAATTGTGAATTTTTGTAAGTTGTCTAATTCAAAATTATTTACAACTCTTGTTTTATTGTTGAGCAAGGGGTGAGCCAAATTTTCTGCAGAAAGAACAATGTCTTTATCCATTTCAGGAAAATTATTGGTAGGGTTATTAAAATGAAAATTACCTAAACTACTAACTGTTTCCATTTCATATACAGCCTCAAACCAATTCTTTATTTCTTCGGAATTGGAGCTGAGCCATTCCTTAAGTTTAAACAAGTAGTTCAAATCCCACAACATTAAAACATTCATTAGAATAGCAAAAACAGGATTACTTCTGTTGTCAATTTGTTCCGTAATTTTGGTCAATTTTCCGATTTCAATAGAAGCAGACTTGTTATTCGTCTTTAGTTTAGATTTTATTAAATTCAATTTCTCTGATACAAATTCTTCGTTTTCTATACAGTTTGACAATACTTGGTGTTGAGATAATACAGATAAATAATTGCCAATATTTTTATGTTGTGTATTTATTATTTTTAAATTTTTTCCTGTTATTCCTAATGGAATAAATAAAATAAACACCAATAATGAAGACGGAATGATGGAATAGGAAGCGAGAATTATAGACATTATAGAGATTATAGGAATAAGGATTAATAAAGCTCTCCAAATCGCTTTGTTTTCAAAAACAGGAATTTCCTTGGCCTTCCAATTAAGTAGTTTTTCTATTTCTGATTCATTCGATTTAAAATGCAATCCATTTGCTCTAAAATTTTGTCTCCAATCAATTTTTGTTGCTAATTCTTGAGTTGCTTTTTGCCTGTTTTTAATTTCTATTTTATCTGTTTCAAAATTCAAGAGTAAGTCTGCCAATTGTTCTTCAGAATGAAAAGAAGTAGTTCTATTCAAATATTGAAATAAAGATTTTTCTCCAAACAAATCAATATCATGAGAGTAATTGTGTTGGCTATTTATAAAACGATTTCCGTTTCCATAATGAGAATAATCTCCTTCAATACAAGAGATTTCATCTTCATTAATTTTTTTCTTTTTTTCTAAAATCGATAAATAAGTTTTTTCTCGACTATTCAACCTTACTAAGAAGCCAAATATAATAACGGGAACAATTGCTCCAAAAAGAATATTGAAATTACCAAGATAAATGGTGAAAGCAATGAGAATAATTAATGCAATGAAAGCCGCTATTCTAGAAATCATTATCCCAGAGAGTTTTTTCTTTTGTTTAATTATTAAATCATTTAAATGATTAATGTTGTTGTGATAAATATCTAATTGCATTCAATAATTATTTAGACCAAAGTTAAAAGGATTATTGCTTAAATAATAGTTTTTATTCTAGAACATTTATAAGTTTGTGGTAAAAGGTATTTTAAAACAAAATTGACTTTTATTAAAATATAAAATACAAAACACGAAAAATATTATATGAAAAAAATTGCAATTCTTGGGGCTGGAAGATCATCATCTAGTTTAATAAGGTATTTATTAGAACAGTCGGAGCAGTATTCTTGGAAAATAAGAGTATGCGATTACGATTTAGAAATAGCTAAGCAAAAAGTCAATAATCACCCAAATGCAGAGGCAGTGAAGTTTGATGTGTTTGATCATGCAGAAGTGGAGAGAGAGATTGGAAAAGCAGATTTAGTATTATCTATGTTGCCTGCTAGAATGCACATCCATGTAATAGAAGAGTCAATAAAACAAAAGAAAAGTGTGGTAACACCTTCTTATATTTCGCCCGAGGTGAAAGCGCTAGATGAAGCAGCTAAAGCAGCAGGGATTTTAATAATGAATGAATTGGGTGTGGATCCAGGAATTGATCACATGTCGGCAATGAAATTGCTAAACGAAATACGAGAAGAAGGTGGAGAGATATTAGATTTCGAATCTTTTACAGGAGGCCTGGTGGCACCTGAAAGTGATAATAACCCATGGAATTATAAATTCACTTGGAATCCAAGGAATGTAGTTTTAGCAGGTCAAGGAGGGCCCGCAAAATTTATAGAAGAAGGAAGGTATAAGTATATACCATACAATAAGTTATTCCGTAGAACCGAGTTTATTGAGATTGAAGGACATGGAAAGTTTGAAGGAATCGCCAACCGTGATTCATTAAAATACCAATCGGTTTATGATTTAGAAAAGATAAATACACTTTACCGAGGTACACTTAGAAGAGTTGGTTTTTCTAGAGCTTGGGATGTATTTGTGCAAATAGGTGCAACAGACGACAGTTATCAAATGGAAAATACGGAAGAAATGACTTACCGTGATTTCATCAATTCATTTTTATCTTATGATAGATCAGATTCTGTAGAACTTAAATTAAGGCATTACCTTAAAATTGATCATGATGATGAACTGTGGCAAAAACTAGAATGGTTAGGAATATTTGAAAATAAAAAAGTAGGGTTGAAAGATGCTACACCAGCACAAATTCTTCAAAAGATATTGGAAGACAAGTGGACACTTGACCCAGAAGACAAAGATATGATTGTGATGTGGCATAAGATTGTTTACAATAATAAGTCTGGAGAAAGGAAAGAAATTCATTCGAGTATGGTTTCTATTGGAGAAGACCAAACTTATACCGCAATGAGTAATACAGTAGGATTGCCTTTAGGGATTTGTTGTAAATTGATTTTGGAGGGTGAAATCAAGGCAAAGGGAGTACAAATGCCACTTGCAAAAGAATTTTATTTACCAATTCTTAAAGAATTAGAACAATACAATATTTCATTTAGCGAGAAAGAGATTCTCTCGAATTAGTGTAAAAGAGAATTACAAAATTTTAAAAGGACAACTGATTTAGTTGTCCTTTTTATTTATTACTCAACTAGACTCCCTTTTTTATAGTGGAATTAAAGCGGTGTGTTATTTTCTAAAAATCATTTCAAACTTCATCTCACATTAATTAATCTAGGTTAAGAGTGCTTTGGACTCCATTACTTAAATTTGTTTAAGATTTTATTAAAAATAGAATTATGGAAAAGAAAATTAAACAAATAATACCTGCACAATTGGTAAATATGGGCGGTCACATGTTGGACCAACCTTTGCCAGTTCATGGATTGGATTATGTTGATCCATTTTTATTAATTCACCATTGGAAGAGTGAATTACCAGGAGACCAAAGACAGCAAGATGCTGGTGTGGGACCACATCCTCACAGAGGATTTTCTCCAGTTACATTTATATTTAAAGGAGAAGTAAATCACCAAGATTCATTAGGTAATAATGCAATGGTAAAAGAAGGTGGAACACAATGGATGTTTGCTGGAAGTGGAATTACTCACAGTGAGCGATTTTCTAAAAAATTAGTTAAAAATGGAGGCGAACTTGAGTTTATTCAGTTTTGGGTTAATACACCTGGAGAACACAAAATGAAACCTCCTTTTTATAAACCTATATCCAAAGAAGAAACTCCAGTCATAGAAACAGATAAATCTAAAGTCTATATAGTTTCGGGAGAGCTAAACGGAATAAAAGGAGCAGTAGAAACTTATTCGCCACAATTGTTATTGAGAGGAGAAGTGAAAGAAAGCGGAGAATTGGAGATTCCAATACCGGCAAATTTTAATTCTTTACTTTATTTGCTTGATGGAGAAATAGTTGCTAACGAACAAAAAATGAAAGCCAAAGACATGGCAGTTTATGAATTGGAAGAAGGAAGTATTTCTTTCAAAGCAAATAAAGATACTCGTTTCATGATTTTATCAGGAGAACCAATTGGCGAAAAAATTGCTCAGTATGGTCCTTTTGTAATGAACAACCAAACAGAAATTATGCAAGCCCTAAGAGATTCTCAAATGGGAAAAATGGGAGTGCTTATTGAAGAGTTTGATTGATAATTTTTGCCCTTCTCTAAATCCTATTGAAAAATGGAAGTGTAGAGGTATGAATTTGAAATAGCTCTCAGGTATTTAAATATCATTCTTTAATCCTTCTGCTAACAACCCTAGAAATAAGTTAATACAGTTGTTAATTAACAACTGTATTAACTTATTAGATTCAATCTGTTATGAGATAGCTTTTATTAATTTTAATTCAACTACCTCGTCAAGGCAAATACTATATCCTCCTGCGTTAGCTTCTTTAACTATTTTTTCAAAGTTTTTTTTCTTTTGAGTTAATTCAATGATTTTATCGTCCAAAACTTGTTGATTTATGGTATGGTCTTGCTCCCAGTTGCGCATGTACTGAAGTTTATATTCGTTTATATTTTTATTTATAATTGAGGTAAGAATAGTCTTTGCCTCATTTGGGTTATATACACCACTTATTAAATTTGATTTGTTCAATTGTTTAATTGAGTTCATAATGTTTTGTTTTTGACTCATAGAGTCAGTTAAACTTCAATTTCATATTAGTTGCTTGCTTTCTTTAAGCTGATATGAAGTAAGCTTTATTTTACATTACAAATCTCGGATAAACTTATACTACATGAAAGTTTAATATTTTTATGTAATACATAAAAAATATTTATGTATTGTAGGTACTGTATTTTAATAATATTTATTTTTATTTCACATCAGTTATACAATAATATCTAACTGAATAAATTAAGCTGTATTACACTTAAATATTTAATATACAATGTTTAGAAGTTTTTATTATTTTGGTTTATTAAAGTAGACAAGCTGTTTTTTAAATTAACATTTCGGTCTGTAAAAGGAGTTTTGTCAATGATATTTTTAATAATGGACTTCATAAATAGATATATTACATTATATTTATAACACATTATATATAAAAATATTTTATGAATTACACTTTACATCAGTTAAAAATATTTCTTGAAGTAGTAAGACAAGGTACTATTACTAAGGCAGCAGATGAAATGCATATGTCACAACCTGCACTCTCTATTCAACTCAAAAATTTTCAAGCCCAATTTGACATTCCTTTAACAGAGATTATAGGAAAGAAAACTCACGTTACAGAGTTTGGAAAATCTATTTCAGTTATCATAGAAAACATTTTGAATGAAGCGGAAGCTATTAAATATAAGACCAAAGAGTATAATGGTCTTTTTTCAGGAAAATTAAGAATTTCTATAGCCTCTACTGGTAAATACGTGATTCCTTATTTTCTAAGTGATTTTTTAAAAAATAACTCAGGAATAGATTTAACCTTAGATGTATCGAATAAAACCAGTGTGATAAATAGTCTAAAGAATAATGAAATTGATTTCGCATTTGTATCTGTTTTACCTACGGATTTAAAAGTAAATGAAGAGATTTTACTAGAGAATAAATTGTATTTGGTGGGGAATGAAAAGAATATCGAAAATGAAAAAACATTAATTTACCGAGAAGATGGTTCTGCAACAGGTGCGGCAATGGTAGATTATTTTAGTAATTCTAAAGAAAGAAAAAGTTTGAAGTTAACTTCAAATGAAGCGGTGAAACAGGCTTGTATTGCAGGGGTTGGTTACTCTATTTTGCCTTTAATAGGCATTAAGAATGAGTTGTCTAATAAACAATTATACATTGTTCCTTCCAAGGGTTTACCAATAACAACAAATTGGAGGTTAATCTGGTTACAAAGCAAAAAGCTATCACCAGTTGCCGAAGCTTTTTTGAATCATATAAAAACAAACAAGCACGATATTATTCAAAAACAATTTAATTGGTATTTGAGTTATAGATAACGAAGGTTTAACTTTTTTATAGAATGAATAGTCTTTAAAAGAAAAGTGATTTAAGATCCAAGGTTTTATTAAAAGTAGAATTAAGTTTATATTTTGCTTCGTTTTTTTATCAGAGGAAAAGAAACACGGGTTGCAAAAACCAAAGTTTAAAATATAACACAGAGTAATATTCACTCATCCTCATTATTATCCTATTATAAAAAGATAAAGATTAAAAGTAGAATAATTTGTATTTTTGTTTTTCGTAAAATAAAGAACAAACACATTCAATGTCAGAACAAAATAACCCACTTTTAGTCCCTTTCGATTTAGCTCCTTTTTCTAAAGTAAAAAACGAAGATTTTTCACCCGCTTTTAAAATATTGATAAAAGAAGCAAAGGAAGAAATAGAAGCAATTGCTAATAACACAGCAGCTCCAACTTTCGAAAATACGATAGAAGCTATGGAGTTTTCTGGAAACCAACTAGACAGAGTGTCGAGCTTGTTTTTTAATTTGAATTCAGCTGAAACTAATGACGAAATTCAAGAAATTGCGCAGGAAGTTTCTCCGCTTTTAACAGAATTTGGGAATGACGTTACGCTTAATCCAGTTTTGTTCCAAAGAGTGAAAGCTGTGTATGATACGTTAGCCGATTTAGATTTGACTCCAGAACAAACAACTTTATTGGAAAATAGCTACAAAGGTTTTTCTAGAAATGGAGCAAACCTAAACGAAGTAGATAAAAAGACGTTAAGAGAAATTGACACGAAATTATCTAAACTAAAACTGACTTACGGAGAAAATCTATTGGCTGAAACAAATGGCTATGAACTTCATTTGACAACAGAAAGAGATTTAGCAGGATTGCCAGATGGAGTAAAGGAAGCTGCAGCACAAACTGCAAAATTACAAGGAACAGAAGGCTGGGTATTTACATTACATCACCCAAGTTACGGTCCGTTTATGAAATATGCTGACGACAGAGAGCTAAGAATGAAAATGGCAATTGCGTTTGGGGCTAGAGGATTTCAAGAAAATAGCTTTAGCAACAAAGAAATTACTTTGCAAATAACAAAGTTAAGACACCAAAGAGCGAATTTATTGGGTTACACAACTCATTCCCATTTTGTATTGGAAGAGAGAATGGCAACCAGTCCTGAGAAAGTAAATCAGTTTTTGGGAGAGATGTTAGAAAAAGCGAAACCATTTGCACAAAAAGAATTTGATGAGTTGGCTCAGTTTGCCAAAGATTTAGATGGAATCACAGAGTTCCAAAAATGGGATTCGTCTTATTACGCAGAGAAATTAAAAAAGAAATTATTCAATCTGGATGACGAGCAGTTAAAGCCCTATTTCAAATTAGAAAATGTGATAGAAGGAGCTTTTACTGTTGCTAATAAATTATTTGGATTAACATTCAAGAAAGTAAGCAACATAGATAAATACCACCAAGAAGTAGAAACTTACGAAGTGTATGACGCCAAAGAAAATTTGGTTTCTATCTTTTATGGCGATTATTTCCCAAGGGAAGGAAAGAGAAACGGAGCTTGGATGACGAGCTTTAAATCACAACAAAATAAAGACGGTAAAAACGAAAGACCTCACATTTCTAATGTGTGTAACTTTACAAAACCTACAGATACTAAACCATCACTTTTAACTTTTGACGAAGTTACGACTTTGTTTCACGAGTTTGGTCATGGATTACACGGGATATTAGCCAATACTACTTACCCAAGTTTATCAGGGACTAGTGTATATTGGGATTTTGTAGAATTACCAAGTCAAATTTTAGAGAACTGGTGTTACGAAAAAGAATGCCTAGATTTATTTGCAAAACATTATGAGACAGGAGAAACAATTCCTATGGAGTTTGTAGAGAAAATAAAAGAATCTGCTAATTTTATGGAAGGACTTGCCACTTTGCGTCAAGTAAGTTTTGGATTGCTAGACATGAGCTGGCACGGAATAGATCCTTCGGATATTACAGATGTAAAAGCACACGAAAGAGAAACATTTGACAAAACAGCTTTCACTCCTGATGTAGCAGAGAATTGCATGTCGGTAGCTTTTTCTCATATCTTTAATGGAGGTTATTCATCAGGGTATTACAGTTACAAATGGGCTGAGGTTCTTGATGCAGATGCTTTCGCATTCTTCAAGGAGCAAGGGATTTTTAACCCAGTAATTGGAGCATCATTTGCTTTAAATATCCTAAGTAAAGGTGGAACAGAACACCCAATGAAATTATACAAAAGATTTAGAGGACAAGAACCAAATCCAGATGCATTGCTTGAGAGAGCGGGGTTGAAGTAAATTCCCAACCCTAGCCCTTCCCGAAGGGAAGGGGGATTTCAAATGCTTTGGAAATATAAATAATTATTACGAGAATGTTCCTTCCCTTCGGGAAGGCTAGGATGGGATAAAACGAGAATAAAAAATAATTAACATAATAAAAACATGAAACATATACTATCAATACTAGCAGTAACACTTTTATTTACAAGTTGTAAAACATTAAAACAACCTAGAAATTCTGATCCAATAGAAGTTGTGGCATTGCCAGAACTTACTATTCAGGAAGTAGATAGAAATGCCAAAACTGAAGTTGCCGATTACCAAGCAAGTAATAAAAGGGTAAATGATTTATTACATACCAAACTGGATGTAAAATTTGATTGGGAAAAGCAATATTTGTACGGAAATGCAGAGCTTACTTTCAAGCCTTATTTTTATTCTACTAACGAATTGGTGTTGGATGCAAAGGGAATGGATATAAAATCTGTTATACTTATTGACACAGTTGTTATTTCAGGTTTCCAATACTTAACTAAACATCCATCAAAAATAGATTTGAAGTATACCTATGATGGAATGAAAATCACTATTGATTTGGGCAAAACCTATACAAGAAAAGAAACTTATACTATTAAAATAGACTACACGGCAAAGCCAAACGAAATTGAAGCGATTGGAAGTAGTGCAATCACAGATGAAAAAGGGTTGTATTTTATAAACCCATTAGGAACTGATCCTAAAAAAATGCCACAAATTTGGACTCAGGGAGAAACTGAAGCAAGTTCGTGTTGGTTTCCTACTATTGATTCTCCAAACGAGAAAACGACTCAAGAAATATCCATTACAGTAAAAGATAAATACCTGACTTTATCAAACGGAAAGATGATATCATCTACAAAAAATGCAGATGGAACAAGAACCGATTATTGGAAACAAGATTTGAAACACGCTCCGTATTTATTTATGATGGCAGTAGGAGAATTTGATATTACAAAAGATTCTTGGACTCGCCCAGATGGTAGAAAAATGGAAGTGAATTATTACACAGAGCCAGAATACACGCCTTACGCAAAAGCAATTTTTGGTAAAACTCCAAAAATGATTCAGTTCTTCTCGGATAAACTAGGAGTAGAATACGCTTGGGACAAATACAACCAGATTGTGGTAAGAGATTACGTGTCGGGAGCTATGGAAAATACTACGGCAGTAATTCACGGAGATTTCTTGTACCAAACGGATAGAGAATTGTTAGATTCTGATAACGAGTCTATCATTGCACACGAATTGTTTCACCATTGGTTTGGTGATTTGGTAACGTGTGAGTCTTGGTCAAACCTTACGGTAAACGAATCTTTTGCAAATTACAGCCAATACTTGTGGGATGAATTTGAACACGGTAAAGTAGTGGCAGACAGAAATGCTTTTGGAGAAATGTCAGGTTACTTTCTTTCTTCGGGTCAAAGTGGATACCACGATTTGGTGTATTTTGATTATGAAAGTGAAATGGAAATGTTTGATGGAACTTCTTACAACAAAGGAGGAAGAGTCTTACACATGTTGAGAAATTACGTAGGAGATGAAGCATTCTTTTTGTCTTTGAAACATTACTTAGATAAAAAAAGATTTGGTACAGGAGAATCACATGATTTAAGGCTTTCTTTTGAAGAAGTAACCGGAGAAGACATGAACTGGTTTTTTAACCAATGGTATTTCGACAAAGGGCATCCAACATTAAATTTCACACAAGAGTATGATGAAATAACAAAGAAACTGACCGTAACAGTAGAGCAAAGACAAGATTTAGAAAAATTTACTGTGTTTCAATTGCCAATAGGAATTGATATTTATACAAAGGGAGGAATAGAAAGAAAAAACATTACTGTAACAAAAACGAATCAATCTTTTGATTTCTATACAGAGGCCCCTTTATTAGTAAACATAGATGCAGACAAAGTTCTTTTGTGTAAGAAGACAGAGGAAAAATCAATGGAACAATGGATTTATCAATTGAATAATGCACCTCTTTATTTGGATAAAAAAGAAGCATTTGCAAAAGTTAAAAACAGCAAAGATACTTCTTATGTGAATGCTGTATTTGGAATGTTGGAACAACCTCATTACGATTTCAATAACATGGCAATGGGTAAATTGTCTGAGCTGAAAAAACAACAACCAGAAAAATTAAAAGCAACTTTATTGAAATTAACAACAAACAAAAAATCTTCGGTAAGGGCAAATGCCTACAAAAACTTAGAAGGATATTTTGGAGAAGATGCAGGTCACGAAAAGCTATTGGCAAAAGGATTAAAAGATAATTCATACAAAGTAATAGGAGTTTGTTTGGGAGCTTTGGCAAATAATAATCCAGAAAAAGCAATGGAAGTTGCCAAAGATTTAGAAAACGAAAAAAGTAATGCTGTTAGTTCTGTGTTGGCAAGTTTGTATGCCGATCATGGAACAAAAGAAAATCATGATTTTTTCAAAAATGCTATTTCCAATACAGGAGGATTTGCAAAATATGGATTGCTTAATCAATATTCTTCTTACCTGAGCAGATTAGATGAAAAAGACATTTCTGATTCTTACGAAGTATATGAAAACGTAATTTTAACTTCTAGTACTTGGTGGATAAAAATGGGAGGTTACCAAGGATTACTAGCTGCAAAAAACAGAATGACAAATAGGATTAGTGAGTTGAATACAGAGTTAAGCACTGTTTCTGATTTGATGAAAAAATCGAAAATTGAAAGAGGAATTAACGATTATAAAGTAGAAATAGACAAAATAAATTCAGTTTATAAGAAAGTAAAATCAGAAGAGAAAGACAGTAAAGTACTTGATTACTTAAAAAATATGTAAGGCTGCAAGATGAGTAGGTTACTTTTCTTTTTTAAGGATTAGTTGAGGTTTCAACTTAACTTTTTTACTTTCTGTACAACAAAGACAAACATTCTGGCAACAGAGATGACCGTGATTACAATCCATTAATAGAATCATTTATTCTATAATTTGAATCGTTTTGAATTTTATCTTCATCCCTACATTGTGGGCAACCTTCCCCTCTATGTCCATCAAAATTATGTTTACAAAAACGGGTAGATTTAATTTCATGCAATTTATTGTAATATGCATTTTTCTTGTAATTAGAGTCATTTTGCATTTTATACTGATGTAAACATTGATAACAAGCTTGTCCTCTTAATTGATTCCAACCGTGTTCGCAAGTATTTGGTTCCCTTGGTTTAAAATCTAATAATGGAGAAGGATACATTCTTTGTAAATGATATTCGTAATAATAGCCCCAAGAAGAATTGCCAATGTAAGTGTATACTTTTTTTCCTAAAATGGAATAAGTAGAATCTCCGTATTTAAAATTGTAAGGGTTTGGTTTATTGTAAGGAAAATTAGCATGAGGTCCCTCAGTGAATTTTCTGTTTCCAATCTTTACTAATTTGTAATAAATAGTTGGACTGTTTAAGACGCTATTTTGAAACACCAATTGCTCATTGAGCCAGGCCGAATCATTTTCTATGATTAATTTCCCTCTCAAGCTGTCTTCAATAGCTATTAAAACTGCGATTTTCTTTGTTGAGGTTATGTCTTGAGAAAACAAGGAGCCACAACAAATTAATAGAAAAAGAATAGCTAGAGATGGTTTAAAAAAAATTATCATAAATCTAAGTTAGAGAAAAGAGAATTTTATAAATCATTATTAGTAAACTTTAACAATAATACTTCATTCTGTTCTCTATTCCATCACAACTTCATTACCTTAGTATTCTTTAAAACGAAGGACTAATTAAAAACGACAAATTACTAAACCATGTCAGACGATAAAAAAATAATATTCTCAATGGATAGAGTGAATAAAACCACTCCATCTGGACAACACATACTAAAAGATATTTACCTTTCTTTCTTCTACGGAGCCAAAATTGGAATCCTTGGACTGAACGGATCTGGGAAATCTACTGTAATGAAAATTATTGCAGGATTGGATAAGGAATACCAAGGAGAAGTAGTTTTTCAAGACGGTTACACTGTTGGTTATTTACCGCAAGAGCCAACTTTAGATCCTACAAAAACGGTAAAAGAAATTGTAAAAGAAGGAGTACAATCTACCATGGATATTTTGGCAGAATACGAAGAGATTAACAATAGATTCATGGATGAAGAAATCATGAATGACCCTGATAAAATGAACGACTTGATTGAAAAACAAGGTAAAGTTCAGGAACAAATTGATCATTTGGATGCTTGGGATATTGACAGTAAATTGGAAATGGCAATGGGAGCATTAAGAACTCCAGAAGGGGATACGCCTATCAAGAATTTATCTGGAGGGGAATTAAGAAGAGTTGCTTTGTGTAGACTTTTATTACAAAACCCAGATGTATTGCTATTGGATGAGCCTACCAATCACTTGGATACTGAATCGGTACAATGGTTGGAGCAACATTTACAACAATACGCAGGAACTGTAATAGCAGTAACTCACGATAGATTTTTCTTAGATAACATTGCAGGATGGATTCTAGAATTGGATAGAGGAAAAGGAATTCCTTGGAAAGGGAATTATTCATCTTGGATGGAGCAAAAATTAAAAAGGTTGCAACAAGAAGAAAAATCAGAAAGTAAAAGACAAAAACATTTACAAAGAGAGTTGGAATGGGTGAATCAGAATCCTAAAGGAAGAAGAGCGAAAAATAAAGCTCGTATCGCCAATTATGAAGATATGTTGAGTCAAAAATCTGCTGAGAAAGAAGCAATTTTGGAAATTCCAATTCCTAACGGACCAAGATTAGGAAAAGAAGTAATAGAAGCTACTAATGTGGCAAAAGCATTTGGGGATAAAGTATTGTACGAAGATTTGAATTTCAAATTACCACCAGCTGGAATTGTAGGGATTATTGGTCCTAACGGAGCAGGGAAAACGACAATGTTCCGTATGATAATGGGAGAAGATACACCAGACTCTGGAGAATTTAAAGTAGGGGATACAGTAAAGATTGGTTATGTGGATCAAAAACACAAAGACATGGATCCTGAAAAAACTGTATTTGAAGTTGTTTCTGGAGGTGCTGATAACATTGAGATTGGTGGAGAGAAAATAAACGCTAGATCGTACATTTCAAGATTTAATTTTGGAGGTAATAGTCAAAGTAAAAAAATAAAAGTGCTTTCTGGAGGAGAAAGAAACAGATTACACTTGGCAATGACATTGAAAACAGAAGCCAATGTTTTACTACTGGATGAGCCAACCAATGATTTGGATGTAAATACACTGAGAGCTTTAGAAGAAGGGATTCTAAATTTTGCAGGATGTGCAGTAATTATTTCTCACGATAGATGGTTCTTAGAAAGAATTTGTACGCATATTCTTGCTTTTGAGAATGACTCGGAAGTGTATTTCTTTGAAGGAACTTACGAAGAGTACGAAGAGAACAAAATCAAGCGTTTAGGTAATCAAATTCCTACAAGAGTGAAGTATAAAAAACTGATGAGGGATTAGTTTTTTTAAGTAACTAGTAATCAGTGAAAAGTGAATAGTTTTAGTTTAGCCCTTTATTTTTCATAGAAAAATAAAGGGCTTTTTTATTTTGTAATTCATTGCTACAACACGGAATCTCACTGAGCATATTTCATATTAAAAATAAACTAGGCTAAAAGTTTAAATATATCGGGCTTGGTAACTTTAACAAGTCATTTCTAACTACCTTTAAGGAAGAAATAATCATACATTATTAATTAATAATAAAAAAAATCATGGCACAACAAGAATACGGAATACCAGAATTATCAAAAGCAGGAAAATTTGGAATAGGAGGAATAGTAATTATTCTAATCTTATTAATAGCAGTTTGGAAATCTTCTGTGAATATTGGATATGGAGAAGCGGGAGTTTTATTTAAAACTTTAGGAGAAGGAGTTGTAACAGACGAACCAGCAATTGATGAAGGGTTTCATATTATTGCACCTTGGAACAAAGTAGAAAAATACAATACGAAACAACAAGAGTTGTTTCAAAAAGACATGACAGTATTGTCTTCAAATGGATTGGAGATTAATCTAGATATTTCTGTATTGTATCAACCTGATTTGAAAAACTTAGGTAAACTTCACCAAACTAAAGGAACTAGTTATGTAGAAACTGTAATTACTCCACAAATTAGAGCCGTTACAAGAAGTGTGGTAGGAAGGTATACGCCAGAGCAATTATATTCTACAAAAAGAGATGCTATTCAAAATGAGATTTTCGAAGAAATGAAAATTGAATTGGACTTGCAATTTGTACAATTGAATGCAGTATTGGTAAGGAACGTAACACTTCCTATAAAAATTAAAAACTACATTGAAAAGAAGTTAGGTCAGGAACAAGAAACTTTGGAATATGAATTTAGACTTGAGAAAGCTAAAAAAGAAGCTGAAAGACAAAAAATTGATGCAGAAGGAAAAGCTGCAGCAAATAAGATTTTAAGTGCTTCTTTAACAGATAAAATTCTTAAAGAAAAAGGAATTGAAGCAACTTTAAAGCTATCTGAATCGCCAAACTCTAAAGTAGTTATTATAGGAGGGGCAGACGGAATGCCAATAATTCTTGGAGACAATTAAGTAAGGAGGAATTAGTCCTTAGTAAATAGATTTTTATTTAATCCACCACTAAATTTTTTCAAAATTTAGTGGTGGATTTTTTTTGAACAGAATTTTTTCAATGATATTCTGATAATTAAGCCTGGGAGAAGAAACTTAAAATTCAATAAATAGAATCGTTGGCTATCAAAAAAAAAGATCCTTTCCTTTGGGAAGTTGGGTATGGGATTTTCATCCTTAGTCTTGCTTCTTTTTTCTTGTCTCTAATTTCTTATTCTCAACATCTATCATCCAAAATCTTACATCTACCATCTTTTTTAGTAGTTTTGCACACTCAAAAATGACGAACCAAACATGAAAAAGCATTTAAATCTATTTGATTTATCACAAAAGGTAAATTACAAAACAGAAATATTAGCAGGATTAACAGTTGCAATGACAATGATTCCTGAATCTTTGATGTTTGCAATTTTAGCTGGATTTCCTCCTCTGGTAGGATTGTATGGAGCATTTATTATGGGATTGGTTACCGCAATTTTTGGAGGTCGTCCAGGATTAATTTCGGGTGGAGCAGGAGCAACAGTTGTAGTTGTAATGGCATTAATGATAAGAGCAGATGGATTAGAATATGTATTCGCAGCAGTCATATTAGCTGGGGTGATACAGCTTATAGTTGGGTTATTAAAACTAGGTAAATTTATTCGATTAGTTCCTCAGCCAGTAATGTTTGGATTTGTAAATGGATTGGCTATTATCATTTTTATGGCTCAAATGAAACAATTTGAAATTGGAGCAGGAGAAGCTGCTACATGGATTTCTGGAACGCCATTATATACCATGTTAGGATTAGTTGTGTTTACAGTGGCAATAATCATAATTTTCCCAAAAATAACAAAAGCAGTACCCGCTTCATTGGTTGCAATTATTGTCGTGTTTATTGTGGTTTATGTATTCAATATAGAAACCAAACAAGTAGTAGACATAGCTTCTGTAAGTGGTTCTTTACCTCCATTTCACATACCTCAAGTACCATTTACTTGGGAGACTTTAACAATTATATTCCCATTTGGGTTAACCATGGCAGCCGTAGGACTTACAGAGGGTTTGCTTACGCTTAACTTGGTAGATGAGATTACAGAGACAAAAGGAAACAGTAACAGAGAATGTTTGGCTCAAGGGAGTGCCAATATATTGAATGGATTCTTTTATGGAATGGGAGGATGTCCAATGATTGCACAAACTTTAGTTAATTTATCGGCAGGTTCTAGAGCGCGATTATCAGGGATAATTGCAGCACTTACAATTCTTCTTATTATTCTGTTTGGAGCGCCAGTGATTGAGCTAGTTCCTATTGCTGCCTTGGTAGGAGTTATGGTGATGGTTGCAATTGGTACCTTTGAGTGGGCAAGTTTCAAAGCTTTGAGAAGAATGCCAAGGTCAGATATTTTTGTTATGATTTTGGTTACTTTAATTACCGTGGTCTTGCATAATTTAGCTTTAGCAGTATTAATAGGAGTAATCATTTCTGCCTTAGTATTTGCTTGGGAAAGTGCAAAAAGAATTAGAGCAAGAAAATACATAGATGAAGAAGGAGTGAAGCATTATGAAATTTACGGACCTTTGTTTTTTGGTTCTATAACAGCTTTTAACGATAAATTTGATGTGGCAAACGATCCAGAAGAAGTGATTATTGATTTTGAAGAAAGTAGAGTGTCTGATATGTCGGCAATTGAAGCTTTAAATAAATTGACAGAAAAATATTTGCAGTCTGGGAAGAAATTACATTTAAAACATTTATCTAAAGATTGTATTCAATTATTAGAAAATGCAGATAAAGTAATTGACGTTAATGTAATGGAAGATCCTACGTATAGAGTAGTGGTGGATAAAGTAGATTAATTTTTTTTAAGCCAACTAAATCAATCACTTTAACGTATAAAATATAGAAGAGCAAAAATCAGAAAATATGAAATTGAAATTATTAGCAGCAGCACTTGTATTTTTTAGTGTATTATCAGGATGTAAAAAAGTAAATAAATTGACTCAATTCACTATTGAATATGATGAATCAGTAGTAATTCAATCTTCAACTGGAATAGCCTTGCCGTTTGATCTGTTAACTCCAGATATTGAAACCAATTCATCTTCCAAGTTTGAATCGAATGATACAAGAAAAGATTTGATAGAAGAGATTAAGCTAACCAAACTTAATTTAACTCTTACTTCACCAACTTCAGGAGATTTAACATTTTTGAAATCGATTGATGTATTCATTAGTGCAGATGGATTGGATGAAGTTAGGTTAGCTTGGATATCTAATGTATCAGAGTCGGTAGGGAAATTTTTAGATTTATCTGTCGAAGATTTTGATTTTAAGGAATACATCAAGAAAGATGATTTTAAATTGAGACTAAAGACTGTAACAGACAAAGCAATAACAAACGATCATGAGCTAGCTATTCACTCTGAGTTTTTTGTAGATGCAGAAATTTTAGGTCTATAGGTTAGTTCAAATTTTTTTAAAACTTCCCCTGCAGATTGACATTTAGCGATAGCGTAATGGCAATCGGTTTATTACTACAAACTTAATTAAATAATTTCAATATTTAATAAACTCCGAGAACACATCTATCCAATCTACTACTTTCATTGTTAGATAGTAAGTCGAGTTTTTCTTAATAGTTTGTTTTTCACCTTGAACCATTTACAAAGTTAACCTGCACCTTGTTTATTTATATAACGAGGTGCGAGGGACTGCTTTTTAATCTGAGGCAAAATAGTTATACAAGCTTTATTTATAGTGTCAGAGAAACCTGATTTATCAACTATACAATCAATATAACTTAATTTCATTTTATAGTAATAATTGCTATCATTCACAGATTTATATTGATAATCTCCTATACTATCTACACATTTACTACATGTGTTTTCGCAAAATTGATTTATTGTACTAATAATTTTTTTTCTTTCACTAATACTTATTTTTTCATTTAAACATTGGTTAGACATATAATCTAAATTTATTATCATTTCATTTAAAGTTGAATAAATTTCACTTGTGTCAATATTTCTATCAGATTTATAAATCACTTTTAAAAATGATGTAGCAACTTCATAGCATTTAATATCATCATCAATATTTTTAAAATTGATTTTTGATTCTCCACATGAAAATATAAAGAAAATGGTAACTAGACTTATAAAAATATTTTTCATCTTATCTATTTAAATGTAATATAACTTTCCCTGCTCCGCTGGATTTGCAATCCTGCGGTATTCATTAGTAATTTAGTCATTAACTATCCCGAATGGATAGTAATCGGAGTAAGATATGACTTTATGAGTAGAGTAGTTCATTGTTTAGAATTAATTTTCCATCAAATTATCCTCCAAAAATTTCGTCATTTTATTAAACAAATGCAGTCTAGTTTTTCCGCCATAAATTCCGTGATTACGGTTAGGGTAAACAAACATATCAAACTCTTTGTTTTCTTTTACCAAGGCATTTACCATTTCGTAAGTGTTTTGAGGATGCACATTGTCATCTCCACCACCATGAACCAATAAGAAAGCTCCTTTTAGTTTAGAAACATGATTAATAGGGGAGTTTTCGTCATATCCATTTGCATTTTCTTGAGGAGTTCTCATGAAACGCTCTGTATAAATGTTGTCGTAATACCTCCAGTTGGTAACGGGAGCAACAGCAATTCCAGCTTTAAAATAATCAGCTCCTTTTGTCATACAAAGTGCAGCCATGTAACCTCCATAACTCCAGCCTTGTATTCCAATATTGTCTCCATCTACATAAGATAAGCTACCCAAGTATTTAGCAGCACCAATCAAATCTTCTGTTTCGTATTTTCCCAATTGTAAATAAGTAGAATGTTTAAAATCTCTTCCTCTAAACATAGTTCCTCTGGTTTCTACACACACCACCAAAAAACCTTTTTTTGCCAATAAATGGTGCCACATCATAGTTGCTCCACCCCAAGAATCTTTCACCACATTGTTTCCAGGACCGTTATAACCTGTCATAAAAACTGGGTATTCTTTGTTTTTATCAAAGTTTGGTGGTTTAATCATCCAAGCATTTAATTCTTGCCCAGAGTCTGTTTTTACAGTAAAAAACTCTTTGCCTGGCAACCTGTATTTCGTTAATCTATGCACTAATGCTTTATTGTCTTGTAGTATTTTTAATTGCTCTCCATTTGCTTTGTGCAATGAGATAAGAGAAGGTGTATTAGCATCCGTATGGTAATTGATGTAATATTTCATTCCTTTACTAAATGCGGTCGAGTTATTTCCTTTTCTTGTAGATAGGTTTTTCTTTCCTGTTCCATCAGTTTTTACCACATACAAATCTTGGTAAATGGCTCCATTTTCCGAAGACAAATAATAAACCAATCCGTTCTTCTCATCCACACCTTGTATTTCAATTACATCCCAATTTCCTTTTGTCAGTTGTAGCTCTTTTCCGTCAATTGTGTTTAAGTAAATGTGGTTAAACCCATCTTTTTCACTCATCCATAAATAGGTGTTGTTGTCTTCAAAAAATCTTAGGTTATCGTGAATATCAATGTATGTCTTAGCAGTTTCTGTATAGTAAGGTTTAGCCATGTAAGAGAACTCTTTTTGAGCCCTAGTAATATTAAAATCTACCATCATTAGTTGCAGCTTATTTTGTAACCTGTTAAGCACTGTAAGGGATAATTTCATTGGATCTTTCGTCCAGTTTATTCTTGGAATGTAATTTTCTTCCGTTTGGTTTAAGATTTCTATAGGAGTTGAAATCTGCCCCAAAACATCATACATGTGAATGCTTATTTTAGAATTATCTTCTCCAGCTTTAGGGTATTTAAAACGGTATTCTTCAGGATATAAAGTCCCGTAATAATCCAAGTGAAACTCTTTCACTTTGCTTTCGTCAAATTTCCAATACGCTATTTTTGTTCCATTCTCATTCCATTGAAACCCTTTATGAAATCCAAATTCCTCTTCATAAACCCAGTCTGTACCTCCATTTATTACTTCATTTATTTTTCCATCGTAAGTAATGCCATATTCCTTTCCAGTTTCTGTGTTTACATAGAACAGATTATTTTCTCTTACAAAAGCAACTAAATTTCCCGAAGGCGAAAAATCGGCTAGCCTTTGTTTTCCTAATTTTTTATCAGATAAAGGAGTCGTTTTTTTTGTCTTAAGGTCATAAATGTAATAATACGATTTGCTAGATCTTCTGTAAATTCCTTCTTGCTCTGTTGCGATTAATACTTTCGTTTCGTCTGCACTAAATTGGTATTCATCAATAGGAATAGGTCCTCCATCTTCATCAGCTAAATCCATAAAAGAAAAAAGAGTATCTACACTTTCATATGTAGCATAAGAATATTTAACTACAACCGATCCATCTATACTATTTCCCATAGAGGTAAAGTGTTCTCCATCATTCATAGAGCGAACCCCTCTTACCGATTTTCCATAAAACTCACCAGAATACCAAATCTTATCATTTGTTAGTTCAGTTCCAGCTTCAGAATTTTCATTATCAAAAGGATTTTCAACACTCGAAACAGGGCTGTTGTTCTCAGTGTTTTTTAAAGAGGAACAAGAGATAAAAGCAAAGAGGATAGGTGTAAGAAGAATGTATTTTAATTTCATTTTATTTTATTATTGAATGAGAAACGAATATAATAAATTTATAGGAAGTGAGGGTGATGAAAACCTATATTTCAGAAGTTTCTTAGAATGATTAAAATCATAATCAAAAGCAATATTTTTTTATTTATATTTGTTCTAAATAAGAGAATAAAGAGTGAGACTTTCAGATTGTAAAACAAAAAAAGAGGGAATTATTAAAGAGATTTTGGAGTCAGAATTTGACAACAAGATGCTCGAATACGGTATCGTTCCTGGAGTGAAGCTAATTGTTGTAAGTAGAGCTGCTTTTGGCGGACC
Organism: uncultured Flavobacteriales bacterium; assembly: GCA_905182785.1. Lineage (GTDB taxonomy): Bacteria > Bacteroidota > Bacteroidia > Flavobacteriales_D > CAJJDF01 > CAJJDF01. Next base: position 32,181 of record CAJJDF010000016.1, read on the forward strand.
TATTTATATTGCAATTGGTGCTCAAAGAATTGCAATTCGTAAAAAAGAAGCTACACACATAATATTAGAATAATGCCCCAAATAGGCACTGTATTAGTTATAGTATAAAGTATAATGAATAGAATCGAGACTCATAACTGTTTCCAATTATCAATTTTGTGTAAATGAAAAAACTTAAAGTAGCACTTATTGGAAACCCAAATGTTGGAAAAACCACCTTATTTAATAGATTGTGTGGTGTAAATCAAAAAACGGGAAATTACCCAGGTGTAACGGTAGATAAAAAACAGGGAAATTTTACACACCTTTCTCATTCTATTGATGTAATAGATTTACCTGGTTTTGATAGTATTTATCCAAAATCATTGGATGAAGAGTTGGTTGTAGATTTTTTAAAAGAAAATTCTGGGAATTCTGATGTCGATAAACTGTTGTTTATTGCAGACGGTACCAATATAAAGAAAAACTTATATTTATTGTCTCAAATTAAGGATTTGGGATACGATATTGTGCTTGCTATCAATATGATGGATGTAGCCAAAAGAAAAGGTATTCTTATTGATAAAGAAGCTATTGCAGAAGAGTTTGGAGTGCATGTTGTAAAGATTTCGGCAAGAAAAGGACAAGGAGTAGATGAATTAAAATCTGCCATATTATTGGAGTCCCCCGAAATGAAAACGGACAAATTAATTTATTTGAAACCCGAGAATCATGGGGTTTTAATGAATTACGTGAAGGAATGTGTGTCAGAGAATCCTTACAAAGCTTTCCTCAATATTACTCAAGAGAATCGAATTCCAGAAATAAATGTAAAGAAATGGAAAACCGAAGAAGCTATTTTAAGGTATCAATACGTTAGAAAAATCATTGATAAAACGATAAAGATTGATAAATCTTTAGCTTCAGATGCTACCACAAGAATTGATAGGATTTTACTGCATAAAGTATTTGGATACGTTATTTTTATGTTTGTACTGTTGGTGATATTCCAATCTGTATTTTCTCTTTCTGCTTACCCAATGGATTTAATAGATCAATTTTTTAGTTGGTTATCAGGAACACTATCGAGTACTTTACCTCCAGGAAGTTTTAGTGATTTAATTACACAAGGTTTAATTCCTGGAATAGGAGGGGTTATCATATTTGTTCCACAAATCGTTATTTTGTTTTTGTTTTTTGCCCTGCTGGATGAAAGTGGTTACATGAATCGCATCATTTTCTTGATGGATAGATTGATGCAAAAAGTTGGGATGAGCGGAAAGAGTGTGATTCCATTAATCTCTAGTTTTGCTTGTGCTGTGCCTGCAATTATGGCTACAAGAACGATAGAGAACAAGAGAGAAAGATTAATTACGATTATGGTTGCTCCGCTATTAACTTGCTCGGCAAGGCTACCTGTTTATACAATTTTGATAGGTTTGCTAGTTCCCGATCAGTTTTATTACGGAATCAGTTTACAAGCTCTCGTCTTGTTAGCTATGTATTTGTTAGGAATTTTTACTTCGGCAATTGCAGCTTTGGTTTTCAAATACATTATTAAGAATAAATACAAGAGTTTTTTCATCACAGAAATGCCAAGTTATTTGGTTCCTAGCTTTAAAAATGTAATGCTCACAATATGGGAAAACACCAAATCATTTGTATGGAGTGCAGGAAAAATAATTGTTGCTGCATCCATCATTTTATATGTGTTGGCTACCAATGGAGGAGAAAAATTTGACAAGGCAGAAACTCATATTATGACTGAGTTTGCTCAATTACCAGATTCTAAAAAGGATGCAATGGTATCCACTTATCAATTGGAGAATTCTTATTTGGGTAATTTGGGAAAAACGATTGAGCCAGCCATTATTCCTTTGGGTTACGATTGGAAAATTGGAATTGCCTTAATTAGCTCTATTGCTGCAAGAGAAGTGTTTGTAGGAACTATGGCAATTATCTATAACATAGATTCGGACGAAGAAATGAAGATTACACAAAGGCTAGATTCCGAGATAAATGCCAATACAGGCGAACGAACTTTCAATTTTGCAACTTGTATTTCTTTACTTTTGTTTTATGCTTTTTCTTTGCAATGTATGAGTACAATTGCCGTTACATACAAAGAGACAAAATCATTTAAATGGACAAGTGTCCAATTTTTGTATATGACTATTTTGGCTTATGTTGTATCTTTAATCGCTTATCAAATGTTGAGTTAATGCAAGATTTATTATTATACATATCGTTAATTGCAGCAATTACCTATTTAGGCTTTAAAGCATACACTATTTTTTTTAAAAAAGAAAAATCATGTGGTAACGGAAGTTGTGGATGTGATTAGAAAATTAATTGTTTTTTAATTCTATCTCAATTTTTCAACTCAAATAAATTCGGTACCTTTGATTTAAACAAATTAAAGACCCAAAATTTCATGTCAAAAGTTCATAATTACAGTGCAGGACCTTGTATTTTACCACAAGAAGTTATCAAAGAAGCAGCAGAGGCTGTTCTTAATTTTGATGGATTAAATTTATCTATTTTAGAGGTTTCGCACAGAAGTCCAAATTTTGTTGCTGTAATGGATGAAGCAGTAGCTTTGGTAAAAGAATTACTAGAAGTGCCAGCAGGTTATTCTGTTTGTTTTACACAAGGTGGAGCAAGCCTTGGTTTTTTGATGTCCGCTTACAACATGATTGGCGACAACAAAAAAGCAGCATACATCAATACAGGAACTTGGGCAGATAAAGCAATAAAAGAAGTAAGTAATGTAGGGGAAGTAAACGTTATTGCATCTTCAAAAGACAGTAATTTTAATCACATACCAAAAGGATTTACGATCCCAACTGACTGTGATTATTTACATTATACTTCTAACAACACAATTTTCGGAATACAATTTAAAGAAATTCCTAATACATCAATTCCATTGGTGTGTGACATGAGTTCTGATATTTTTAGTAAAAAAGTAGACATCTCAAAATTTGATTTGATTTATGCTGGAGCTCAAAAAAATATGGGGCCAGCTGGAGCAACTTTATACATTATAAAAGACGAAGTTTTTGGAAGAAACAGAATCAAGATTCCTACCATGTTGAACATTGAGACTCACGTAAAAAAAGATTCTATGTTTAACACTCCTCCAGTCTACTCAATCTATGTTTCTATGCTTAATTTAAGGCATTTGAAAAAGATTGGTGGAGTATCAGCTCAACAAAAAATTAACGAAGAAAAAGCAAGAATTTTATATACTGAAATTGATAGAAATCCTTTATTCAAAGGAGTTGCTGCAACTGAAGACAGAAGTAATATGAATGCAACATTTGTATTGACTGACGAAAGCAAGCAAGCAAAATTTGATGAAATGTGGAAAGCTGCAAACATCAGTGGAATAAAAGGACACAGAAGTATAGGAGGTTATAGAGCTTCTATGTACAATGCTTTGCCAGTATCCTCTGTGCAAGTATTGGTAGATGTAATGAAGGCTTTGGATTAACATTTAATTATTACGCATAAAAAAAGCTCCGAGAATTTCGGGGCTTTTTTTTATGCTATTATTTTTTAAAAAATTCGTTAAGAATTTATTTTCTTCTTCATCTCATCTTTCTCTTCACAAGTCAAGCATTCTTGTGCTTGTGTAATGTTACCAAAAAGACTTTTGAAAACATGAGAAAATTTCTTGTAGCCTCTACATTTTCCACACCTTGCGTTATGAAATCTTAACCTTATCTTTTCTTTAAAACTAAGTTCGTTCCAATCGTTACGATCTATTAAGTGTGCAGCTTCTTTACAATCTATCATTAGTCAAACCATTTTTTATCCAAACATTCCTTTAGCTGAATCTTAGCTCGGTGGATGATTACCCAAAAATTGGACGAAGTTATTTCATACTCATTACATATTTCTTCAGAATCTTTATTGTCAATGAATTTATCAATAAAAATTCCTCTTTGTTTCTCTGGCAACAATTCAATGCAACTCATTAATGCTCCTCGCAGTTCAGTGTTTTCTATAGTTGCTTCTGTTTCATTCACTTCTCTGTTGGGAGTTGTAGCTTCTATCCAGTTATTTTCGTTTTCATCATTGGAAGTGTATTGAGAAATAGGTCTAGTTTTTCTGCTTTGTTGTTGCCTCCAGTGGTCTATTATTTTTCGCTTAAGAATAGAAAAAAGCCAAGTCTTAACGGTACTTTTTTGTTCAAATCTATCCCAAGCTTTCAATGCAGAAAAAAATGTATCTTGGACTAAATCCTTGGCCAAATCACGATCACCAACTCTATTTGCTGCAAAATTAAAGAGCATATCAGAGTAATCGTCTACCCAGGTATTTAAATCTATGTCGCTTTTTTTCTTGACCAAAAATTATGTTTTTTTTGCTTTTTCCCAATACATGTCCATTTCCTCCAAACTCATTTCCGACAGTTCTTTTCCGTCTTTTTTCGATTCAGTCTCAAGATATTGAAATCTTTTAATGAATTTTTTGTTTGTTCTTTCTAGGGCATTTTCAGGGTTTACTCCTATAAATCTAGCATAATTAATTAAGGAAAACAATACATCCCCAAATTCATCTTCTATCTTATCAGTCTTTCCGTCAATCTCTACTTTTAGCTCCTCAATTTCTTCTATTACTTTCTCCCACACTTGATCTTTGTTATCCCAATCAAATCCTATTCCTCGAGCTTTCTCTTGAATTCTAGCTGCTTTCACCAAAGCAGGAAGTGACCTTGGAACTCCTTCCAAAACTGATTTTTTTCCTGATTTAAGTTTTATTTTTTCCCAATTTCTTTTTACTTCTTCTTCCGTCTCGGCAATGGTATCTCCATAAATATGAGGATGTCTTTCTACCAATTTATCGCACACACTATTTAGTGCATCTGCAATATCAAACTCATTGGTTTCAGAAGCAATTTTTGCATAAAAAACGAGGTGAAGCATCACATCTCCAATCTCTTCTTTTATATCTTGCATGTTTCCATCTAAGATGGCATCTGCCAATTCGTAAGTTTCCTCTATGGTAAGATGACGGAGCGATTCTATCGTTTGTTTTTTATCCCAAGGACATTCGGCACGAAGCTCATCCATGATAATTAATAACCGCTCGAATGCTTTGAGTTTATTTTGCATTTTGCTTTTCAAATAATTCCATTAATTCCTCATCCGATAAATCAATTGTTTTTAATCTCGCCTTGTGGTTCTCAATAGATGAGTGATTTGGAAATTTTTCTATGATTTCTTTAATCGCTTTTTTTGCTTCTTCCTTACTGTCCATTTTATCGTAAAGAAAAGCCCTTAAATTCATTTCTTCAATGATATTTGTGTCAGTTGAATTTTCGTCAATAATTAGAGTGTTCAATCTTATTGCTTCGTAATCTTGATTAAGTCCCATTGCAGCTCTCACACCTTTTCTAATGGCTTCTCTTCTGTGTTCGCTAGTTGTAAATTTTGAAGCATGTTTTTGTGCAGATTCCAACATTTTTATTGAATAAGCTTTACTTAACTCAAGCGAATCTTCGTTCATCAATTTCTTTTCCAACTCTTCCATGTAATAATACAATTCCATGTCGACCAATGAATCAAGGTTAGTTAGCATAAATTGCTCCTCTGCGTTTACAGCTTCTTCTACTGGAGTTGAAGGTTCTGAGTTACAAGAAAAAAGCAAAACTGCTGAACTGATTGTGATTAAAATTATTTTTTTCATTTTATTTTTTATTTCTGTAAATATATAATTTTTGAGATTTTATTAATCTCTATTTTACTTCATTTTTATACGGGTCATTTTACCAATTCCCCTTGGTCAATTTCAAAGGAAAAACATTCGTATTTTCTTTTTTTGAAAAACGCAGGCAATCTTTTTGTATTGGTATCCGTAATAAATACTTGACCATATACTCCTTCACATATTTGGTTCATTAAATGAGCGATCCTGTGTTCATCTAGTTTGTCATAAATGTCATCCAGCAATAAGATAGGCTTTGATTCTGTTTTGGATTCAATGTGCTTAAATTGTGCTAATTTCAATGCGATCAAAAATGTTTTTTGTTGTCCTTGTGAACCAAATTTTTTCAAGGGTCTGTTTTCAATTTCAAAACTAAAATCATCTTTGTGAGTTCCTTTGGTTGTGTAACCAATGAATTTCTCTTTGTATAAACTGTCCTTCAATAAATCCTCAAAATTCTTTTCATCCAATTGCGATTTATAATTCAATTGAGCGGTTTCGTTTCCTCCAGAAATAGTGGAGTAAATTTCATCAAAAACTAATTTAAATTCGGATATAAATTTCGTTCTGTGTTCATAAATTTCTTCTCCAACAGCTATTAATTGTTCATCCCAAATTTGCAAAGATAATTCATCAAATTTTGCTCCTTGTTGTAGGTTTTTTAAAAATGCATTTCTTTGTACCAGCACTTTATTATATTTAATAAGTGTTTGCAGGTACTTTTTGTCGTATTGAGAAATTATTAAATCTATAAATTTCCTCCTCGTTTCACTTCCATCATAAATCAAATTAGTATCCATAGGAGAAATAAGAACTGTATTGATTAATCCAATGTGTTCAGATAATTTCTCGTATTCTTTCTTCCCTTTTTTGAAAACTTTTTTCTTCCCTCTTTTAACTCCACAGTATACATTCTCAGGTTTTTCTTCTCCTTTAAATTCTCCTTGAATCACAAAAAAGTCTTCTTCGTTTTTTATGTTTTGGGAATCTACTGAGTTAAAAAAACTCTTGCAGTTTGATAAATAATAAATACCATCTAATAGGTTGGTTTTTCCCATTCCATTTTTACCCAAAAAACAGTTGACAAACGGAGATACTTTTACCTCTATTTGGTCGTAGTTTTTGAAATTAAGAAGAGAAATTTTATTTAAAATCACAGATTTATAATTCGTTTTGGAATTGATTACTAAAATACTATTTTTTGAACAAATTAACAGAGAAACCGAGGGGGATTTTGTAATTTGTAATTCATAATATTTTAATTCTAAAAGCAGAGATGAAAAGATTTAAATCCAGTGTGTTGATGTTACTAGTTTTTACAGGGATAGTTTCTTGTGTAAAATTCAAAAAAGCAGATTTAGTAATCCATAATGCACGAATTTATACAGTAAATGGAGAGTTTGAAGTGGCCCAAGCCATGGCAATTACAGATGGAATAATTGTGGCTGTAGGGAAGGAGCATGAGATTATGAATAAATACAGAGCTTCAGAAATTATAGATGCCGAAACTCGTCCGATTTACCCTGGTTTTATTGATGCACATTGCCATTTTTTAGGTTCTGGGCTTAATGGGTTGGCAGTAAATTTGAGTGAAGCAAAATCCATGGAGGAAATTGTAGAGTTACTTCAAAACGGAAAGAAGGATAAGTTGGATTGGTTAATAGGTTTTGGTTGGGACGAAAATAAATGGGATTCTCCAGAACTTAATAATAACTTATTAAACGAAAAATTCACTGACATTCCTGTTATGCTTTGGAGAGTGGACGGGCACAGTTTACTTGCTAATAATATGGCTTTGCTTAAAACAGAGTTTATGCCAGAGTTATTTAATGGAATCGTAAAAGAAGAAAATATTCATCATTTTACTAAAGCAATAAACTATACCAAACAACAAAAAAAGAATGCGTTACGAAATTCGGAATCAGCTTTTTTTTCACAAGGAATTACTACAGTTTCTGATGCTGGATTAACCAAAGAAGAGGTAGAATTAATTCAATCTATGCAAGAGTCAGGAACGCTTGAAATGAGAATTTATGCCATGCTTTTTCCTTCTCCAGAATCCTTAGAAATGGATGCGATTTTTGAAGATAGACTAACGGTAAACTCTTATAAAGTTATGCTAGATGGGAGTGTGGGGTCTAAATCTGCTTGTTTTAAATCTCCCTACCGAGGAACTAATAATTATGGAAAATTATTAATGTCAAGAGATAGTTTGGCACGAATTGCACTCCTTGCTTACAACAAAGGTTTTCAGTTAAATGTTCATGCTATTGGAGATTCGGCAGTGAAAGTAGCCTTGGTTGAAATGGGAAAAGTATTGAAAGAAACGAACGGAATGACCTGGCGAATAGAACACGCACAATCTGTGAGCGAAGAAGATGTAAAACTATTTGGTCAGTACAATATTATTCCTTCGGTTCAGCCTACACACTTGGTAGATGACATGAAAGCAGGAATTGTAAAATCTGTAGATAAAGAATCGCTTAAAAACTCATACCGATTAAAATCCTTGTTGGAACAAAATCAAACTATAGCTTTAGGAACAGATTTTCCTGTAGCGAGTAAAAATCCAGTAGAGACTTTTTACAATGCCATTGTGAGAAACCCAAGAATAGAATTTCCGATTGCTGACAATGAAAATTTGACAAGGGAAGAAGCTCTTAAAGGGATTACATTTTGGCCAGCTTTAGCCAATAAAGAATACGGAACCAAAGGAACTATTGAAGTTGGAAAATTTGCTGATTTCGTAATCCTGAATCGTGACATTATGAAGGTGCCAGAAGAGGAAATAAAAGACGCCAAGGTTGTTTATACTTTTGTGAATGGAGTAATTGTATTTGAGAATAGGTAGATTATTCTAAGAAAATAAGTGGAAAGTTGTTGTTGAGAAATGGAGAACGGACAATGATGGTAGAGCAGATATATAAGTAGGAAAACTCCTCCTTGACTATTCAAGTCCGTCTGAACGGAGTCGAAGACTGTAACGCGAATCGATTTATTTTTATAAAGATTTCGTATTCTTTGTGAGATCCTGAAATGAATTCAGGATGACTGGAATAATAACTCAATAATTTGGGTAACTAATTGATAAGTTTATTTGAATTTCATCCTAATGAATAACTGTTTTCGCAACATCAATTATCAATTAACTAATTCAACTCCCTATACATCCCAATCCAATCGGGGTTTTGCATGTCTTTAAATAACTCAAATATTTTTGGGCCATGAAAATAATCTTGAATTTGATTAACTCCGTATTTCTGTAAATAAACTGTTTGTGCGTAACTAGGTCGCCATCTATTTGCAGACCAACCTCTGTCCTCATCAGGAACTATACTTGCACCTTTACTATACCTAGGATGAATAGAATAACGTAATTTCCATATATCCCAAACAGGCAAGCAAATTGGTCGCATATCTTCCCAAAGTGTATCTACATAGGTCATTCCACCTCTTAGGATGGGAACGTCTAAAATATACCCGCAATCAATTCCTACTTCCTTAAAAAAATCTATTCTTTCTGGGTTTGCAGAATTTTTTAATAAGCCTTTGGCATACATTACAAAATTTTCTTCAGTAATGTTTGATTTACTTACAATTTCTCCCGTTAAAGAATTTATTTTAAGCATGACAAAGGTAACCGTTCCTGAGCTAGCAGTTGGGTTTATATTAAATCCTAATTCGTATTTAACACTAAAATTAGTAGTTTGTGAATTAATACATAACGGAAACATTCCTACACAGAAAATAAGTGTAGATAGATAAAGATTAGGTATAATTTTTTTGATCACAGTCATTCGTTTTGCTCTATTAAAAACAAAAATTAAGCCAAAATTTACAACCTTTGTAGGGGAGTACAAACTCCATCTACGCAACTGTAACACTTTAGTTTATCTTTAAAAATAGAAGATTTAAAAACTGATTTATTCAGTAACATTCTCACACACTCCTGAATTCCTTCAATGATAGAAGGATGAGGATGAATAAGTTCGGCAAGTTCTTCTATTCCTTTGTCCATTTTTATAAGTAAAGCAACCGCCTGAATCGCACTAGAAGCGTGTTCTCCAATGGCTCTCATTCCAAGAATTTTCATTTCCTTGTCGTTGGTCACAATAATCTTAAAAAAACCTTCTGTTTTTCTCATGGCAATTGCACGGGCAATGCACGAATAATCTAATTTTACAACCTTAATCGGTATGTTTTGTTCGCCACATTGTTTTTCATTCATTCCCACAGCAGCCACTTCTGGATCTAGGAACATAATGTTACTAATGTTGTCGTAAGAAATTCTTTCTTTTTCTTCTTCCGAAAACATCCTTTCTACTGCATGTCTTCCTTCCAATTCTCCAACATTTACCAAGGATATATGTCCTGATACATCACCTACAGAGTATATATTAGGAACATTGGTTTGTGTATCGTCATCTCCAATGTGTCTTCCTCTTTTACTCATCAAGACACCAGCATTCTCCATTCCAATGTTTTCAAAATTTGGAATTCTACCAATAGAAAGCATTGCTTTTTCTACTCTTATTACTTCTTTTCTTCCGTCTTCGTAAGCTAATTCATATTCAACTTCTCCGTCTATTTTTTCTAACCTCACTAGGCTAGCTTTGTTGTGAATTGTTACTCCATTTTTCTTTAGGTTATTTTCTACCAAAGAAGAAATGTCACGGTCTTCGAAAGGAAGAATGTGATTTGCTTTATCTATCAAATATACTTTTGTTTTACTAAAACTAGAGAACATAGTTGCGTATTCACAACCAATCACTCCAGCCCCTACAATTACTAAGCTTGTTGGAAAAGCCTCCATGTGATGAATTCCATCACTGGTCATAATTGTTTTCTCATCTACATCAATAGTAGGAATTTTTCTTGGCCTACTTCCTGTTGCAATAACTATGTTTTCTGCCCAAATTACAGTCTCGGTTTCGTCCTTTCTCATGATTTCTACTTCGTGTTTAGAAATCATTTTGGCCGTACCTTTTTCATAAGTAAATCTATCTTTTAGTTTGGTGTCCAACATTTTTACGTGAGAAGAATACTGAAACTTACGTTCAAAAACTGCATCTTTGATCGTTTTTTGTACGTCATCCCAAGTTACTTCCAGTTGCCTTCTTCCTGCAGAATACAGAGAGGTATTTATTGTGTCGACTTTTCTCGAAAGTTCCCACATTGTTTTTGAAGTTAATGCTCCGTTATAAATTCCGGCTCCACCCAATTTGTTTTTTTCTATCAAAACAACTGATTTCCCAAAATCTACGGCTCTCATTGCGGCAGCATAGCCTGCAGGCCCTCCTCCAATGATGCACACATCAAATTTTTTAGTCGAATTTTCTTCCACTCTTATTTTTTTAATTTTAACTCGTATTCCATTACTTATCTAGCACAAGGTATGAATTTTTTCACTTTTGTGCTTCATTTTAATTAATTCTTAATCAATTAGTTTTTGTAGTTTTGTGGTACTCGTTTTATAAAATGAATACCTATGATGGAATACCAAAAAATACTAGATCTTCCCAAGCAAACTGTAGATAAGAACAAAAGCTTTATTACTAAATTAAAAAGGAAGAAAGCAAACTCAATTGATGATATGTTTCACGAAAAGCACGAAGAGGTTTTTGAAGACATAGATTGCTTAAAATGCGGAAACTGTTGTAAAACGACAAGTCCTATTTTTAGAGAAATAGACATAAAAAGAATCGCAAAGAAACAAAAAATGAAAGCGGTTGATTTTATCGAAACTTACCTCAGGATAGATACAGATGGAGATTACGTTTTACAAACTTCACCTTGTGCTTTTTTGGATCAGGAAGATAATAGCTGTACCATTTATGATTACAGACCATTGGCTTGTGAAGGTTACCCACACACCAACAGAAAAAACATGTATCAAATTCTAGATTTGACGCTAAAAAACACAGAAATTTGCCCAGCGGTAGCAAGAATTGTAACCGAATTAGAAAAAGCTACTAATATGGATAGGCCAAAGCCTAGAACTCAAGATGGAAGGGGTTAGGTTTAATCCCTATATATTTTATTATTCTTAACGTTTTGGCTAAACTGCGTTTTAATGCAGTTTAGGTTTTGTTGTGTGTAGTTTTTAATTAGTTATTGTGAAATTAATTCTCACAGTTTCAACATTGGAACATCCAGTGGACTTACCTCCAGAGCAAGTTTCAATTTCAACAAAGTCCGTTCCAGTATAGTTTTGAAGAGGCTCATATTTATAAACTACACTCCAATTTGTGCTTGAGTCTCTAATCAATTCACTTTTTTGAAAATGTTGCGCTTGAGTCTGTATAGTTGCTCCTTCTTCATCGCCTGAAATCATTAAATCAATTTCATAGTCATCAGAATTATTGATAGTTACGTTTACCTCTCTATCACCATTTTCTTTGTTACAATTCGTAAGTGATAAGATACAAGTTGCTAAAAATAATAATTTCAGAATCTTCTTCATATGTTTTGATTTTAGATTTTAAGTTTGACAATGCATTTTCTTAATCGATATTACACACAACAACCGAATATAGTTAACTGTTAAAAGTAATTGACTACTAATTAGTTGTTTTAGTTGAAACGAATGTAATTACTTTTTTTAATATCAGCAAAAAAAAAGTAGGGTGTTTTAATTAAAAGTTACTGATTGTTAGCAGGAAATAGGGCAAACTTTTTTATTGCTAATTTCGATTAAAATAAAATGCAACTTTTTGGTTATTAAGTTCATCTTACAATTATTAAACTTTAGTTTATAAAACCACCTACAACTATTCCAATTAATACTGCTAATAAATTTCTTAAAATTGAATTCCTAATATTTGTTCTTTCTTCAAGATTAATAAAACTTTTGTTTTTAACAACAAGAAGCTGCATCCCCATTTTCTCTAGCGGTAAAAGGAATATTTCCTCCACAACCTTCAAAAATTCCGAAATGTGTATCCCAAGTTCCGTGAAAATCAAAGTGTTTTTTGAACCTTGTTTCGTGCAACATATTGTAAGTGTTTCCACAAACCGACATTACTTTTCCTTTAGGAAAATAGTGGTGCTCGTCCAATAAAAACCCTAATTCTTCTTCAGGGATTCCTCCTTTGTAAGCCACTGCTTGTCCGTAATCTTCACAATCCGATTCTAATCCCTCTATTTTCCACAAACGGTAAGTTACTGAGTAAAATTTGATGTCTCCCACCAATTCTTCTACAGCTTCGTTTTCTATTGTAATGGGTTTGTCTTCAATTGCTCTAGGATCTGTAAATCCTGCTTTTTTTGCTGTTCTCAAGAAATCATTCCAGTACAAAGCTCCGCTTAAACATTCGCCCCACAATACTTTGTCTTCTTGTAAATGTTGTGGAATTCTACAATCGCTATACACATCAGAGAAATACATTTCTCCACCTGGTTTAAGTAGTTCATAAGCATCTTGTAATACTTTTAGTTTATCGGTAGCTAAGTTTATCACACAGTTAGAAATAATAACGTCAAACGAACCTTTTTCAAGATTCAATTCATCCAATTTCTCTATGTTTCCTTTTATGAATTCTACGTTAGATTTTGCATAACCAAATTGTTTTCTGTGGTATTCAATTCCATCATTTGCAACTTTTAGTTGTTCGTCTGTCATGTCTACCCCAATCACGTATCCATTTTCACCTACAAGTTTCCCTGCAATGTAACAATCACGTCCACTTCCAGAACCTAAATCTAGGATTCTTAATCCTTTTACATCCGAAGGGATTGTAAGTCCACACCCGTAATATTTTGCATTTACTTCATCCGAGACTAAGTTCAAAGCCTCCATAATGTGTTTGGGTGGTTTGCTCAAAGTGCAACAAGCATTTGTTTTTAAATCTTCTGATTTTTGCAATTCTGTTCCGTAATAATCTTGTACTTCTTGGTGTATGTTTTTCATGTTGATTTTTGGTATTCTTCTCGGTAATAATTTACGATAATGAAGTCGTTTTGGATTGTTTTATCTTACGAAATAGATATTATTATTGTCAGATAAAATTATTAGGATTCAAGAATTTGTTAGGTTTACTTATAAAGTTTATAATTTCCTAGCTACCATTAATCCATCTCTCACAGGAAATAACACATTTTCTACACGAGAATCTTCGTGTATTTTTTTATTGTACTCGTCTAGTGATTTTGTGTCTACATCAGTTTTCACATCTTCTTGTACTACTTTTCCACTCCACAATACATTGTCGGCAATGATATAACCGCCTTTGTTTACTTTGTCAATCGCCAAGTCATAGTAATTAGAATAATTGTGTTTGTCAGCATCTATGAATACTAAGTCAAACTTCATATCAAGAGTAGGAATTATATCTATTGCATTTCCAATTCTCATGTCAATTTGGTCTGTGTAGCCCGCTTTTTCAAAATAAGAATTAGCCATTGTTTCCAACTCGTTATTGATATCAATGGTAATTAATTTTCCATCTTTTTGCATTCCTTCTGCAAAACAAATAGCTGAATAGCCAGTATAAGTTCCAATTTCTAAGATGTTTTTTGGTTGTATCATGTGGCTAAACATACTTAATATTCTTCCTTGAATATGGCCAGAAAGCATTCTTGGAATAAGTACTTTCATATGCGTTTCTCTGTTTAATTCGTACAATACATCACTTTCTTTGGCAGTGTGTATTCCTGTGTAATCATCTATTTCTGCGGGTAAAAAATCCATAGTTAGTTTTTAATAAATTGTTTTGAAATGTATTGGTTATCAAGGATTACTTTAATGATGTAATATCCAGGGTTTAATTCGGATAAGAATAGAGTAAACTCAGGTTTATAAGAAAATTGATTTTCTTGCACTACTTTTCCTTGTAGATCTATAATTTGATATTTAATTTTTTTTGAGGGAGCAGTAATATTCTTTAGGAATATCCTAAAATAATCGGAAGCAGGGTTTGGCATTGCCTGTAAATCAGGAGATTTTTCAATCTCAATTCTTCCTAAATATCCGGAAAGTGTCAGTTCATATAATTTTGGATCAGGAAAAAAACTGTGATCTTCTTGCGAAATGTAAACCGTATTGGCATCCGAAAAACAAATTCCTTCTTTTTGAGTAAGGGGATAAACATTGGAAGAGCTAGTTCCGTCAAAGAAATCATTTCCTATGTAGTTGTCAAAAATAAAGACTCTGTCCATAGAAAGTACGGCTAGTTTTCCAGAGGAATGAATGTCTGCTCCGGTTATTAATCCAGAAGGAAAACTATCTAGCAATAAAGCAGAATATGTTCCGGCAGAATCGGGTAATTGATATAATTTAGAATAGCCAGATGTTCCCCAGTTTTTGGAAATGAGGTACAAATTATTTCCATGATGAAACAAAGCTTCACAATCGGAATTTTTGTTTGGGTCTGGGAAAGTCACTT
This sequence comes from uncultured Flavobacteriales bacterium, assembly GCA_905182785.1. Lineage (GTDB taxonomy): Bacteria > Bacteroidota > Bacteroidia > Flavobacteriales_D > CAJJDF01 > CAJJDF01. The sequence goes on from CAJJDF010000016.1 coordinate 47,258, forward strand.
GATCTTGGTAAGCGTAATTAATGATTTCTGGTGTCACATTATTCCCCACAATAGAATCTGGATTTGGGATTTTATAAATTCTCAAATTGGTTCGGTTGTGGCTATTGTTTCCAATATCTCCAATGTAGTAATTGCCTAAATTATCTTGTGTAATGTCTTCAAAATCTATATTAGTTGCTCCGTTCAAATAAATGGAATCTAATTGAATTCCGTTAGAATCTATGTTGTAAATAATGGGACCATCTCCACCGTCATTGTGAGTCCAAAAAGAATTATCATCCACATAAACTAAACCCGAATTCTCATTGAGATAGGAGGGGAGAATGGAAACTAATCTTAGGTTTTGAGAAAATAATACATAGCCCATTCCTATAAAAAATGTCGTTAAAAGAAAAGATTTTATTTGAATTAGATTCATGTTAAACTAGCTATTTGCCATTTCAATTTTTAAATGGCAATAATGATTCTCAAAAATAATAGAAACAATCGGTTCTACTGGCTTATAAAGTTATAAATAATGTAACCCGTTTGCGAATTACTTCCTTCTAAATCTGAAGAAACTCGAGTAGTTTTTTTGGCAAATTTTAATGCTGTATTCAAAATACATTCACTCTTAACAGTAGATTTAGAGGGAATAACACGAGCATTTTTTACTCTCCCAATTTTGTCTACGTTAATCTCTATGTACACTTTTCCGCCTCCTTTACAGATGTAGGCAGGAGTTTTGGTGGAACATTCTCTGCCAGGAACGTTACATTCTTTAGTGACTTTTCCGGCAAAAGCATTTTCTTTTTTGCTTTCTGTTTTTTCTTTTTTATCGTCCTTTTTGGTTGGTTTTGTTTCAAATTTTGAGAGATCAAAACCTTCAATTCCTTTCTCTCTTAGTTCTTCTACCGATTTTTTGTTTTCTGCCTCAACAGCTTCCAGTTGTTTTTGCTCTATCTCACTTTCACTGTAGTCTTCGTAACTCTGGTTTCGGATATCCTGAATGTCTTTCATCAAATCTTTAAGTGTTTGATTGTTCTCAGGTGTTTGAATTTCTTCCTCGGGATTTATTATTTTCTCAATCTCTTCGGGATCTTTAAAATCCAATTCTAGAATAGCAGTATTTGGAATAACGTATACTTTCGTTTCTAAAGTAGAAATATTAAAATACAGAAGAGCCGCAACATGAATTACAAGAGTAATCAAGATAGCAATAAGACTTCCTTTTCCGTATCTATTCATGGATTTATTAGTGTGCAGCAGTCAACTATTATTAATACCCTAAAAATAGAAAAGAATACGGTCAAAACTTAATTTTGAGTGAAAATACTTATTGAATTTAAACCAATTATAAAACATATAAAATTGGTTTAAATTGTAAGAATTTGTATGTTTGTTTTATAAATATAATAAAATACAGATAGATGGATGATGTAGCAAATAGAGATGAAGTTTATTCAAATGCAGTAAGAGCGGGGAAGAGAACCTATTTTTTTGATGTAAAAGCAACAAGAGGAAATGACTTGTATGTAACAATTACAGAGAGTAAAAAGAAGTATAAAGAGGATGGGGAGTTCTTTTATGAAAAACACAAACTGTTTTTATACAAAGAAGATTTCGAAAAATTTAAAGATGGATTCGATGACGTATTAAATAAGATTAGTGAATTAAGAGCTACAGGAGATTATAAAGAAGACAACAAAGAAGATTATACTTCGGAAGTAAAGTTTGAAGATTTGTAGAGTTTAATTTTAAGATTTTAAGAAAGAGTAGTTGATGATTCAGCTGCTCTTTTTTTTGTTTCTTTTTTCTTCTTTTTGATTTGATTACATCAATGAGTTTATTGAATTTGTATTTACGCATTCATTTTCTTAACGTAAATTTCAACATATTGGAAAAGTGTAGAGAATTTATCCTGCTCTAAAAGAACCTAATTCAGGCTTCTCATCAATTATTCCAGCGAAATGTAAGGTATGCAACACATTCTTTAGAAGTTTATCGCTAATTTGGTTATTTACACTCCATTCGGTAGCGTGAAACCATTGCTCTACGTCTTCTATTTCTTGGTTGTATCGTTCACTCACTTCTTCTATTGAAGTAGGTGAGGTCATAAACTGTTTGGAAGTAAAATAAATTACTTTCAACATTTTATCAATCGCTTTTTTTTCTTGGTCCAGAATATTATTGGTGGCAGCAATCATAAAACAAGGCCAAGGCGTAACGTAATCTCCCAAGTGTTTTAAAGTTCCATTGTCTACATAAGGTTTGGTAGTATATTTTTCCCAATAGAAAGCATCTGTTTCATTCTTGGTAAGTGACTCGAGAGCTCCTTCCAGATTCTTAATGATATTAAATTGAGATTTTTCTAGCTTAATTTTCTTTGAATTAGCATCTACAATCGGCATTAAATGAGAACCTGAACCAAACCTACTTATTGCATATTTCTTATCGTAAATTTCTCCGTAGTGATTTATAGGATTGTTTTTTCCTGTGTAAAGTCCCCAAATAAGTGGAGTATTCAAATACTTTCCAATCAGTTTAGATGGGTTCCCATTTACAATGTCCGATACAATTCCTTCGGTCAATAAAATACACACATCTATTTCATCATTTCTAAGAGCTTTGGTCATTTGACCTGTTCCCCCTTTAAAAACTGTCCATTCTACTTCAATTCCTTCTTTTTCGAACAATCCATTTTCCATTGCCAAGTGCCAAGGAAGATTAAAGTGCTCGGGTACCCCGCCAACTCTTATTTTGGTTAATTTTTTCAATTCTAATTTTATATCGGTCTTCGATACATTTCTCTTTCAGAAAAACACTAAGCCCTCGGTTTTTTAAATCAGAACCCTGAGGTTTTTAGCTTGCTGAAAAGAAACTCGAAGGGTAGTTTCGGATTACTTTTTAATAAATTTCATTTTATAATCTACTGGTACAATTCCTTTACTAATGTCAGTCAATTTTCTTTTAATTAATCTCTTTTTCAATGGAGATAAATAATCGGTAAATAACTTAGCTTCAATGTGATCGTATTCATGCTGAACTACACGAGCAGCAAGTCCAGTTAATTCTTCTTCTACCAATTCCCATTTCTCATTATAGTAAGAAATAACTACTTTATCTTGTCTAAAAACCTCTTCTCTTATTCCGGGAATACTTAAACATCCTTCTTCAAATCCCCATTCTTCTCCAGTTTCTTCCTCTATGATTGGATTGATAAAAACTCTCTTAAATGTTTTAAGAAATTCATTTTCTTTCTCTTCTTCCTCATTTTCTGCTTCATCTTCTGCAAAAGGAGATCCATCAATAATAAAAAGCCTTAGTGCTTTTCCAATTTGTGGAGCAGCTAAACCTACACCTCTCGATCCATACATGGTTTCGAACATGTTTTCGATAAGTGTTTTCGTTTCCTCATTCAATTCCTCAATTTCTTGAGTCTCTTTTCTCAAAATAGGATGTCCGTAGGCATATATTGGTAATATCATTGTTATTTATTTTAAGTAAGAATAAGATTGTGAATCCAAATAAGATTGAAGAATAATAGTTGCACTAATTTTGTCTACCATTTTTTTATCTCTTCGGTCTTTCTTTTTCATTCCTCCTGCAAACATAGCTTGTTTGGCTAGTTTGGAAGTAAATCTTTCATCTACTCGTTCTACTTTTATTTCTGGGTATAGCTTCCCAATTTTTTTTGCTAATGTATCCGAAGGTTTGGTTGCATCTGTAGGTAAATTCTGAAGATTCATAGGTTTTCCTACTACAATGCATTCAATCTCTTCTTTGGTTGTCAATTCTTTTAAATAATTATAGATTTCATTGGTCGCCACCGTATCCAATCCAGTTGCAAATATCTTTGATGCATCTGTAATGGCAATACCAGTTCGTTTCATTCCGTAATCTATTGCAAGAATTTTACCCATGCCACAAAAGTACGAGTTTTTTATTAGTTTGGAATGATAGAGTTTAGAATATTTATTTCTGCTATTAATATGATTTTTTCTTCTTTTTACCTTGATACTTCAAGTTCCTAAAAGTACAAGCTCCAAAAAAGAAACAAAAAAACTCAAGACTGGTTAAAAATGACTAAAAATGACTTCTTATTTCTAAAACAAAAAGACTAGTTCGTGTCCTATATTTTAAATTACATAATTCAATACAGAACTCAAATAGTTTTTTGTTTCTTAATGAAAGAAAAATTTATTTTCTTAACGTTAATTTCAAAAGGTTGGATAAATTTCAATTAGTGTTAAAAAAAGGAGAACTTATTTTTTTACCTAAAACAACATAAAGCTGAATATTTATTATCTTTCATTATGAAAAGAATTGGAGTTTTTACATCAGGAGGAGATTCACCAGGAATGAATGCTTGTATTAGAGCAGTAGTAAGAACTGCCATTTACAATGGGGTGGAAGTGATTGGAATAAATCGCGGGTATAATGGAATAGTAGATAATGACTTCATTGAACTTAAATCTCATTCTGTTGCGAATATATTACAGAAAGGAGGAACCATTTTGAAATCGGCAAGGAGTAAAAGTTTTTTTACTGAAGAAGGAAGGAAATCTGCTTTTGAAAACATATCACAGGCAGGAATTGAAGGCATAATTGCTATTGGCGGAGATGGAACCTTTACAGGAGCCCATATTTTTAATCAAGAGTACAACATTCCATTTATAGGAATTCCAGGAACTATTGACAATGATTTGTACGGGACAGATGAAACGATAGGTTACGACACTGCTTTGAATACTGTGGTAGATTGTGTGGATAAAATACGCGATACTGCGAGTTCCCACAATCGATTATTCTTTGTAGAAGTAATGGGAAAAGATGCTGGATTTATTGCACTTAGAAGTGGAATAGGAGTGGGAGCAGAAGCAATTTTGGTCCCAGAGACAAAGACTTACATCAATAAATTAATAGCAAAACTAGAAGCAGGAAGAAGAAAAAGTAAAACCAGTGGAATTGTAATAGTTGCCGAAGGTGATAATGCTGGTGGCGCATATGAAATAGCTAGAAAAGTAAAAGAAAAATTTAATTTTTATGACACCAGAGTCTCTGTACTGGGTCATTTACAAAGAGGTGGAAAGCCGAGTGCTAGAGATAGAGTTTTGGCAAGTCAATTGGGATTTTCTGCTGTGGAGAATTTAATTGCTGGAGAAACCAATAAAATGGTGGGAATGGAGAATAACAAAGTAGTTCTAACCCCATTCGAGAAAGCAATAAAATACAACAAGGAATTGAACCCTAATTTATTGAAATTAGTGGAGGTTTTGAGTATTTAGAAAAGATTAGAAACAAAAAAAAATCCCCAATTGCGATAAGCAATTGGGGATTTTAAATTTATATGAATTGTGAGATTATTTCTCTTCAGTCACTTCTTCAAAGTCAACATCCGTTACTTCTTCGTCACCTTCGTTAGATTCAGCTCCTCCTTCTGGTTGAGCTCCTCCTTCTGGTGATGCGTACATTTCTTGACTAGCTGCTTGGAAAACTGTATTTAGTTTTTCAATTCCTGCTTTCATTGCATCCAAATCTGCTGTTTCATGAGCTGCTTTTAATGCAACTAACGCTTCTTCAATTGGTGCTTTTTTGTCTGCTGGAATCTTATCTCCATACTCTTCAAGTTGTTTTTCCGTTTGGAAAATCAAACTATCTGCTTCGTTTACTGTTTCAGCTTGTTCTTTCTTTTTGTTGTCTTCGTCAGCATTTGCTTCTGCTTCTTGCTTCATTTTTTCAATATCTGCTTCACTCAATCCTGAAGAAGCTTCAATTCTAATGTTTTGCTCTTTACCAGTTGCTTTGTCTTTTGCCGATACATTGATGATTCCGTTAGCATCAATATCAAAGATTACCTCTACTTGTGGTTCTCCTCTTCTTGCTGGTGGAATATCAGTTAATTGAAATCTTCCTAGCGTTCTGTTGTCAGCTGCCATTGGTCTTTCTCCTTGTAATACATGGATATCTACCGCTGGTTGGTTATCTGCTGCTGTAGAGAATACCTGAGATTTTTTTGTTGGAATAGTTGTGTTTGATTCAATTAATCTTGTCAATACACCTCCCATAGTTTCAATCCCAAGAGATAATGGAGTTACATCAAGTAACAATACATCTTTTACTTCTCCTGTAAGAACTCCTCCTTGAATTGCTGCACCAATTGCTACAACTTCATCAGGATTTACTCCTTTAGACGCTTCTTTACCAAAGTATTTTTTTACTGCATCTTGTACAGCTGGGATTCTTGTAGAACCTCCTACCAAGATAACTTCATCAATATCACTGTTTGATAATCCTGCAGCTTTCATTGCAGTTTTACATGGCTCGATTGTTCTTTTTACCAAGTCATCAATCAATTGCTCAAATTTTGCTCTAGTCATACTTCTTACCAAATGCTTTGGAATTCCGTCTACTGGCATGATATAAGGCAAGTTGATTTCTGAAGTAGCTGTACTAGATAATTCAATCTTAGCTTTTTCAGCAGCTTCTTTCAATCTTTGTAATGCCATAGGATCTTCTCTTAAGTCAATTCCTTCGTCACTTTTAAATTCTTCGGCCAACCAATCAATAATTTTTTGATCTACATCATCCCCACCTAAGTGAGTATCTCCGTCAGTTGAAAGTACTTCAAATACTCCGTCTCCTAATTCAAGGATAGAAACATCATGAGTTCCTCCACCAAAATCAAAAACAACTATTTTTTGGTCTATGTCTTTTTTGTCCAATCCATAAGCTAATGCTGCTGCAGTTGGCTCATTTATGATTCTTTTGATAGTTAATCCAGCAATTTCTCCAGCTTCTTTAGTAGCTTGTCTTTGCGAATCATTAAAATATGCAGGTACTGTAACTACAGCTTCAGTAACTGTTGTACCCAAATAATCTTCAGCAGTTTTCTTCATTTTTTGAAGAACCATTGCAGATATTTCTTGTGGAGTATATAATCTATCGTCTATTTTTACTCTTGGTGTATTGTTGTCTCCTTTAACTACTTTGTAAGGTACTCTTGCGATTTCCTTTTTACATTCGTCAAATTTGTTACCCATAAATCTCTTGATAGAGTAAATTGTTTTTGTTGGGTTAGTGATCGCTTGTCTTTTTGCAGGATCTCCTACCTTTCTTTCTCCTCCTTCAACAAAAGCAACTACAGAGGGTGTAGTTCTTTTACCTTCGCTATTAGGAATTACTACCGGCTCATTTCCTTCCATTACGGAAACACATGAGTTAGTCGTCCCTAAATCTATTCCTATTATTTTGCCCATATTAATTTGTATTGTTTTTTATTAAATAATTTACGATTACTTCTATTCAATCTTTATGCCACTAGATATTTTATGACATATTTGTGTCATGGCACGAAATATATAGATGTCAGGAGGACATTTTGGCAGATTTTTTATAATAATCTAGCTAAAAAATAATAGGCAGTTGTTTAAAAAAAATAGTTTTGAGAAAATTATAAGATTAATCCACAGTCCAAGTTGTTAATCCTTCTTTACAAAACTCATATCTTTTTGCTTGTCCGCCAAATTTTTCTAAGGCTTTTAATACTTTATAACGATTCGCTTCTTCGGCATAGAAAATCATAAAACCACCACCACCTGCACCTGATATTTTTCCTCCTGTGGCCCCAGATTTTATTGCGGTAGAATAAATATCATCTATCAATTCATTGGTGATTCCCTCGGCCATTTTCTTCTTATTTTCCCATCCTGTAGATAGGATTTCTCCAATTTTATACAATTCATCTTTCAGCAAGGCTTCTTTCATCAAATAAGCTTGTTCTTTTACCTGGTGCATTGCTTGAATTGGTTTTTCTTGTTTAGTTTGAGCATTATTGGCTTGGGTTTCAATAATCCTTGCCGACTCTCTACTTGTTTTGGTGTAATAAAGTATCAAATTGAATTGCAATTCATTCAATAATTCTTCCCTTATTCTCAATGGATTTACAATCACTTTGTTATCTTTATAAAACTCCATGAAGTTTACTCCTCCAAAAGTAGCTGCATATTGATCTTGTTTTCCTCCAGCCATTTTCAAATCCACTCTTTCTATGTCATAAGACAATTGTGCAATGTCATATTCTCCAAGTGGTAATTTAAACCATTCTACAAACGCGCCAAGAATAGAAACAACTAGGGTAGAGGAAGTCCCGAGTCCAGACCCTGAAGCTACATCCATGGTAGTTATTAACTCAAAAGATAAATTTTTTAAACCAAATTCCTTGACGACTCTATTGTAAACTCCTATTTGTAAATCTAAAGTTCCAGAAATAGGTAATGTCTGTGCAGAATCAAATTCAAGTACCTCGCCTCTGTCTAGGGCTTTGAAAATTATTTTCCCATCCGTACGGGGAATGATTGTGGTGTAGGCATACAAACTAATTGCTGCATTAAGAATCGCACCTCCATAGTTGTCGGAATAAGGGCTTACATCCGTTCCGCCACCTGCAAAACCAATTCTAAAAGGAGCTTTACTTCTAATTTTCATAGTTTATATTTTGATTTTGATACCAGCCAGAAATATGAATACTCAGTTTTATATATTTTTATTGTAGAGACTGAACTTTTATTCTAGATAAAAAAATGAATAAATATGCCATTTATATTTCTTTTTCTATCGAATAATTATTTCGAACAGGAGAGTTTCTACCAATTAATTCGGCAATGAAACCTGCCAAAAATAACTGAGTTCCAACTATCATAGCAAATAAAGCTATGTGAAACCAAGTATTATCTGCTAGTAGAATTGCTCCTTTGTTTATAAATAATTTATCAATCCCAAGCCAGAATGTCAATCCAAACCCAAGGATAAAGAAAAGTGTACCAATTAACCCAAAAAAGTGCATTGGTTTTTTGCCAAATTTTGTGATAAATGTAATTGTAAATAGATCTAAAAATCCGTTTACAAATCTGTTTAGTCCAAATTTTGAAACTCCGTATTTTCTTTCTTGGTGTTGAACTACTTTTTCTCCAATTTTATCAAATCCTGCTCCTTTTGCTATCACAGGAATATACCTGTGCATTTCTCCAAAAATTTCAATAGAACGGACGACATCTCCTTTGTAGGCTTTTAAGCCACAGTTCATGTCGTGCAGTTTTATTCCACTAAATATTCTAGTTACTCCATTGTATATTTTAGTAGGAATTGTTTTGGATAATGGATCGTGTCTTTCTTTCTTCCATCCCGATACTACATCATAATTTTCTTCCATTATCATACTGTACAACTCAGGAATTTCATCTGGGCTGTCTTGTAAATCTGCATCCATTGTAATTACTACATTTCCTTTGGTTGATTGAAATCCGGTATTGAGTGCAGCAGATTTTCCGTAATTTCTTCTAAATTTTATTCCTTTTACAGCCGGGTATTTCTCTTTTAATTGTTCTACAATCTCCCAAGAAGTATCCTTGCTACCGTCATCTATTAGAATTGCTTCGTATGAAAAGCTATTTCCTGCGCATACCCTATCAATCCAAGCTAATAACTCAGGTAATGATTCTTCCTCGTTATATAAAGGAATTACTATTGAAATATCTAATTTTTCTGTAACCACGTTCTCTAAATTTTTATTTGGTGTCACTCATTCCTTCTTCAATCTTTTTAAGTAGTTCTTCAATGTTTCCAGAAGTTTCTCCCATATCAGAATCTAATCCTTTTAAAGTTTTTGAGATTTCATCAGTATCAATATTTTTAAGAAATTCGTTTAATTTATTGGTTCCAGTTTCAACACTTCCACCAATATTTTTCAAAACTCCTTTAACATCCAAATTTTTTAAATCTATTCCACTTAGATCCAATACATTTAGTTTGTCAAGGAAATTATTCATCATGTTTTTGGTAGTTAATTGAACATCTACTTTCCATTCTCCATTTTCCTGAACTACTGTCAAAGGTATAGGCTTTTCTTTTCCTTCCATAAAACAATCGCAAGTTGCAATTTCGTTTTCCGTAACACAATCAATGTTTTTTAATATTCCATCACCAAAACTAATCTCTATTCCTGATTCCAAAAAATTTAAAGTAGATTTTGATTTTTCAGTAGCTAAGGATTTTGCTTTGTCAAAATCTTTGTCAGAAATTGCTGCAAAAAAATCATTAACTGTTGTTTCAGGTTTGTTCCCAGAGCAAGATAATAGCAAGGCAATTGATAATAATCCTATGAATTTAACTATTCTCATTTTAGTGTTTTTTAAATTAAAAATGAAGATACAAAAAAAGGCACAATTATAAAATTGTACCTTTTTTAAAGTTTGTTAAAAAATACTTAGTTAGCAACAGTTTCTTTAATCTCAGTTACGATAGCTTCAGTTGAATCCATTACTACAGTAGCAGCAGAATCCATAGTTTCAGTAATAGTTTCTTCAATTACAGTTTCTGTTTCTTCAATTACAGTTTCTGTTTCGTCAACAACAGTACTTGCAGCATCTTCAGCAGCTTCACAAGAAAATAATGCGAATGCAGCAACAATAGTTAAAAATTTAATTTTCATAATAGTTAAAATATAGGGTTAATAATTCCTTAAAGGTATTACTATTATTATAATATAAAAAATAAACCATCTTTTTATTGAAACTCTATAGAATTTTTCGCATAAGCTTCCCACTTTTCTAATGCATTTTTCATATCCTCGGGTAATTCAGATTCAAATTCCATCCACTTACCTGTATAAGGATGAGTGAAGCCAAGTGTTTTTGCATGTAATGCTTGTCTTGGAATTAATTTGAAACAGTTTTGTACAAATTGTTTGTATTTGGTAAAAGTTGTTCCTTTCAAAACTGTATCACCATCATAATCTGCATCATTGAAAAGCGTATGTCCAATGTGCTTCATATGAACTCTAATTTGGTGAGTTCTACCAGTTTCTAACTTACATTCTACCAAGCTAGTATATCCATATCGTTTTAATACCTTGTAATTAGTAATGGATGCTTTTCCGAATTCTCCGTCAGGAAAAACAGTCATTAATTTTCTGTTTTTAAGAGATCTTCCTGTATGAGCTTCTATCCTGCCTTCATCTTCTTTCACATCCCCCCATACTAAAGCCCAATATCTTCTGTCAGTTGTTTTGTCAAAAAATTGTTTTGATAAATCTACCAAAGCTTTTTCTGTTTTACCCACCACCATTAATCCAGTTGTGTTTTTGTCTAGTCTGTGAACTATTCCGGGCCTTCCTTCATAATCTCCTCTTTGTGGAAGGTTTTTGAAATGATACAATAAAGCATTTGCCAAAGTTCCATCAAAATTTCCATATCCAGGATGAACAACCATGTCCATAGGTTTATTTATCACAGCCAAATATTCGTCTTCGTATACAATATCCAAGGGAATATCTTCTGGAATAAGTTCTGACTCTCTTACTGGGTAAGGATACATCAGCACTATTTCATCCAATGGTTTTGTTTTATGATTGGCTTTCACTTCTTGTTCTGCCACTCTTACATATCCATTTTTTATAGCTTCTTGTATTTTACTACGAGATATATTAGGTAATCTATTCATTAGGAATTTATCTATCCTTACGACTTCTTGCCCTTTATCTGCAGTGAATTTATGATGCTCAAATAACTCCGGATTCTCATCTGGACTTAAACGAATAGGTTGAATTTTTTCGGGTTGTTTTTTTTGTTGACTCAAAATTTAGTTATTGCTTTTTACAAATTTAGCAACTTTAATCTTTCTTGTGTCATTATGGAGTAATTTCACAAAATAAATTCCAGATTGATAGTTAGAAACATCAAATCTATTTCTTGCTTTTCCATGATAAATTACTTTTCCAGACAAATCAATAATATGTAACGTGTAGTTATACAGATTAATATCTGAGCTAAAATTTATTGTTGAATTGGTAGGATTAGGAAAAATAGTTATTGTTTTTATTTCTATTTCTTTTTGCCCAATCAAGTAATCTCTTTGAAAAACAAAAGAAGGCCTTACCATGATATTTCCTGCAAATCCAGAAGTATTCCAAGCTCCTGATGTTTTGTAGAATAATTTAGAAGATTTATCTATATTTCTATCAAAACCAAAGTTTATTCGATCCGCAGTAACTTGAACGATACCTATGTAATATTTCCCTGCATTTAAATAAAAATTAGAATCTAACGGATATTCATAAAATCCATTTGTTCCTAAATTATACCTAGGAACATCTGTTCCTGTTTTTTGATAAATAATAGAGTTTGGTCTTCCTGCATTGTCATCCCAAATTGTAATGAGAAAATTAGAACTATTCATGTTGTAGGCGGAGGGAGTAAAATGCATAAATACAGATTTTATAGAGTCTCCATTTACCAAATTGTATTCCATTGCAATTTCCGGAAATAATAGTCCAAGTCCTTGAACTCCATAAGCCGCTTCTGCAGTTCCATCATCATAAGAATAGAAATCCCAAAAAGCTTGTGTAAGTTTTACAGTATCATTCAATCTGCATTTATCTGGAGTTGTGGTGTGTCTTACCAAAATATCAAATGCAGCATTGGTATCTATCATTGTGGTATCAAAGAAATAAGACGGAGGTATGTTAAATTTCGTCTCAAAATTAGTAGATCCACCTATAGAAGGTGTTGCAGGATTATTTATAATAAGTTGAGATATTCCATTATAACTTATTTCTAAATTATTACTTCCTATTAATTTCCCTGTGCTACTGTTGTTTCTTTGTCTTACAACTAAAGAATCTAACATAGAGTTTAATGGATCCATTTTGTAATGTTTCCATGGCATTGCAGTATAATCTTTTAATAAAGTTCTTACAGGATATTGAAAAGCAACATCATCTCTTATTGTATCATTAAACGCTCTAAAACTTGTAAGAAATACGTAGTCAATATGCCAATGATCAAAACTACCAGAAAGAGTAGCGTAATTTGCAAACCTGAATTTAAATCCTGCTTTTAAATATTTTGCATCTAATATAGGAATCATTACTTGCTTGTAATTTGTATCCAACCTTTCACCTGGAGTATTCCAAACACTGAACCATTTATTGTCATTAGGCGACCAAAATTGAACAATTAAAGAATCTGAAGTTTCTGGTTTGTCTCCTAACCCTTCTGCTTGATAATAAAAACTTAAGTACAAAGAATCTGATAATGTAGCTGTATTCCCACTAGAATTAATATTAAGAAAAATAGGTTTCGAAGTTAAATAATCTGCTAGACCATAAGCTGTAGGACTTGTGAAATTATAAGGATATCCATTTTCATTCAATCCATCAAAAGTTACAACACCAATTGTGGGAGGATTAATTCCGTAATCGTTATTTCTGAAAGCAAAATTATCTTGCCATAAGGAATTAGTATCAGTTGCTGAAACAAAATAGACTCTTGCAGAATCCTGAACAATATCTGGAGGTAGAACATAATAGATGTTATCTGGAGAAGCAACAGTTCCTAGAGTGTCATCTGTATTATAAGGGGGCCAAACAGGAACTGTAACACATACAATCGGATATACATCCAAATCACAAATTGTTCTCATTCCCATTGAAGGTAATGCGACAGTATCAATTTGAAAAGTATCAGGAGAGGTACCGATAAGAGTATATTGATAGTTGTAAGTAGTATCCAACATAAATATTGCTGTATCTACATCTGGAACTCCTGCAATTAGAATTTTGTGAAATAAGGTATCAATTACATTCGCATCTCCTGGTTTCGCATCAAATTTCTTGAACTTATCGATAGAAAAATCATCTTTAAAAGGCAATTTAATTGTATCAATTGAATAAATGTAATTATTGTTTAAACTACGACTTACTTGGGCTTGACTCATTTTATATTCTCGAACTAGCTTAGGGTTTATTCCTAAAGGTTCTAAAGATTCTTGAGACTGTAACTGAAATGAAACGAAGAAAAGGGTTATAATAAAAATTCTGTACATGTATCTTTTACTTATTTATCGTTACAATAATCTCACTTCCTTCTGCAATGGTTGCACCTTCTATATATTCAGGGCTTTGATGAGTTATAGGAGTAGAGGCTGAATCCTCTTTGCTAATGGCTTTATTAAGATTATAAAGAGTAACTAGAGAAAATGTTTTATTTCCTAACTCCAAATTAGCTTCACTTATTGTTTTGCCTACTAAGTTTGGTATTGGAACTTGGGCATTTAAGTTTTGACCTTTCCCTATTAAAACTTCTACTGTAGAGTTTTTTGGCAATATAAATCCTGCTTTCACAGATTTACCTTTGTATTTTACATCTAATACTACATTTTTGTAGGGATTTGGAATAAGAGTCCATTTCATATTAAGTCCTGCAATGGTAAGTTTTGTTGCAGCCAAAGATTTTGAATTATCTTGAATAGCAGGCAGTTTAATTTTTTGTTCCATTTTTCGAACAACCGTTAAATAGATAATGCGATTACTCTTAACCCATGACTCTAATGAATCTGAAAATGGTTTTGGACTTTGAAGAATAACTGTGTTCTTCTGTTTATTTGCATAAACAGAATCAATAGTTAGTCTTAATTCATAGGTGTTTGCTAATTCTTCTGCTTCTTCAATAGATAATCCTAAGAAACTTGGAGTCTCTATTTTTTGGCCATGATTGGTATAAAAATTCAACCAAATTAATGTAACAACAACTATTAGTATAGCTGAAAGAAATGCGAATAAAAAGTTTTTAAGCAGAGGTTTAGATTTAATTTTATTCCACATTTAACTGAGTTAATTATTAGTAAGAGGCAAATATAACGAAACAAAGTGAATTCTATTTTATACCCTAACTATTAATTAACAATCCTTGATTTTAAAAATAAATTAGTGAATGTCTTATCTAAAACTTACATTTGTTTTTGTAAAAAAAATCAGTATAAATGAATTTTTCGACACTCGATTGGATAATAATAATTTCATTCTTAGCTATCACACTTTTTATAGGTTTATACTTTAAGGATAGAGCCAGTAAAAGTTTAACTGATTTTTTCTTGGCTGGAAGAAATTTACCTTGGTACATTGCTGGAATTTCTATGGTTGCAACCACATTTGCTGCTGATACACCTTTGTGGGTAACAGAAGTTATTCATAAAAGTGGAATTTCTGGAAACTGGCTATGGTGGAACATGCTGATAGGAGGTATGGTGACTACTTTTTTCTTTGCAAAACTTTGGAGAAGAGCAGATGTACTCACAGAATTAGAATTTCTCGACATTCGATATTCTGGCAAGATTGTTAATTATTTCAGGGGATTCAAAGCTGTTTATTTAGGCATATTTTTTAATGCAATTGTTATAGGATGGGTAAATTCTGCCATGATAAAAATAATGATGGTCTTCTTTGGAACCGATTCCCAAACAGCCTTTTACATTGTTGCAGGACTCATGGTTTTAATTGCTATTTATAGTTCAATCTCAGGATTGTTAGGGGTTGCAATAACTGATGCTTTACAATTTGTCTTGGCAATGACAGGTTGTATTATTTTGGCAGTTATTATGGTAAATTCCGAGCAAGTTGGTGGAATTGATGGGTTAAAAGAAAAACTACCAGCTTGGCGTTTCGATTTTTTTCCAAATTTTGACAAAGCGAATACAATTGGAACTTTCACAGTTTCTATTTTAGCTTTCATTTCTTTTATTGGAGTTCAATGGTGGGCAAGTTGGTACCCAGGAGCTGAACCTGGTGGTGGTGGATATATTTCTCAAAGAATGATGAGTACCAAAAGTGAAAAAGATTCTGTTTTCGCTACTTTATTTTTCCAAATAGCACATTATTGCCTTCGTCCTTGGCCTTGGATTATTGTAGGACTTTGTGCTTTGGTTGTTTATCCCGATTTAACTAGTGCTAATGCAGGAGAAGGATTTGTGCGAGCTATGAATGACTTTATGCCGTCAGGATTAAAAGGATTGTTGTTTACTGCATTTTTGGGAGCTTACATGAGTACAATATCAACCCAGCTGAATTGGGGTGCTAGTTATTTAACCAATGACTTGTATAAAAGAAATTTTGGAAAAGACGAAACACAAAAACAACTAGTTAATAAAGGAAAACTATTTACGGTTGTAATAATGATAGTTGCAGTTATCACTACGACTTTTATAGAAACAATAGATGGAGCAGCTAGATTTTTAATAGGATCTTCTGCAGGTTTAGGAGCAGTTTTAATTCTGAGGTGGTACTGGTGGAGAATAAACATTTGGAGTGAAATAAGTGCAACCTTAGCACCAATTTTAGGATATACTATTGCAAAATATGTGATTGCTCCCAAGTATCAAATTGAGGATGGAAATGCATTCATTGAAAACGAAGGGATTTTATTAGTAACAACTTTATTTACTACAATAGTTTGGTTAATTGTTACTTTCATGACTAAACCGACCGACAAAGAAAAGCTACTTTCATTTTACCACAAAGTAAAACCTGATGGAGCATGGAATCCAATTAAACAATTGACTAATTACAAAGAAGAAAAATCTAACCTCCCTTATTTAGTAGTATGCTGGATAACCTCTGTTTGGATGACCTATTCAATTTTGTTTTTTATTGGTAAATTAATATTTAAAGAATGGTATTCTGTAATGATTTGGGGGGCAAGTTCGTTAATCAGTCTTATACTATTTAGAATATTCTTAAGTAAAACCTCAATTTTTGATAAAACCCCAATCAATGACTAATTCTAACAACTGGTTTGCAAGCTGGTTCGACTCCCCATATTACCATATTTTATATAAAAATAGAGACTACAAGGAAGCTGATTTTTTTATACAAAATTTAACCAGTTACCTAAAACCAAATAACGAAGATGAAATTCTGGATTTGGCTTGTGGTGCGGGACGTCATTCTATATTTCTTAATAGTTTAGGATATAAAGTTACAGGAGTAGATTTATCTCCAAATAGCATAGAAAAAGCTTTAGAATCTAAGAATGACAACCTTAATTTTGATGTGCATGACATGCGTGAAGTATACAAAGAGAATGGGTTTAACTTTGTGTTTAATCTATTTACAAGTTTTGGTTATTTTGATTCTAATGATGAAAATATAAAGATGTTACAATCGGTTGAAAAAACACTTAAACCCAATGGTATTTTTGTTCTCGATTTCTTTAATGCCAATAATGTGATTAAAAATTTGGTAGAGGAAGAGACTAAAGAAGTGGAAGGAGTAGAGTTTAAATTGAAAAGAGAATTAAAAAAAGGTAAAATTATTAAGCACATTGAATTTGAAACAAAAAATCAAAGTTTTTCCTATTCTGAAAGAGTGCAAGCCATTAAACTGGAAGATTTTGAAGAATTATTTTCTCATACAAATATGAAAATCATTACTACCTTTGGAAATCATTCTCTAGAAGGGTTTGATAAAGAAAAATCAGATAGACTAATCATCATTGCACAAAAATAGATGGAAAATTTTGTAACATACAATAGTTTAATAGGAGTAGTACTTTTGGGAGGATTTTTAGTCTTTCTCTTAAAGGAAAAAATCACCCAGTATTTAAAATACATACTGGCTTTTAGTGGAGCATTTATGCTTTCCATAGCTGTTCTTCACATCATCCCAGAGGTTTATGTAAACAATGGGTTTTCTATTGGAATATTTGTATTGTTTGGTTTCTTAATTCAATTAATTCTCGAATATTTTTCACAAGGAATAGAACACGGACATATTCATGTACACCATAATAAGTCTATATTTTATTTAGCTCCTATTCTTATTAGTTTGTGTTTTCATGCCTTCCTTGAAGGTCTTCCATTGGCAAGAGACTTTTCATTGGAGATTCATCAATCACATGGTCATAGTCACGAACATGGTAACTCGTTTTTAATTAGTATATTATTACACAAGTTTCCAATTGGAATTGCTTTGATGACCTTGTTCTTGAAAGCAAAACTAAGAATGGGTTTAGCTTTTTTATGGCTTATAGTATTTGCTTTAATGGCTCCATTAGGTAAATTAGTAGGAACATTTTTTCAAGACTTCTTTAACGATTTCAATTCAATTTTCGAATATATTTTGGCAATCGTATTAGGAATGTTTCTTCACATCTCAACTACTATTTTATTCGAATCAGATGAAAGTCACAAATTCAATTTAATGAAATTGATAATTATTATGACAGGAGGTTTAGTAGCTTATTTAGTGGTCTAAAGCACGATTTTTTTTTGTGATTAAATCTAATGAGTTTTAAAATAGATTTTTAGTAAGATAAACTCCTTTATTCAAATTAGAAATAGAAATTGTTTTATTAGAAGAGATTTCTCCAAATACTTTTTCTCCTAAAAAGTTATAGATTTCAACTTTTTTATTTCATAACTGCCTTAGTTTATTTTAAAGTAATTTTGTGCTTTTTTATATAATCACTTTAAAACCTTATCAAACAGTCAATCTAAGAAGAGTGGTTTTAAGTCTAAGAAAATCATATTCGGGTCCATAAACTGAATTTTTTTAATGAATAATTCTTTTAGTATTTAATAAAGAAAAGAAAATGTAATTGTTAGTTTGACAAAGGAAGATTAAATCTATTCTCAACCTTAGTTTCTATTTTATTAAACAATTGATCTGGTTTATGTGTTCGCCACTCTATTAAATCAAAATCTTCTCCAAATAATATGTAGCTATCAATATTTGCATCAGAAAATTCTTCTAAAACATGAGGGTGAAAATTTAAGAAAACCATCCAGCCATCTTCCAATTCATCAAATAATTCTTCGTAATAACAATCGTCTGAACTATGAAAATTTAAAACATTTTCGCCAATCATTATAAATTTATCTATCCCTTCTTGAATCATTATTTCAAAAACTTCAAGTTTCAAATTCATAATGTCATTCTCAATGCAATCATTCCATTCTCCAATCATTTCTATCACGGCAAAACCACTGTCGTAATCAGCAAATATTATTTTAATGAATAATGTCTCAGAGCCAAAATCATCCCATTGTGGGTGTAGTAGAAAGTTATAGACCTTATTTGTATATTCAAATTCACTGTACTCCCTTTCAAAAAAAGGCGAACGATAATCTTCTGAGGCTACATAAAGATTTCTCCAGTTAAAGTGTGGTTCTATGGCGTGCATTAAAGATTAATTGAATTTATGATTCAAAAATAAATAAAAAATCATTCGAATTCTTGAAATTTTGATGAATCTTAAAAATAAAAAATAATGTAGGTTTAAGTTGATACAAGACTTTTCAAATCTGTATATTTGAAACAATATAAATGTTCGATAAATAGTATTTAAAAATGAGATTATTTCTAAAAAATAAAATTAAGACAAAATTTAGTTTGCCAACAGATGATTTTTTTAACAAATTACGAAATAAGGAATACGCTAAATTAGATTCTTTAGGACAAACCTATTTAGATTTTACGGGGGGAAACCTTCATCCTAAATCATTATTAAAAGATCATTTCAATTTATTGCAAAACAGTATCATGGGTAATCCTCATTCTACTAATCCTAGTTCTCAAATGTCTACCAAATTGGTGGAAGAAGCAAGGCAAAAGATATTAGACTTTTTCAACGCAGAAGATTATTACTGCATATTTACTTCCAATGCATCTGGAGCATTAAAAATTGTAGGAGAATGTTACCCGTTCGAAGATAATGGACATTATTTAATGACTTCGGATAATCACAACTCAGTAAATGGAATTCGAGAATATTGCAAATCAAAAGGTGCAGACTACACTTATTCACCAATTCGTCAAGAAGATTTGAGAATAGATGATGAACACTTAATAAAAAATTTAAATTCTTTTCAAGACAAAACAAATAAGTTATTTGCATTTCCTGCACAATCCAATGTGTCGGGAGTAAAACACAATTGGGAATGGGTGAAAACTGCAAAAGAAAAAGGATGGGATGTATTGTTAGATGCAGCCGCATTTGTACCAACTTGTAAACTAGATTTAAAAGAAGTACAACCAGATTTTGTAACGATTTCATTTTATAAAATATTTGGGTTCCCAACCGGAATTGGTTGTTTGTTAGTAAAAAAATCATCTTTTCCTAAACTTAAAAAGCATTGGTTTGCAGGAGGAACAGTTGATTATGTTTCAGTAATAGAAAGTAGCCATTTGTTGATCCACAACCAGGAGAGGTTCGAAAATGGGACATTAAATTATCTTGATATCCCAGCAATTACAATGGGATTAAATTTCATAGAATCCATAGGAATTGAAAATATTAGGACAAGAGTAAAGCAGCTTACAGGATTATTCATAGAAGAAATGAGTAAACTAAAACACGATAATGGAACACCTATAGTAAGAATGTTTGGACCTTTGAATACAGAAAGAAGAGGAGGGACAATAATTCTTAACTTCCAGGATAAAGACGGAAAGACATTTCCATTTGATTGGGTAGAAAACCAAGCAAATAAGAAATTGATATCCATTCGTTCAGGATGTTTTTGTAATCCAGGAATAGATGAAACGAATAATTGTATTTCTAACGAAGAAATGACTCAATATTACAGCAGTAGAAAAGAAAAAGAGTTTGATTCCTCAATTAATTTTTTGTCATATATGTCTCAGCAAATTGGTAGAATGAGAGGGGCAACAAGAGTTTCTTTTGGAATTGCTACAACTACTAAAGATATCGAAACATTTATTAATTTTGTGTCCGAATTAAAAAACAAAACGATTTCTATTTGTAAATAATAAGACTATAAAATTTAATTAAGAATTTTTAAGCACTTATTCTAAACAAAAACTTATTCCTTGCGTATATTTATGTAAAGTAAGAAAAAACAATGGATACTTTTCAATCACAAATAGAAGAATTTTCGAATTACATTCAAAATGAAAGAAGATTATCCCCGCATACTTTAACAGCTTACCAAACTGATTTAAGACAATTTCAATATTTTTTGGAGGAAACACTTAGGTTGAAGTCCTTTACAGAAGGAACCTACAATGAAATAAGAATGTGGATCATTCATCTTAAAGAAAATGAAATTTCTAATAGGTCTATCAATAGGAAGATATCAACATTAAAATCTTTATTCAAATATTTTATAACAAAACAGAAAGTTAAAGTAAATCCAATGCTTAAAATAATAGCGCCAAAACAATCGAAAAAACTTCCTGTTTATTTTGATCAAAAACTATTAAACAACTTATTCAATTCTGAAGTTTTTACAAATGACTTTATGGGAATAAGAGATATTTTAATAATGGAATTGCTTTATGGAACTGGAATGCGCCTTGCTGAATTGATAAATATTAAACAAACAGACATAGATAATCTTGAAATAAAAGTATTAGGAAAAGGGAATAAGGAAAGAATAATTCCGATAACAAAAAATATAGCGTCATTTATATCCTTATATAATGAAAAAAGAAAGGAAGAATTTACAACAAAAAATAACCATTATTTGTTATTGACAAACAAGGGAGATAAACTATATGAAAAATTTGTATATCGAGTAGTAAATCATTATCTTGGATTAGTAACAAATGAAAAGAAAAGAAGTCCACATACCATGAGGCATTCATTTGCTACTAACATGTTGAATAACGGAGCTCAGCTTCATACGATAAAAGAAATATTAGGTCACGCTAACTTGTCGGCAACACAAGTTTATACGCACAACACAATTGAGAGACTAAGAGATGCTTATAAAAAGTTTCACCCTAAAGAAAATTAATATTAACCTTAAAAATAATAATTATGGATATCAAAATACAATCAATACATTTTGACGCAGACAAGAAGCTAGTAGATTTTGTAGAAGAGAAAGTAGGAAAACTATCTCACTACTATGATAAGATAATAGGGGGGGATGTTTTTTTAAAATTAGAAACAGCAGATCAAGAAAACAAAGTAGCAGAAATTAAAATTAAGCTACCTGGCAAGGATTTATTTGCAAAAAAACAATGCAAATCATTTGAAGAAGCAACTGATGAAGCCGTAGAAGCATTGAGAAGACAAATTAATAAGCATAAATCAAAAAAATAATTAGATTTAAATAAAATTTTTTATACTTTTGGGCCTTGATAATTTTTCAAGGCCCTTTTTTTATGCCAGTTCTATTATTTATTGGGGGATATTAGCGCAGAAATATTAATTTTAAAAAAAAATGAAATATTTCTTCCAAAATGTTTGAATATAAAAATATCTTTTCTAAATTTGCAGACCCTAAAAAAACTAGGGAATAAAAGCCGATATAGCTCAGCTGGCTAGAGCAGCTGATTTGTAATCAGCAGGTCGTGGGTTCGAGTCCCTCTATCGGCTCTTTTAAAATTTAAAAAACGCACTTAAGTAAGTGCACTTATGTCGAAAGTGACGTGAGTTATTTGAAATAACATTTCATTTGGGGAGATACTCAAGCGGCCAACGAGGACAGACTGTAAATCTGTTGACTACGTCTTCGCAGGTTCGAATCCTGCTCTCCCCACATTTGAATAAAAAAATTAGTAAGATTATAAGCGAGAGTAGCTCAGTTGATAGAGCGTCAGCCTTCCAAGCTGAGGGTCGCGGGTTTGAGCCCCGTCTCTCGCTCATTATTTTTGCTGATGTAGCTCAGGGGTAGAGCACTTGCTTGGTAAGTAAGAGGTCACGGGTTCAATTCCCGTCATTAGCTCATCCTACTGAAACAGTTTGAATATAAATAAATAACAACAATAAAAAAACAACATAGCCATGGCTAAAGAAAAATTCGACCGTTCGAAACCACACGTAAACATAGGAACAATTGGTCACGTAGATCACGGGAAAACTACTCTAACAGCTGCTATTTCAAGTGTACTAGCATCTAAAGGATTAGCAGAAACAAGAGATTTTAGTTCAATTGATAATGCACCTGAAGAAAAAGAAAGAGGTATTACAATTAATACTTCACACATTGAATACGAAACTGCAACTAGACACTACGCACACGTAGATTGTCCAGGTCACGCAGATTACGTAAAGAACATGGTTACTGGAGCTGCACAAATGGATGGAGCTATCCTTGTAGTGGCTGCAACTGATGGACCAATGCCTCAAACTAGAGAACATATCCTATTAGGAAGACAAGTAGGTATTCCTAGAATGGTTGTATTCATGAATAAAGTGGATATGGTTGATGATGAAGAACTATTAGAGTTGGTTGAAATGGAAATAAGAGAATTACTTTCTTTTTACCAGTATGATGGAGATAACGCACCAGTAATAGCAGGTTCTGCATTAGGAGGTCTTAATGGAGATGCTAAATGGGTTGATTCTATTATGGAACTGATGGATGCTGTTGATACTTACATTGAGCTTCCAGTAAGAGATGTAGAAAAAGAATTCTTAATGCCAGTTGAAGATGTATTTTCAATTACAGGAAGAGGGACAGTTGCTACAGGAAAAATCGAAACAGGAGTTATAAACTCTGGTGACGAAGTTGAAATTTCTGGAATGATCGAAATTCCATTGAAATCTACTGTAACAGGAGTTGAAATGTTTAGAAAAATACTAGACAGAGGAGAAGCTGGAGATAACGTAGGACTTTTATTGAGAGGTGTTGAAAAAGCAGCAATCAAGAGAGGTATGGTTATTACTAGACCTGGTACAATTACACCACATAAAAAATTCAAGGCTGAGATATATGTATTGAAAAAAGAAGAAGGAGGAAGACATACTCCATTCCAAAACAAATATAGACCTCAATTTTACTTAAGAACTACTGATGTAACAGGAGAAATTTTCCTAGAAGCAGGTAGAGAAATGGTAATGCCTGGTGATAACGTTACTATTACTGTAGAACTAATCGTTCCAGTTGCAATGTCAAAAGGACTTAGATTTGCAATAAGAGAAGGAGGAAGAACAGTAGGAGCTGGACAAGTTACAGAAATACTAGATTAAGAAGAAATATAAAATGAGCAGCAATTCCAGTCTTTTTTAGGCTGGAATTGTTTCCTGTTTTACGGGTGTAGCTCAGCTGGTAGAGCACTGGTCTCCAAAACCAGGTGTCGGGAGTTCGAGTCTCTCCACCCGTGCTTTAAAAGATGAGTTCAGTTAATTTAAAAGATCTCTACTAGTACATAAATTATAACATGGTAAAAATTAAAACATACATATCAGAAGTAATAACTGAGTTATTTGAGAAAGTAACTTGGCCAACATGGAGTGAATTACAAAATAGTTCATTTGTTGTATTAATTGCTTCAGCAATAGTGTCGTTAATTATATGGGCTATGGATTTTGTGGTTGGAAACAATCCACTAGGATTTTGGAGAGGAATTTTAGGTTTTATTTACGATTTAATAGGATAACCTAATGAAGTGGTATATTGTAAGAACCGTAACTGGTAAGGAAAAAAAGTCAAAGGAATATTTGGATATTGAAATCGAAAGATTAAATATGTCATCTTATATTGCTCAAATTTTAGTTCCAACAGAAAGAGTAATTCAGATTAAAGCTGGAAAAAAAATAATCAAGGAGAAGAATATTCTTCCTGGTTATATAATGGTTCAGGCAACTCTAGAAGGAGAGGTGAAACACCTGATAAAAAGTATTCCTAATGTTATGGGATTCTTATCTGGGGTTCAAGGAGGAGAGCCAATGCCAATGAGAGAGAATGAAGTAAATAGAATTTTAGGTAAAGCTGATGAAAGTGTTGATTTAGAAGATCAGATTTCCATTGACTATGTAATTGGCGAAAGTGTAAAAATTACTGACGGTCCATTCAATAACTTTGATGGAATAATTGAGGAAGTAAACGAAGAGAAAAAGAAATTAAAAATAATGATAAAGATATTCGGTAGGAAGACTCCTGTTGAATTGAATTACATGCAAGTAGAAAAGCAATAATTTTATAATAAAATGGCTAAAGAAGTAAGTGGTTTAATTAAATTACAAATTAAGGGAGGAGCAGCAAATCCAGCTCCACCAGTAGGACCAGCACTAGGTGCTAAAGGTGTTAATATCATGGAGTTTTGCAAACAGTTTAATGCAAGAACTCAAGATAAGCCTGGTAAAATATTACCGGCAGTTATCACTGTTTATTCTGATAAATCATTTGATTTTGTCATTAAAACACCACCAGCAGCAGTTCAATTATTAGAAGCAGCAAAGCTTAAATCTGGTTCAGCAGAACCAAATAGAGCGAAAGTTGGTAAAGTTACTTGGGATCAAGTAAAAGCAATAGCTGAAGATAAAATGCCAGATCTTAACTGTTTCGTAATCGAATCAGCAATGAAAATGGTTGCTGGAACAGCAAGAAGTATGGGGTTAGTAGTTCAAGGAGCTGCACCATGGGAAAATAAATAAACAAATAAATAAAACAAATGTCAAAAGCAAGTAGAGCAGTTTTAGAAAAATATGACCTAGAAAAGTCGTATTCACTAAAAGATGCGAGTAATTTAATTAAGGAAATTACGACAGCAAAATTTGATGCAACTATTGATGTTGCGATAAGACTAAATGTTGATCCAAGAAAAGCCGATCAAATGGTAAGAGGTTCTGTATCTCTTCCACACGGAACAGGAAAAGATATGAAAGTTTTAGTATTATGTACTCCAGACAAAGTCGAAGAAGCTAAAGAAGCAGGTGCTGATTTTGTTGGATTAGAGGAATACATAGAAAAAATCAAAGGAGGCTGGACAGATGTAGATGTAATTATATCTACTCCAAACGTAATGGGGAAAATTGGTGCACTAGGAAGAATCTTAGGACCAAGAAACCTAATGCCAAATCCTAAAACAGGAACGGTAACAATGGATGTAGCAAAAGCTGTTGCAGATTCTAAAGGAGGAAAAATTGATTTTAAAGTAGATAAATTCGGAATTATACATGCCATTATTGGTAAAGTATCTTTTTCTGAAGAAAACATCTATAATAACTCAAAAGAACTGTTGGATACAATTATAAAACTTAAGCCTGCTTCTGCAAAAGGAGAGTATGTAACAAGTGTATTCATGTCCTCTACAATGAGTCCTAGTATTAATGTTGACTCAAGTTCAATTTAATTTTACAACAATGAACAAAGAAGAAAAAAGCAAACAAATAGCATATTTATCTGATAAGTTAAATAATGCTAATATTTTTTACTTGGCAGATACTTCTGAATTATCAGCTGATGAGACAAGTAAATTAAGAAGAAGATGTTTTAAAGGGGAAGTTTCTTTAGAGGTTGTGAAAAACACTCTTGTAAAGAAGGCTATGGAAAGTATGGAAGGAAAGGATATGTCTCCTTTCTATGATTTACTTAAAGGTCAAACTTCTTTAATGATTAGCGAAAAAGGTAATGAGCCTGCTAAAATAATTAAGGAATTTAGAAAGAAAAGTGATAGACCAATTTTAAAAGGAGCTTTTGTTGAAGAAGCAATCTTTATTGGAGATGATCAAATCGAGATATTAGCTTCTCTTAAATCTAAAGAAGAACTTATTGGAGATGTTATTACATTACTTCAGTCACCTGCTAAAAATCTTATTTCTGCCCTTAATTCGGGAGGAAGTACTATCGCAGGATTGGTTAAAACTTTATCAGAAAGATAACAAAGAAATTTTCTTATGTTCTGTCTTTAGACGGATGCTTCACATAGGGGATAATTAAAATAAAAACAAAAATAATAAAACAATACAAAATGGCAGATTTAGCAAAATTAGCAGAAGAATTAGTAAATTTAACTGTGAAAGATGTTCAGGAATTAGCAACAATCTTAAAAGACGAATATAACATTGAACCAGCAGCAGCAGCAGCAGTAATGGCTGGACCAGCAGCAGGTGGAGGTGAAGCAGCAGAAGAAAAAACAGAATTTGATGTTATTCTTAAAGCAGCAGGAGGTTCTAAATTAGCAGTTGTAAAACTTGTTAAAGAATTAACTGGTTTAGGTCTTAAGGAAGCAAAAGATATGGTTGATAGTGCACCAACAGCAATTAAAGAAGGTGTATCTAAAGACGA
This sequence comes from uncultured Flavobacteriales bacterium, assembly GCA_905182785.1. Lineage (GTDB taxonomy): Bacteria > Bacteroidota > Bacteroidia > Flavobacteriales_D > CAJJDF01 > CAJJDF01. The sequence continues at coordinate 74,051 of CAJJDF010000016.1, forward strand.
AGCTGAAGGATTAAGAACTTCATTAGAAGAGGCTGGAGCTGAAGTTGAAGTTAAGTAATAACAACACTCCAAACACTATTGGTTTAGGTGCTTTATGCATCTAAACCTTTTGTTGTTTCTATTAGAACCTATCTTAAAGTAGGTAGAAACAACAACCTAAAACTGTCAACAAGTAATTGATTGTCAGTGATTAAACTTCGGGTTTAATCAAGAGATTTAGAAAAAAACGATTTAAATCATCATTTTTATATGGCTAATATAAAGTTCGACCCAATTAGAGTTAATTTCTCTACCAATCAAAATAAATTTGATTACCCTGATTTCTTAGAAATCCAATTAGAATCATTTACAAACTTTTTCCAGCTAGAAACTGTACCAGACAGAAGAGCAGACGAAGGACTTTTTAAAGTGTTTAGTGAAAATTTCCCTATTACAGATACAAGAAACCAATTTGTACTTGAATTTATCGACTATTTTGTTGACCCTCCAAGATATTCTATCACAGAATGTATTGACAGAGGATTGACGTATAGCGTTCCCTTAAAAGCAAAATTGAAACTTTACTGTACTGATCCAGAACATGAAGATTTCGAAACAATCATACAAGACGTATATTTAGGAACAATTCCTTATATGTCACCAAAAGGATCATTTATTATAAATGGTGCAGAAAGAGTAATTGTATCTCAATTACACAGATCACCAGGTGTATTCTTTGGACACAGTACTCACGCAAATGGTACAAAATTATATTCTGCAAGAGTAATTCCTTTCAAAGGTTCTTGGATAGAATTTGCTACAGATATAAATGATATCTTGTATGCATATATTGATAGAAAGAAAAAACTTCCAGTTACAACTCTTTTAAGAGCAATTGGATATGAGACTGATAAAGATATTCTTGAAATATTTGACCTTGCTCACGAAGTAAACGTAAGCAAAAGTTCTAAGAAAAAATTAGTAGGTTCTAAACTTGCTGCTAGAGTTCTTAAAACATGGGTTGAAGATTTTGTAGATGAAGACACGGGAGAAGTTGTATCGATAGAAAGAAACGAAGTTGTTCTTGATAGAGATATAGTTTTAACTGAAGAAAATATTGACTTAATCATTGAAGAAGGTGTTAAGAAAATTATTATTAATAAGGAAGATGTTACTGCATCTAACTTCTCAATAATTTACAACACGCTTCAAAAAGATACATCTAACTCTGAAAAAGAAGCTGTAGAACATATCTATAGACAATTAAGAAATGCTGAGCCACCTGATTTGGATACAGCAAGAGGAGTTATTGATAAATTGTTTTTCTCTGAAGCTAGATATGATTTAGGTGAAGTAGGAAGATACAGAATTAATAAAAAATTAGGTACAGATATTAGTATTGAGCAAAGAGTTCTTACTAAAGATGATATTATTAATATCATTAAATATTTGATTGAACTTATTAATGCGAAAGCAGAGATTGATGATATTGATCACTTAAGTAACAGACGTGTGAGAACTGTTGGTGAACAATTGTACAATCAATTTGGAGTAGGACTTGCAAGAATGTCAAGAACTATTCGTGAGAGAATGAATGTAAGAGATAACGAGGTGTTTACACCAGCAGATTTGATTAATGCAAAAGCATTATCATCTGTAATTAACTCTTTCTTCGGAACAAACCAATTATCTCAGTTTATGGATCAAACGAATCCATTAGCAGAGGTAACTCACAAAAGAAGACTATCTGCCCTTGGACCTGGAGGACTATCAAGAGAAAGAGCAGGATTTGAAGTAAGAGATGTACACTACACTCACTACGGAAGATTATGTACTATTGAAACACCAGAGGGACCAAATATTGGATTAATTTCTTCTTTGTGTGTATACGCAAAGATTAATAAACTTGGATTTATCGAAACTCCTTATTGGGAGATTGAGAAAGGAAAAGTGAAATTAGAAAAAGGACCAGTTTACTTAAGTGCAGAGGAAGAAGATAATACGATCATTGCACAATTGAATACTGAAATTGACAAAAAAGGAAATTTCAAAACTGACGAAGTAAAAGCAAGACTTGAAGGAGATTTTCCATTGGTAGACCCAAGTACATTGAAATATATGGATGTTGGAGCTAATCAAATTGCTTCTATTGCAGCCTCACTTATTCCATTTTTAGAGCATGATGATGCGAATAGAGCATTGATGGGATCAAACATGCAGAGACAAGCTGTACCTTTATTAATTCCTAACTCACCAATTGTTGGAACAGGAATAGAAGGGTTAGTAGCAAAAGATTCAAGAACATTAATTAACGCAGAAGGAGACGGAGTTGTTGATTATGTTGATTCTGAAAAAATTGTTATTCTTTATGACAGAACAGATACTGAGAAATTAGTTTCTTTTGATGGAGATAAAAAAGAATACCACCTTATCAAGTTTCAAAAAACAAACCAGAATACTTGTGTTAACTTGAAACCTCTTGTGAAAATAGGAGAAAAAGTTAAAAAAGGACAAATATTATCTGAAGGGTATGCAACTCAAAAAGGTGAATTGGCAATTGGTCAAAACCTTAAAGTAGCATTTATGCCTTGGAAAGGATACAACTTTGAGGATGCGATTGTAATTTCTGAAAGAGTAGTAAGAGATGACATCTTTACATCACTTCATATTGATGAGTATACTTTAGAGGTGAGAGATACGAAAAGAGGATTGGAAGAATTAACTGCCGATATTCCTAACGTAAGTGAAGAAGCAACTAAAAATCTTGATGAAAACGGTATCATAAGAGAAGGAGCTGAAATTAAAGAAGGAGATATCCTTATTGGAAAAATTACTCCAAAAGGAGAGTCTGACCCTTCACCAGAAGAAAAACTACTTAGAGCAATCTTTGGAGATAAGGCTGGAGATGTGAAAGATGCTTCATTAAAAGCTTCCCCATCATTAAGAGGAGTTGTAGTAAATAAGAAATTATTTTCAAGAGCTGTAAAAGACAGAAAATCAAGAGCTGCTGATAAAGCATTATTGTTAGAAGTTGAAGCAGAATACAACAAAGATTATGCTTCATTGAAGAATATTCTTATCGAAAAATTATTGGAATTAGTTGGCTCAAATAAGAGTACAGGTATTTTTAATAACTATAAGGAAGAAATCATCAAGAAAGGAATTAAGATTTCTGCAAAGAATCTTGAAAAAGCTGATTTTACAACAATCAGTTCTGACGGATGGACATCTGATAAAGAAGTTAATGGAAACATTGGAATCTTACTTCACAACTTTAATATCAAGGCAAATGACTTGCTTGGAGCATATAAAAGAAGGCAATTTAAAGTAACAGTAGGGGATGAACTTCCAAATGGAATAATCAAGCTTGCTAAAGTTTATATCGCTAAGAAAAGAAAGCTTAAAGTAGGAGATAAGATGGCGGGACGTCACGGAAATAAAGGAATTGTATCAAGAATCGTAAGAGACGAAGATATGCCTTTCTTAGAAGACGGAACACCAGTAGATATTGTACTTAACCCACTTGGTGTACCATCAAGGATGAACTTAGGACAGATTTACGAAACTGTTCTTGGATGGGCTGGAGAGAAATTAGGAAAAAAGTTTGCTACACCAATTTTTGATGGAGCAACAATTGACCAGATTAACGGATATACTGATGAAGCCGGAGTACCAAGATATGGTAAGACATACTTGTATGATGGAGGATCTGGAGAAAGATTTGATCAACCAGCAACAGTAGGTGTAATTTACATGCTTAAACTAAGTCACATGGTTGACGATAAGATGCATGCAAGATCTATCGGACCATACTCACTTATTACACAACAACCACTTGGAGGGAAAGCTCAATTTGGAGGTCAAAGATTTGGAGAGATGGAAGTTTGGGCACTTGAAGCATTTGGAGCTGCGCACATTTTGAGAGAAGTATTAACAGTTAAGTCTGATGATGTTTACGGAAGAATGAAAACGTATGAAGCAATTGTAAAAGGAGATAATATCCCAGAACCAGGAGTTCCTGAATCATTCAATGTATTATTACATGAATTGAAAGGATTAGGATTAACAATGACTTTAGATTAATTTTTTAACGTATTAAAACAACTGTAAACTATGTCGTACAGGAGAAATAACAACCCAGAACCTAAAAAGTTCACTAAAATAACAATTAGTCTTTCATCTCCAGAAACAATTCTGGAAAGCTCACATGGTGAAGTACTAAAGCCAGAAACAATTAATTACAGAACTTACAAGCCAGAAAGAGATGGTTTGTTTTGTGAGAGAATTTTTGGTCCAGTAAAAGATTACGAATGTTATTGTGGAAAATATAAAAGAATCAGATACAAAGGAATTGTATGTGATAGATGTGGAGTAGAAGTAACAGAGAAAAAAGTAAGAAGAACAAGAACTGGACATATTCAGTTGGTAGTTCCTGTTGCTCATATCTGGTATTTCAAATCTTTACCAAATAAAATTGGTTACCTTTTAGGTTTACCAACAAAGAAACTGAACCAAATTATTTATTACGAAAGATATGCTGTAATTCAAGCTGCTGGAGTATTAAATGAAGAAGGAGAGCCAGTTCAATTTATGGATTTTCTTACGGAAGAAGAGTATTTAGATATTCTTGATAAACAACCAAAAGAAAGTTTACATTTAGATGACTCTGACCCAAATAAGTTTATTGCAAAAATGGGAGCTGAAGCTCTTTATGATTTGCTTAAAGGATTGGATTTAGATGAGTTATCTTATAACTTAAGACATCAAGCAAATACTGAAACTTCTCAACAAAGAAAAGCCGAAGCCTTAAAAAGACTTCAGGTTGTTGAAGGAATGAGAAACTCTACTAAAGGAAACATTGAAAATCGTCCTGAGTGGATGATTGTAAAAGTTGTTCCAGTAATTCCACCAGAATTAAGACCATTGGTACCACTTGATGGAGGAAGATTTGCAACTTCTGATTTAAATGACTTGTACAGAAGAGTTATTATCAGAAACAACCGTCTTAAGAGATTAATAGAAATAAAAGCACCAGAAGTAATTCTTAGAAATGAGAAGAGAATGCTACAAGAGTCAGTTGATTCATTGTTTGATAATTCAAGAAAATCTAGTGCTGTAAAAGCTGATGGAAACAGACCATTAAAATCATTATCCGATTCATTGAAAGGAAAATCTGGACGTTTCAGACAGAACTTACTTGGAAAAAGGGTTGATTATTCTGCAAGATCGGTAATTGTTGTAGGGCCAAATCTTAAATTACACGAATGTGGAATTCCTAAAGATATGGCAGCAGAACTTTACAAACCTTTTGTAATCAGAAAAATGATTGAAAGGGGAATTGTAAAAACTGTAAAATCTGCAAAGAAAATAGTTGACGCTAAAGATCCTGTAGTTTGGGATATTCTTGAAAATGTATTGAAAAATCACCCAGTTTTATTAAACAGGGCTCCAACTCTTCACAGACTTGGTATTCAGGCATTCCAACCAAAGTTGATTGAAGGAAAAGCAATTAGATTACATCCACTTGTTTGTACTGCCTTTAATGCCGATTTTGATGGGGATCAGATGGCGGTTCACTTACCGTTATCAAATGCAGCAATCTTAGAAGCACAATTATTGATGTTGGCGTCTCACAATATTCTTAATCCTGCCAATGGAGCACCAATTACGGTACCATCTCAGGATATGGTTTTAGGTCTTTATTACATTACTAAATTAAAGAGATCTACACCAGAAGAAGAAATATATGGAGAAGATAAGATTTTCTATTCTCCAGATGAAGTTGTGATTGCTTATAACGAGAAAAAATTACACCTACATGCTTCAATTAAAGTAAGAACTCATGATGTTGTAAATGGAGAACACGTTACAAGATTAATTGAAACTACTTGTGGTAGAGTATTGTTTAATGATGTAGTTCCTTACGAAGTAGGATTCATAAACGAAGTATTGACTAAGAAATCTTTGAGAGATATTATTGGAAAAGTACTTAAGGTTTGTGGAGTTTCTAGAACGGCTGACTTCCTTGATGAAATTAAGGAAATGGGTTATAGAAACGCATTTAAAGGAGGATTATCGTTTAACTTGGATGATATTATCATCCCAGTAGAAAAAGATGTCTTGGTAAATAAAGCTCAGGATGAAGTTACTGAAGTTATGGAAAACTATAACATGGGACTTATCACAAACAATGAAAGATATAATCAAATTATTGATATTTGGACGCATACAAACTCTAGATTGACTCATATTTTAATGGATCAGTTGAAAAATGATAATCAAGGATTCAACTCTATTTATATGATGTTTGATTCTGGAGCAAGGGGATCAAAAGAGCAAATTCGTCAATTGTCAGGAATGAGGGGATTGATGGCTAAGCCACAAAAATCTGGTGCAACTAGTCAGCAGATTATTGAAAATCCAATTTTATCTAACTTTAAGGAAGGTTTATCTGTACTTGAGTACTTTATATCTACTCACGGTGCCAGAAAAGGTCTAGCAGATACAGCCTTAAAAACGGCAGATGCAGGTTACTTAACAAGAAGGTTAGTAGATGTTTCTCAAGATGTAATCATAAACGAGCAAGATTGTGGAACATTAAGAGGAATAAATGTAACAGCTCTTAAGAAAAATGATGAAGAAGTAGAATCTCTTTACAATAGAATTCTAGGAAGAGTTTCAGTTTATAATGTGAAACATCCAAAAACGGATGAAATCATTGCAATAGAAGGAGATGAAATTACTGAAGACATAGCTGAAGCAATAGTTGCTGCTGACGTGGATGAAGTAGAAGTAAGATCTGTATTGACTTGTGAATTGAAAAGAGGAGTTTGTGCTAAATGTTACGGAAGAAACCTATCAACATCTAGAATGGTGAAAGTAGGAGAAACTGTTGGTGTAATTGCTGCCCAATCAATTGGAGAGCCAGGAACACAGTTAACACTTAGAACATTCCACGTAGGGGGGACAGCATCCAACGTTACGGATGAAAATAAAATATTAGCAAAATATGATGGTGTCTTAGAAATAGAAGAGTTAAAAACTATTGATACAAAAGACAAAAATGGTAACCCTCAAGTAGTAGTAATAGGTAGATCTGCAGAAATGAAGATTATTGATCCTAAAACTGGAGTAACTTTAGCAACTAACAATATTCCTTATGGATCTTTCTTAGAAGCGAAAAATGAAACAAAAATTACTAAAGGAGATGTTATTTGTTCTTGGGATCCATATAATGCAGTAATTGTTACTGAATCTAAAGGAACTATTTCTTTTGAAAATATTGAAGAAGGAATTACTTTCCGTGAGGAGGTAGATGAGCAGACAGGATTTGCTGATAAGGTTGTTACTGATTCTAAAGACAAGAAAAAGACACCTATTATTAGAGTGATGGATTCTAAAAAGAACGTCATAAAAAGTTATAACATTCCGGTAGGAGCTCACATTAATGTAGCAGATAATGAAAAAGTAGAGTCAGGTAGAATATTGGTTAAGATTCCTAGAGTTTCTGGTAAAACAGGAGATATTACAGGGGGTCTACCAAGAATTACTGAGCTTTTTGAAGCACGTAATCCTTCAAACCCAGCAGTTGTATCAGAGATTGATGGAATTGTATCTTTTGGGAAAATTAAAAGAGGGAAAAGAGAGATTATTGTTGAGTCTAGAACTGGTATTGTTAAGAAATATGCCGTGTCTTTATCTAAGCACATCTTGGTACAAGAGAATGACTTCGTAAGAGCAGGAATGCAATTATCTGATGGAGCAATTACTCCTAAGAATATCTTAGAAATAAAAGGACCTACTGCTGTACAAGAATACATTGTAAACGAAGTACAAGAAGTATATAGACTACAAGGAGTGAAGATTAATGACAAGCACTTTGAAGTTATCGTTCGTCAAATGATGAGAAAAGTTGAGCTTATTGATGCTGGGGATACAAAATTCCTTGAAAAACAAGCAGTAGATAAAATCAAATTCTTAGATGAGAATGATAGAATATGGGGAATGGTAGTTGTAGAAGATGCAGGTGAATCTGAGGTATTAAAACCTGGACAAATAATTACTGCAAGAAAACTAAGAGACGAAAATTCAAATCTAAAAAGAAAAGATGCTCAATTAGTGACAGCAAGAGATGCTGTTTCAGCAACTTCTCGTCCATTATTACAAGGAATTACACGTTCTTCTCTTCAAACTGATAGTTTTATGTCTGCCGCTTCTTTCCAAGAAACGACTAAGGTATTGAACGAAGCAGCTGTGAGAGGGAAAGTAGATTATTTGAGAGGATTGAAAGAAAATGTAATCGTAGGTCACTTAATTCCAGCAGGAACAGGAATGAGAAAATATGATGACATGGAAGTTCTATCCAGCGTATACGCAGAAAGTAAAGCAGAACAAGAAGAAGCAATAGCTGAAGAAGTAGCTGACGCGGAGACTACTGCTGAATAAAATAATACTTGTATTAACTGTAAAATGCCTCACTTTGTTGAGGCATTTTTTTTAACTTTAAACTAAACAAATTTCAAAAAAAATGGAAGAACAAAATCAAGATCCAAACCAAATAAATATAGAATTATCAGAAGAAATTGCTGATGGAATTTATTCTAATCTTGCAATTATTACTCATTCTCCGGCAGAATTTGTTGTAGATTTTGTGAGAATGTTACCGGGAACACCTAAGGCAAAAGTAAAATCAAGAATTATACTTACTCCACAACATGCTAAGAGATTAATGAAGGCATTAATTGATAATGTAGGTAAATTTGAATCCGCACACGGTAAAATTAAAGATTTGGATAACGGACCACAAGGAGGTGGAATTCCAATGAATTTTGGGGGGCCAACAACTCAAGCTTAATTATGAATAAAAGAATTGCAATAAGGGGACTCGTATTGATAGTTGTCGCAATTATTTTTGGAGCTTTTTTAGCACACTCTTTAAAAGAAAAATTAGAATTACCTCAATTAACTTCTTTTGAAACTGGAGTTAAGTACCAGTTTTATGGAGGTTTAATTTTATTAATTTTTGGATTGAATTGGGATAAATTCAAATTTAATATTCGATTACAAACAAATATATTTTACATAGGTGTTTGTCTATTTAGTTTTTCAATCTATTTATTGACTTTATTTTCTAATCTTATACCTTCAATAGTTTTAGGACCAATTACTCCAATTGGAGGTTCATTAATGATTATTTCGTTAGTTTGGATAATAATGAAAACATGGAAATCAAAGGATTAGTACTAAATAACAATCTTGGTTATTGTCTTAATTACAATATGTGTATCAGGTAGATAAAGAGATTTTTTTAGTGGAAAACTCTTATTAATTGTGGAAAAACATTACGCCATTCCATGTAATTTATTAGAAATAGAAGTATTTTTGTATATACAAATCATTAAAATTAAAATATGAACGAATTAGGATTAGTACCTAACACTTCAAACCTTAAAGAACTAGGACTCGGAAACGTAGAAACAGTATTATGGAATCTATCTCCGGCTGACCTAACAGAAGAAACAATTGTTTTAGGACAAGGGTTATTATCTGATACTGGAGCACTAGTTATTGAAACAGGTGAATTTACAGGAAGATCTCCAAAAGATAGATTTATTGTCTGTGACGAAACTACTGAAGAAGCAGTGTGGTGGGGCGATATAAACATCAAATTTACTACTGAGAATTTCAACAAATTATACAAAAAAATTACAGGATACTTTGACGGTAAAGAAGTATACGTGAGAGATGCTTATGCATGTGCTGACGACAATTACAGATTGAGCCTAAGAGTAGTAACAGAAACTCCTTGGTCAAATATGTTTGCAAGTAACATGTTTTTGAGACCAGAAAGAGAAGAATTAGAAAATTTTAAACCAGAATGGCATGTAATAAACGCTCCTGGATTTATGGCAATAGCCGAAGAAGATGGAACAAGACAACACAACTTTGCAGTAATTAACTTTACCGAAAAGAAAATTATTATTGGAGGAACTGGTTATACTGGTGAAATAAAAAAAGGAATTTTCTCTGTATTGAATTTCATTCTTCCACACGAAAAAAACACTTTATCTATGCATTGTTCTGCTAATGTAGGAGAAGATGGAGATACTGCTGTTTTCTTTGGATTATCTGGAACTGGTAAAACGACTTTATCATCTGATCCTAACAGAAGATTGATAGGAGATGACGAACATGGGTGGTCAAAAGATAGTGTGTTTAATTTTGAAGGAGGTTGTTATGCAAAAACAATTGATTTAACGGAAGAGCAAGAGCCACAAATTTTTAATGCAATTAAATTTGGAGCTATCTTAGAAAATATAGGATTCCATCCAGGAACTTCTACTCCAGATTACTCAGATATTACTATTACACAAAACACAAGAGTTTCTTACCCAATTCATCACATTGATAATATAATGAAGCCATCAATTGGTGGAGTGCCAAAGAATATTTTCTTTTTAACTGCTGACGCATTTGGAGTATTGCCTCCAATCTCAAAACTTACTCCTGGCCAAGCAATGTATCACTTTATATCTGGATACACGGCAAAAGTTGCTGGAACTGAAGCAGGGATTACAGAGCCAGTAACAGCATTTTCTGCTTGTTTTGGAGCACCTTTTTTACCTTTACATCCTACAAAATATGCTGAAATGCTAGGAAATAAAATTGCTGAGTCTAACGTAAACGTTTGGCTAATTAATACAGGATGGTCTGGTGGAGAATATGGAGTTGGAAACAGAATCAAGCTTAAATACACAAGAGCAATGATTACTTCGGCACTTACTGGAAAACTGGAAAACGTAGACTACACAAATCACGAAGTATTTGGATTAGCAATGCCAAACGAATGTGAGAACGTTCCTACGGAAATTCTTTCTCCAAAAAACACTTGGGCAGATAAATCCGCGTATGATGCAAAAGCAAATAATTTAGCTTCTAAGTTTGTTGCAAACTTCAAGCAATTTGAATCGGATGCAAATGCCGAGATTATGGCTGCTGCACCAAAAGTAAGTAGAGTAACTGCTTAGGATTAATTAAAATATATACTATGAAAGGAGCTCTTTGTTAAGAGTTCCTTTTTTTTGTGGGAATAATTTACTTTTGTTCGTTTAAATCGAGTAATCAACTTCTCTACTCATTTTAATCAATTCGTTAAAACAACAACTTTATCTTCTTAAGATTCAAAATAAAACCTTGGTTCCAATAGAAACTTTAGTAATAAATAGTAGGAGTAAAGAGCTAAAAAGTATTAAGCTAAATATTAATTTATTGTTTATAAATATAAGGTTTTCAAAATCAAATCTCTTCCTGGGCCTAGAATTTAATTTTTCCTCAATCCAGCTACGAAGGATTAAGAAAGCCCATTGCAGTAAGCTTTACTTTAATTAATTATAGATGATGCGGAGCAGAGATAAATTCCGTCACCATCTTTATCGTCAGTCTTTTTTTGGGCATCCATTAATTGGCCCTGCAACTTTAGGACAAGCATCTTCACTGTCTTGAAATCCATCACCATCTGTATCAGGACATCCTTTAAATTTAGCCAACCCTTTAGTTGAAGGACAAACATCTTCCGTGTCTCTAATTCCATCTCCGTCAGAGTCTGGGCAACCATTAAATACAGCTAAACCTTTTACGGTTGGGCAATCATCTTTATCGTTAGCAATTCCGTCACCATCTTTATCTTGTACAGGTAATTTTGTCCCTAATTTCCTTTTAGAATCTATTTCCCATTGGTTAAACCCTCTCCATTTATTAGTATGGTTATCTATAATTAAAGGAATCCAACCTAATACTGCAAAACCTATTGCTATATTTCCCGCTACATATTTAGGAAGAATTTCACCATCAACTGAATAACTTGTTATTGGATAGCCATTCAATTTATATTGTATGGTATGAGATTCAGTAGTCTCTAGTGAAATTATAACTGGAGATTTTCCTATATTTTTACCATCTACTACAACTGTTGCGCTTGGCGGATCAGTTGTAAAAGTGATAGCTTGCTTAGTGTCTCTTCTCAAAAGAGTTGCACAACTTGTAAATAAAGTTACTGCTAAAAGTATGGGTATTAATTTTCTCATGATTTTCTTTTTAGTCTGCTAACAAACTTAATAAAATAATACCTAGTGCAAACTAATTTTTTTTTGTAATTTTGAGAGTTATGAACAGACTTAATATATATATAACTATTTTATTTTCAGCATTTTATTCAATTTCTTATTCGCAAGGAGAGGAGGAGATAAAAAAAATAAGATTTGGAATTGATTTTGGAATTGATTTTCCAAACAAACAATATGCACAGTTTTTGGATGGTTATCATCCTAATGGTGTTTCTCGAATATTAAATGCCCCTATTACACGACAACAAATAGAAACAAAATTGGGCTATCCAATTTTGGATTGGGAATTTTCACAAGCAAACATTTATTCAGGTTCAGTTTTTACAGGTCTTTATTTAGGATTTGATATTAAACCGTCTTTCTCAGTAGTGATGAAATTAGATTTTTCTGTGATTCGATTTTCTACCCCTTTAGTTATTAGATTAGACAATCCTCAGAATTTCACAGGAGAGTACGAGAACTCAATAATTAATGCAAGGGAACAAAGATTTTTATATGGGTTAGGAATAGAAAAAAAGTTTGAAACAGAGACTAACCTTACGCCTTACGCATCTTTAGGGGGATCCTTTAATTATATCCAATTAGAGAGACACGAATTAATAATTGCAGGAACTAAGTACAATATTATGAGAATTAATAATTTACAAGCGGTTTCTTATCAAAATATTGATGGATTTGGGTATGGGTTTTATGCCGAGGGAGGTGTTTCTTATTTATTGAATGAGAAATATTCTATAGCTGCTGGAGCAGTTTTTAGCTTTCAAAAAAACGAAAAATATGTGGAGAATTTAACAATTAATTCAACATATAACACGATTAAAATTGAAGATGCTAAAGGCTTTCTTCCAAGTATTGGTGCATATATCAGATTAATTTGGAATTAATCGATTTCCTTTCTTAAACCCTTTGATTATTGTCATTCATTTATCTATTTTTACGTAATATTAATTTATTTTAAATAAGAATAAGTGAAATACAACTTAAGCGAAATAACAGAAGTAATTAAAAATAGAAGGACAATTTATCCTGAGCAATATTCTGATAGATCTATTCATAAAGAAATTGTGGAAGATGTTCTGAAGAATGGAGTATGGGCTCCCACCCATGGAAAAACACAGCCTTGGAGATTTATAGTTTATTTAAAAGATTCTAAAATTGAATTGTCAGATTTTTTATCCAATCAGTATTTAGAAAAATTTAAAGGAGATGATTTCAATGAAATGAAATTCAATAAATTGAAAAATAGGCCTTTGTTAGCACCTGTAGTTATTGCAATAGTAATGACCCCAGACCCTGACAACAAAATATTAGAAATAGAAGAGGTAGAAGCTGTTGCTTGTGCTGTTCAAAATATTCATTTGACTTGTACCGCTTATGGAATTGGTGGTTTTTGGTCTACACCAAAAATTGTTTATACCAAAGAAATGAATGAGTTTTTGGACATTGGTGAAAAAGATAAATGTTTGGGACTTTTTTATATGGGTTACCCTAGTATTGATTGGCCAAAAGGCCAAAGAAAACCAATAGAGTACTTAACGACTTGGAAATAATATGTATAAATTTCTTCCAAATTATGACGAGCATCCTTCTAAAAGTAACTATATGGTTTTTACTTTTAGAAACTTTGAAATGGCAAACTATTTTGAAAACGAATTAATTGAAAGAGGAATTTTTTATGAATCCTCGGAAGATGAGACAAGAAGTGGATTTATTTATTTTTTTGGAGTAAAAAAATCAGATAAAGTAGAAGTATACCAACTAAACTTAATCACACATGGAAAATTCAGAAAACCATTTTTTGGGAATAAGTATTTAAGAATTATATTAACTGCAATTTTGATCGGTTTAGTTACATTAGCAATAATAGGTTTTATTAAAAATTAAAGATGAGTAAGAAACTAAAATTAGTAGAAGTAACTTCTGAATTAGGTGCAGGAACAAGAGGTGCAAGTCTTGGTGTAGGAGCACTTAAAACAGCTTCATTTAATATAAATTCAACATTTTTCTCGATTTATCAATCTGTAGAAGTGAAAAATTACAATGAGTTTTTATTTACAGAAAACAAAACACCTTCTGCCATTAGAGTAGAATACGTAACCAAAGCTTTTAATGAAGTTTACAATTCAATTAATGAAGTTTTTGAGGATAATGAATTTCCATTTGTACTGGCAGGAGATCACTCTACTGCAGCTGCAACTATAGCAAGTATTCATAATTCTCATCTAGGAAAAAAACTTGGTGTTATTTGGGTAGATGCACACGCAGATTTACATTCTCCGTTTACTTCTCCAACAGGAAATATGCATGGTATGCCTTTGGCAATAGCTTGTGGAATAAATAATTTATCTCAAAAGGTAAATGAAGTTTTACCAGAAGTAGAAGTTTACTGGAATAATTTGAAAGCGCTTGGTGAGAATAATTTAAGTACAGAAAATCTTGTTTTTATTGGAGTTCGAGACACCGAACTCCCAGAAGATTATTTAATTTCTGAGAAGGGAATAAAAAATTTTTTAGTAGAAGAAATAAAAGAAAAAGGAGGTAAAGAAATTGCAAAACAAGCATTAAATATATTAGATGATTGTGATATTATTTACGTCTCATTTGACGTAGATAGCATGGATCCAACAGAAGTTTCACATGGTACAGGAACACCTGTAGATAATGGAATACCTTTAGAAACAGTTACTGAAATTTTGTTGCAGTTGGCAAATAGCTCAAAATTGGTTTGTTTCGAAACTGTAGAAGTAAATCCAACTTTAGATGAAAAGAAAAATAAGATGGCAGAAACAACTTTAGAAATTATTGAGAAAGTAGCGCAAGTTATTTCTTCAAGAGGTTAAACAACTTTTAATTAGTAAGAGTCGTATAAATAAAGATAAATAAGTACAATGAAAGAATACAAGTTTAGAGTTTTAATTGATACATTAGAAGAAGAAAATGCTTTTAGAGATATTGTAGTAGATAGTTCTTCAACATTTGAAGTACTTAATAATATGATAGTTCAGGCTTTCAAATTTAAAGGAGATCAAGTTGCTTCATTTTATTTGAGTAATGACGAATGGGACAAAGGACAAGAGATTGGACTGATGGATATGACAGGAGAAAGTGCTGATTTTCTTCAAATGGGTGATACTTTGATAAGAGAAAAAGTAGAGGAATTAAATCAAAAATTACTTTACGTTTATGATTTCTTATCCATGTGGTGTTTCTTTATCGAATTGGTTGAAATAAATGACTTGTCTGCAGAGAAAAACTACCCATTGGTAGAGTTGGAGTTTGGAGTTGCTCCTCCAGAAGAATCTAAACAAATTATAATAGATGATTCGCTAGATTTTGAAGAAGAAGGTGACTATGATGAGTTTGAAGATGAATTCAATAGTTTTGACAATATTGATAATTACGATATATAATGAAATTTAATTTACTAATTATATTATTTATAATAACAGGATTAAGTTATTCTCAAGCTCAAAATAGTGTGGAAGGGGAGCTAATAGTTATGCTTGAAAAATCAAGCTCTATTGAAATTCTTTGTAATGAATTGAATAATAATTACTTAGGTTTTGATGTAAAAGTAAAAGAACAAATTTCTAGAAGAATAAATGTTTGGTTATTGAATTACAATACCACAAATTACAGTTCAGCTCGTGCTCTCGAATTAGTAAAATCAAAGAATCAAATTACTTTATCCCAGTTTAATCACACCAATATTATTGCAAGGGGAGATACTTGTCCTTCTGATCCTCAATTCTTTCCACAACAGTGGAATATGAAAAATACGGGTCAAAATAGTGGAGTAGCTGGAGCTGATATTGATGCTTGTAATGCTTGGGGATTAACAACCAATACTGTTACAGCACATGGTGACACCATAGTAGTTGCAGTCATTGATGATGGGTTTTATTTACCGCATGATGACATTAATTTTTTTAGAAATTACAATGAAATTCCTAACAATGGAATAGACGATGATGGAAACGGTTATGTAGACGATACAGATGGCTGGAATACCTATTTGGATACAAATAGAATAACTTATTCCAATCATGGAACAGGTGTTTCAGGAATCATAGGAGCAAAAGCAAACAATGGAATTGGAGTAGCAGGAGTGAACTGGGGAATGAAAATTATGCCAATCCAGGGTTCTTCGGGACTAGAATCCACAGTATTAAAATCTTATGGATACGCCTTAGAAATGAGAGCTTTATACGATTTAACTAACGGGGCAAAAGGAGCTTATGTTGTGGCAACTAATTCTAGTTTTGGAGTTGATAATGCAAATGCAGCTAGTTATCCACTTTGGTGTGCGTTTTATGATTCTTTGGGAAGTTATGGAATACTTAGCTGTGCAGCAGGACCCAATTCAAATACCAATGTAGATATTGATGGCGATATACCAACAACTTGTGTGAGTGATTTCTTGATTTCTGTAACTAGTACTACAAGAACAGATAATAAAGTAACAGGAGCAGGTTATGGACCAATTCACATTGACATTGGAGCACCAGGAAATGCTATAAGATCTACCTTGTCAGGTAATTCATACGGTTCCCAATATGGAACTTCATTTGCTACACCTCATCTTACAGGTGCAGTTGCTTTTATGTATGCAGTTGCTTGTGGTGAATATTTAAATTTATATAAGTCAAATCCTGATTCTATAGCCTTAGAAATTAAGAGTGCAATTTTAACCTATTCAGATTCCAATGCGACTTTATTAGGCTTAACCTCTTCAGGTAAAAGATTAAATCTATACAAACCTGCATTACACATTATTTCTAATTTACCATGCGGTTTTGTTGGGATTGAAAAAGAAGAGGAGGATTTTTCTTCCATTTCACTTTATCCTAATCCTAATAACGGTTCTTTTAAAGTTGAATTAGATAATTTCACAAAGGGGAATTACAATTATTACATCATCAATGTTACAGGTAAAATGATCGTAAACAATGAAATAGATTTAAATAACGAGAAAGAAGTTTTAGAAATAAATTCTTCAAAATTTGATAAAGGTGTCTATTTTTTATGTTTAAAGTCACCTTTTAATTTTAACAAAACTATTAAATTTGTAGTGAATAGATAACTATGATTAACAAGAAGAATAGAATATTAGCTTTAGTCTAATAGCTTTTTTCGCAGTAAATATAATACAGCCGTCCATTTTTTTTTGTCCATTGTAAAGTTAATCAAGAGTATATTGCCAAGAATTTTTGTTTAGAGAAATACATTAAATAATCTTCTTGTGAGGGGAATTATCAGCTTAAAAAATCAATAAAAGTTATTTAAAAAGTAAACTCTAATCAAGAAGAGTTAAATTTCAATATGGAGTCACACATCATTTTATTATTGGCTTTAGTAAAGGAAAACTATAAGACCTCTTCTTAAGGAATCAAAATCATTTGCTGATTTAGAGATAAAAAATCTATTATCTAAATTTTATTATATTCCTTGTTCTACCTCCCATTTTATTGTAATAAATTGAAGTACTACTGTTCTTGAGGTCAGTTGAATGTAAATTTACAACTTGAAACAAAAAACCGAGTGCAAACCGTTATTTTTCATTTGTTTTAAAGGTTTATAAAGAAACTAGATAGACTCGTGAAAAATTCTTACCCTTTGATGAGATTTAAATAATAATTAGATAAAAAAGAATTAAATTAGTATCAATTATATTAAAAAAAAACAGAAAAATGAAAAAGATAATAATAGTAATAAGTGTAATAATTTTAATAGCATCTTGTAAAAAAGATGAAACAGTAACACCAGCTGTTGAACAACCAACACCCACAGTAAATTTCTTATTTCAACAAAACTATGACGGAGCCGCAGTAACTAGTGCAGATTTTGGAACAACAAAGTATACCAATGCAAAAGGAACAAACCATACCATTTCTAAGCTACAGTATTTAGTATCTAACATTACATTGCATAAAACTAATGGGGAAGAAGTAGATTTAGGGGGTTATAATTTTGTTGATTTAGCAAATGCTGATTCAAGATCTTATACACCAACTGCAAAAGTATCAGCAGGAACATATACAGGAGTTTCAATCACATTTGGATTTAACGAAAACGACAATACTTCTGGAGCTTACCCAGATTTGAATGCAGTATCTTGGTCTTGGCCTATGATGATTGGAGGAGGTTATCATTTTATGAAATTCGAAGGGATGTTTACTGATAAAACGGGTTCTCAAACAGGGTTTGCTTACCACAACGGAACTGCTTCCAAAATTGTAAATGGAGGTAGATTCCATGAAGCAAATCATTTTAGACTAAGACTTTGGGATTTTTCTGGAGGATTTGTGATAGAACAAGGAAATAACACAACCATTAATATAAAAATGAATATAGCAGAATGGTTCAAAAATCCTTTAGTTTGGAGTTTAGATGATTACCACGCTATGCTAATGCCAAATTATACAGCTCAAAAAATGATGAATCAAAACGGAAGAAGTGTTTTCTCATTTGGTGGTACTACGGTATCTGCAGAATAATATAAAGAATGAAAAAAATACAACTAATTATTGTAGTTTTTGCAATAGGAATATTCACTACATCCTGTCGAAAGTCGGGATGTACTAATCCTAATGCAATAAACTATGATTCCAATGCCAAAGTAGATGATGGCTCTTGTGTGTGCACTCCAGCTTCTGGACCAACACCATACCAGCTACAAATTCCTCAAACATTTAGTTTGTATTTGCCGGCTCCAATTATTCCGGTTTCAAACCCAATGACTGTGGAAGGAGTTGCTTTGGGAAAAAAGCTGTTTTTTGACAAACAATTGTCAGGAGATAATACACTTGCTTGTGCAGGTTGTCATTTTCCGACTCAAGCATTTGATGATACCAATAGATTTAGTATTGGGATTGATGGAATTAGAGGCGATAGAAATGCAATGCCAATTTTTAATCACGCTTGGAACACGGGAGAAAAATTCTTCTGGGATGGAAGAGCAAACACACTAGAAGTACAAGCTTTTGAACCAGTTTTGAATCCAATAGAAATGCATGATACTTGGCCAAACGTGGTCTCAAAACTTCAAGCAGATGAGAGTTATCCAGCTATGTATTTAGCTGCATTTAGTACTTCAACAATTGATTCTGTTTTGACTTCAAAAGCATTGGCACAATACGAAAGAACACTAATTTCGGGAAACTCAAGATTTGATAAATACCTATTGAGGCAAATTAACTTAACTTCCAGCGAATTAAATGGTTTTGGATTGTTTATGGATGAATCTGGGGCAGATTGTTTTCATTGTCATGGAGATGCCACAAACCCTCTTTGGACAGATAATTTATTCCACAACAATGGATTGGATGCTTCTTTTACAGATAATGGTTTAGGAGATATTACAGGAAGCCCCTCGGATAACGGGAAATTCAAAACTCCTAGTTTAAGAAATTTGGCTTACACAGCCCCATACATGCATGATGGAAGATTCAAGACTTTGGATGAAGTAATAGACCATTACAGTGATAGTTTGGTTTACTCATCTACCATTTCTCCTTTATTGAAACACATTCCAGCAGGAGGAGTGAATTTAACGATTCAAGAAAAAGGAGATTTAAAAGCTTTTTTATTGACTCTTACTGATTCTAGTTTTGTTACTGGGCATTAATATTTAAATAAAATATATACTTGGTTGATTAATTTATTTTAACAGACTCTTTTTTTTATTTAGAAATAAATATCAATACCTTCTCAATATAGTATTGATATCCCATAATCGCAGGAACATCATTGTGGTTTGCTCCGGAAATTCTATGATCTTCTTTGTAAGTTCCACCGTGTCTTTCATAAATAGCTTCTTCGTTTGTGATAGATAAATAATCATCATCATCCACTCCGTTTATCCACATCAAGGTCTGAGAAACAGATTTTATTTTTTCTACATGATCAAATACCAGACTAGTGAAAAAGGAAGGAGAAAAATCTAGGGCTTGTTCTCCTTTTTTAAGGGTTCTACAAATCTTGAGGAGGCACAAGAACTTAGGATTATTGCTAAAGCATTATAGACTATATGTTTTTTTGTTAAAATAATATAAAATATTCTTCGTTAAGAAGATAATTATGAGGAAACATTACTTAACCAAAACACAAAATATGAAAGTAAATAAAACAATAGGTGTATTATTTTTATCAGCGTTTACAACAATAAGTTATTCTCAAGAGGTGAAGGCTCTAGTGAAAAAAGAGAGAAAAAACTCTATTGGTTTAGAGTTTAGAGTTGACGAAAATTTCCCAAATATTGGCTTTACTTATAGAAGGTTCTTTAAAGACTCAAAATATAATTTAAGATTGAATTTAAATTTGGCAAATTTTGATAGGTTTGGGGGTTCCGGTTTGCTATCTTCTCCTGCATTATTTGAAACAAATGACAGTACTAGACCAATAATGGGTATAGACAACTCTTATGGTCAAAGTGGTTCTTCCCAAAAGATTGAAATTGGTTTAGAAAGAATTATTGATCTGCATAGGTTTAAATTCATTGTTGGTGCAGATTTATTTTTAGGACATGATTTTCGTTCCAAAACTCAAAATATTGTAGAGATGGAAAAATATGAATTTACAGAAAACGGAAGTTCGTATTTTAAATATCAGTTAAGACAATCAGACTCGATTTTTAATGGTTCCTTTTTAGTTAATTCTTTAACTGTCAATAGAAATTACATGAAGCTGGGTGCTAATTTGAGGGTAGGAGTAAAGCACAAATTTAGTTCAAGATTATATACTACTGCTTTTTTTGGTGCTAGAATTGAGCAATCTATGTTGGTCAGAGAATCAATTAATTATTCTAACGATTCTAACGATTCATTCAAAGATAGATTAACTTATTCTAGTTCTATTAATATTTTAAATATTACTGGATTTTTATCAATTGGCCTTCATTACAGGTTTTAGATTATTGATAATTTATATTACTTCGTAAAATACTAAATACTAAATCAAATTTGGAATGACAATCACTTGATAGTTTTTTTGTTTGTTACAATCTAAGGGCTGACGCTTTTTCTGAAAGAAAAATGTCTCGAAGCCCAATTTTGTAATGCAAATTTCAATATTAATCTTAAATTTGTTACTTAAACGTAAACGACAAGAATGACCGCAAAGGAAATACGCCAACAGTACAAAGATTTTTTTGAATCTAAAGGACACAAAATAGTTCATTCTGCACCAATCGTAGTGAAGAATGATCCAACTTTGATGTTTAATAATGCTGGGATGAATCAGTTCAAGGATTTGTTTTTAGGAAACAAAAAATCGGATGTAAAACGTATTGCCAATTCTCAAAAATGTTTGAGAGTATCTGGAAAACATAATGACTTGGAAGAAGTAGGTGTAGATACTTACCACCACACTATGTTTGAGATGCTTGGAAACTGGTCGTTTGGAGATTATTTCAAGAAGGAAGCAATAGAATGGGCTTGGGAATTATTGACAGAAGTCTACAAGCTGGATAAAGACAGATTATACGTAACAGTTTTTGAAGGAGATAAGGGAGATAAGTTAGGATTGGATCAAGAAGCAAAAGACATTTGGAGTGGAATTGTAGAGGCTGATCAAATAATCTTAGCCGATAAAAAAGACAATTTCTGGGAAATGGGAGAAGTAGGACCCTGTGGACCTTGTTCTGAAATCCATGTAGATTTAAGAGACCAAGAAGAGATAGATAAAATAGGAGGTAAGGAATTGGTAAACAAAGATCATCCCCAAGTTGTGGAGATTTGGAACTTGGTTTTCATGCAGTACAACCGAATTAAAGACGGTTCGCTACACCCACTTTCTGCTCAACATATCGATACAGGTATGGGGTTTGAGAGATTGGTGATGGCAATGCAAGGAAAAAAATCGAATTACGATACAGATGTTTTTTCTCCCTTGATTAAGGAAATTGAAAAAATTTCTGCAAAGAAATACAAAGAAGGAGAAGGACATTCTGACGAGCAAACAAAAACTAATATTGCAATTCGTGTAATTGCTGATCATATTAGAACATTGGTATTTGCAATTGCAGATGGTCAATTACCATCCAATACTGGAGCTGGTTATGTAATCCGTAGAATCTTGAGAAGAGCAGTTCGTTACGGTTACCAAGTATTAGACTTGAAAGAACCATTTTTTCATAAATTGGTGGATGTTTTGGCTAAAGAAATGGGAGATGCATTTCCAGAATTAGTTTCTCAAAAAGAACTGTGTACTAAAGTGATAAAAGAAGAAGAAATATCTTTTTATAGAACTTTAGAACAAGGAATAAGAAGAATGGATGATTTGATGAAAGCAAATGCTTCTACTAAGAAAATAGAAGGAAAAGACGCTTTTGAATTGTACGATACATTTGGATTTCCGTTTGATTTAACTGCATTGATTGCAAGTGAAAATGGATATGAAGTAAGTGAAAAAGACTTTGAATCTAGTCTTCAGGAACAAAAAGACAGAAGTAAAAAAGCGAGTAAAGTAGACACTTCGGATTGGATTGTATTGAAAGAAGATGACAAAGAAGAGTTTATCGGTTACGACACCATGGATACGAGTGTGTACATTACTCGTTACCGAAAAGTAAAAGCAAACAAAAAGGAATTTTACCAATTGGTATTTAATTTCACTCCATTCTACGCAGAAGGAGGGGGACAAGTGGGTGATACAGGATTTATTGAATCCGAAAAAGAAAAAGTATTTATTACCAATACAAAAAAAGAAGATGGATTAATTCTTCATTATGCAGACAAATTACCAGAGTTTCCAACTCTTATGTTTCATGCAGTTGTTAACGCTAAAAAAAGAGCATTAACAGCAAATAATCATACAGCAACCCATTTATTACACAAAGCATTGCAAGATGTATTGGGAAGTCATGTAGAACAAAAGGGTTCATTGGTAAATGAGAAATATTTGAGGTTTGATTTTTCTCATTTTAGTAAAGTAACAGACGAAGAATTAGTAGAAATTGAAACAAGAGTAAATACAGAGATCCGTAAAGATATTCACTTGAATGAATTACGAAATACTCCAATGAAGAAAGCTCAGGAATTGGGCGCAAAAGCATTGTTTGGTGAAAAATACGGAGATTTAGTACGTGTAATTCAGTTTGGAGATTCCATAGAATTATGTGGAGGAATTCACGTAGAATCTACAGGGAAAATTGGTTCGTTTAAATTGATATCTGAAAGCTCAACAGCAGCTGGAATAAGAAGAATTGAAGCAATTACTTCTGAAGCAGCAGATAAATTTGTGAATGATAAGCTTAGCTTAGTTTCGGAATTAAATCAGATTTTGAAATCACCTAAGGACTTGAAAAAAGCGGTGGAGGATTTAATTGCTCTAAACAGTAAATTAGGAAAAGAGATTGAGAAGTTAAATGCAGCCAAAGCAGGAGATTTAAAAGCAGAATTAATAAAAGAGATAAAAGAGGTAAACGGAGTTAATTTCTTGGCTAAGAAAGTAGATTTGGATGCTGGGGGAATTAAGAAAATTGCATTTCAACTGAAATCTGAGCTAGATAATTTGTTTTTGGTTCTTTGTAACGAGAACAATGGAAAAGCAAATATCACTATTTTGGTATCCGAAGAGTTATCTAAATCCAAAGATTTACACGCAGGGAATATTGTAAGAGTACTTGCCAAAGAAATCAATGGAGGAGGAGGAGGACAACCTTTCTTTGCGTCAGCAGGAGGAAGTAATCCAGCAGGAATTCCTAAGGTTTTTGAATTGGCTAAGAAGTATATTGATTAAGAAATTTTTACAACATAAAATTCTGATTTAAGTTGATTTTTTTATTAATATAGTTGCCAGTATTTTTTTTATTAATCTTAGTGTAAAAAAATCGTATATTTATTTAATTTTTTGATTATTATCTTATAAGATTTAAGTTTTAGTCGATATTTATTTATTTTTTTACAATGAGATTTAATTTTATATTAATAATAGTTCTAATATTTTTTACTAGTTTAACTCTTAAAAGTGCTCATATCGTAGGAGGTGAAATCACCTATAGATGTCTTGATAGTAATAGGTATGAAATAACTTTAACCTTATTTAGAGATTGTAACGGTATATCATTTGCAAATGGTGCTCAAATAGGTTGTTTCAATGGAGGAACGGGTGCACTTGTAACCAGTACATATGTTCCCTTAGACACGTCTCAATTCGTTCCATTAAATGCTGTATCGCCTTGCTTGATAATACCTCCAGGAACTTGTCTTGAACAAGCTACTTATATTGATACAGTTACACTGTTACCTGATACAAATGGATATGACATTTCTTTTTCTGTTTGTTGTAGGAGTAATGCAAGTAATAACATTACAATTCCAGGAGGCTTTTTTGGAGGTGCAGGAAGTTCTTTTCATACTCGTATTCCACCAAATGACACCTTGTGTAATAGCAGTCCTATATTTAATAGTTATCCACCTGTTGTATTGTGTATAAATGATCCAGTATATATAGATTATTCTGCTACAGACGCTGATGGTGATTCTCTTTCTTATGAATTTGTTACCCCTTATACAGGAGGTAACAGTAGAAACCCAACTCCAAATCCATCGCCTCCTCCATACGGAGTTGTAAATTGGTCTGCGGGATTTAATGTAAACTATCAAGTTCCCTCTTCCCCAGCATTCTCTTTAGACAGTGCAACCGGATTTTTAACTGGAAAACCCTCATCTCTAGGTAATTATGTAACAGGAGTTACAGTGAAAGAATATCGAAATGGGGTTTTAATAAATGAAACAAGAAGAGATTTCCTGATGATTATCGTAAACTGTTTACCAACATCTTCATCTATTGCTAATCCTGGAGTTATTTGTGATAGCTATACTGTAACATTTGGAAATGGAAGTATCAGTACTCCGACAACTACTTATTTATGGGATTTTGGTGATACATCAACCTTACTTGATACTTCTACGTTATTTAACCCTCAATATACTTATCCTGATACAGGCGTTTATATTGTAACATTAATCTCAGATCCCTACTCACCAGCATGTGCAGATACTTCCATCAGACAAATATTTGTATATCCATTAATAGGTCCTGCATTCACAAAACCTTTAAACCAATGTTTAATTGGGAATTCATTTGATTTTACAGCAGCAGGTATCTATTTTAATACTACACAAATTGATTGGGATTTTGGACCTACAGCTACTCCAAGATCCGATACGTCAATTAGTCCAACAGGAATTACTTATAACAGTAAAGGCTATAAAACTATTACTTTACGTTACCAAGATTTTGGATGTGACACAACTATTTTTGAAATAATAGAAGTATATCAATCACCTATTGCTGACTTTTCTTTTTCTAATAATAATTGTATTGATTATTCTATTGATTTTTATGACTCTAGTTTATATGTAGGGGATTACTATTGGGATTTTGGTCTGATTGGAAGCACAACTGATACTTCTACGTTAGCAAATCCAACTTTTACTTTTCCTGATACTGGTTTGTATACTGTTAGGTTAGTTGTAGACTCTAATTCTTCGACTTGCCCTGATACAATTTATAAACAAGTTCGTATTGATCCTCTATTAACTCCATTTTTTACTTCTCCAATGGACCAATGTTTAATGGGAAATTTATTTGACTTTAACGCAGGAGGAGCATTTTACACTAATACTCAAATTAACTGGAATTTTGGACCTACAGCTACTCCAAGTACTGATAGTGTTACAAACCCAACAGGAATAGTATTTAGTAATAGCGGTACAAAAACTATTAGTATCAGGTATCAAGATTTTGGCTGTGACACCACATTTATTGATAGTGTTAATGTTTACGACAATCCAGTTTCTAGTTTCACTTATGTTGAGGATCACTGTAACAACTTTACTATTCAGTTTATTGATTCAAGTTCATTTGTAGGAGATTATTATTGGGATTTTGGTGTACTCGGTAGCACAATAGATACATCAACATCTGCTAATCCAATTTTTACTTATTTGGACTCAGGTACTTACACAGTAATGTTGGTTATAGGTTCACAGTATTTAGCTTGTCCAGATACTTCTTACCAAATAATAAGAGTTGATCCCCTATTAAATCCTTATTTTGTTAGACCAGCTAATCAATGTTTCACTGGTAATTCTTTTAATTTTAACGCTGGTGGAGCTTTTTATCCTGGAACACAGATAGATTGGAATTTTGGTATTTCAGCTACGCCAAGTACTTCAAATATTCAAAATCCTACAGGTATTGTTTTTAATACATCAGGAAAGAAAGCAGTTACTATCAGATACCGAGATTTTGGTTGTGATACTTCTTTTGTGGATACAATTCATGTATATGAGTTGCCAGTTGCTAATTTCATTATTGATTATGTAATTTGTGTAGACTTAGTAACTACTTTCTATGATTCAAGTTTGTATGCGGGTTCATACCAATGGGATTTTGGATTGCCAGGAATCACCAATGATACTTCCTCTTTACAAAACCCAATATTTACTTACCCGGATACAGGTACATACACAGTAAGATTAATTGTAAGTTCCCAGTATTTGCTTTGTGCACCTGATACTATTTACAAACAAGTAAGAATCTTTCCAGTATTAGATCCTCAGTTTAATTTACCAGCTAACCAATGTTTTGTAGGAAACGCATTTAATTTTATTGC
Source organism: uncultured Flavobacteriales bacterium (assembly GCA_905182785.1). Lineage (GTDB taxonomy): Bacteria > Bacteroidota > Bacteroidia > Flavobacteriales_D > CAJJDF01 > CAJJDF01. Next base: position 100,775 of record CAJJDF010000016.1, read on the forward strand.
TGATTCTAGTAGTATTTATTATCCTACAACACAATTTACTTGGGATTTTGGACCGTCTGCAACTCCAAATTCAGATACAACACTTAATCCACCAACTTTAATATTTAATACAAGTGGGAAGAAAGCAATATCATTAATTTTTACTGATTTTGTTTGTGTCATTACTAAAACAGATACTATTGAAGTGTTTGATAATCCTGTTTCTAATTTTGGATTTACAGATAATAATTGTCATGATTTATCAGTACAATTTATAGATTCTACACAATTCACAACTGAATATTATTGGGATTTTGGAGTAATACCGAGTACAACTGACACATCATTTTTAGCAAACCCTTTGTTTAGTTATCCAGATTCTGGGGTTTATACTATAAGACTTATTGCAGATGGGAATGAATCTTTGTGCCCTGATACGTCTTATAAACAGATAAGTTTAAATCCAATCTTAGCTCCTTATTTTAGTAAACCAGCTAATCAATGTTTTAGTGGAAATTCATTTGATTTTACAGCAGGAGGTACTTCATATCCAGGAACTCTAATTGACTGGGATTTTGGACCTACAGCAACACCAAGCACATCAAGTATATCTAATCCTACAGGAATTGTCTTCAGTACAAGTGGTAAAAAAGCTATTACTATAAGATATAGAGAGTTTGGATGTGACACAATATTTGTAGATACTATAGAAGTGTATGATAATCCTGTTTCAAACTTCTCATTTGCCAACAACAACTGTTTTAATTTAACAGCACAGTTTTCTGATTCTAGTTTATTTGCCACAGGGCATAATTGGGATTTTGGAGTTACTACAAGTATAACTGACACCTCTACTTCTTCTAATCCTACTTTTACATATCCAGATTCAGGGGTTTATACAGTAAGGTTGATAGTTGATGGAAACATATCTTTATGTCCAGATACCTCATATCAACAGATAACTGTAAACCCATTACTAAATCCTTATTATAGTAAGCCCGTAGATCAATGTTTAACAAGAAACTCATTTGATTTTAATGCTGGAGGTACTTTTTTCAGTTCTACTCTAATAGATTGGGATTTTGGAGTTACAGCAACACCTAGTACTTCTTCTAATCAAAATCCAACAGGAATTACTTATAGTAATGTAGGGTTGAAGCCGATAAGTATAAGATATAGAGATTTTGGTTGTGATACTACATTTATTGATACAATCGAAGTACATACTTCACCAACATCTAACTTTTCATTCTCTGATAACAATTGTATAGATTTTAATATCAATTTTATTGATTCTAGTTTATTAGCGGATTTTTATAATTGGGATTTTGGTGTTACTACAAGTATTTTAGATATTTCAACAGCAACAAACCCTAGTTTTACTTTTCCAGATTCAGGAACTTATTCAGTCATGTTAATTGCAGGAACTAATTCTTCAATCTGTCCAGATACATCTTATCAGTTAGTGGCAATGTACCCACTTTTGAGTCCTTTCTTTACAAAGCCTGCAAATCAATGTATCAATGGTAATTCATTTGATTTTAATGCAGGTGGAGCTTTTTATGGAACAACTCAAATTGATTGGGACTTTGGAATTACAGCTTCACCTATTACTTCTTCAATTGCGAATCCAACAGGTGTTACATTTAGCAGTATAGGATTAAAACCTATAAGTATTAGATATAGAGCAAATGGATGTGATACTACTTATTATGATACTATAGAGGTATATCAATCTCCTTTTTCTGATTTTTCTTATACTGATAACAATTGTGTAGATTTCAGTGTTGATTTTTATGATTCAAGTTTACATGCAGGAAATTACTATTGGGATTTCGGAGTAGCTTCAATTACAACAGATACTTCTACTTCTCCTAATCCTACTTTTGTATTTCCAGATTCTGGAGTTTATAATGTAATGTTAGTAATAGATTCCAACTCTTCGATTTGTCCTGATACATCTTATCAATTAGTAACAATGTATCCTCTTTTAAGTCCTTACTTTACAAAACCAGCAAATCAGTGTATAGATGGTAATTCATTTGATTTTAATGCAGGAGGTGCTTTTTACGGTACTACACAAATTGATTGGGATTTTGGAGGTTCTGCAACACCTAGTACTTTTTCAGGTGCAAATCCAACTGGTATAGTTTTTAATACAATTGGAAATAAACAGATAACGATAAGATATAGAGCCAATGGATGTGATACTAGCTTTACAGATTCTATTGAAATATATGTTTCACCTTATTCTAATTTTTCATTTTCTAATAATAATTGTGTCGATTATTTTATCCAATTCAGTGATTCAAGTGTAGATTCTAAAGATTATTACTGGGATTTTGGAGATTCTACAACTTTAGCCGATACTTCAAATTTGGCAAACCCTTCATATACTTTTCCTGATTCAGGAACCTATAAAGTTATGTTAGTGATGGGGTCAAAAACTTCAATTTGTCCAGATACTTTGTATCAGCAAGTAATTTTGCATCCGTTATTAAGTCCATTTTTTATTGCACCAATGAATGAATGTTTGAATGAAAATTCATTTGATTTCAATGCTGGTGGAGCTTTTTATAGCTCAACTCAAATAGATTGGGATTTTGGAATTACAGCTACACCAATTACTTCTACTGTTGCAAACCCTACAAACATTGTTTATAGAACTAGTGGATTAAAGCCTATAAGCATAAGATATAGCGCATTTGGATGTGATACTTCTTATTTAGATACAATAGAGGTTTATCCTTCTCCTATAGCTGATTTTAGAATAAATGAAGATGAATATTGTTTAGGAGACTCTTTAGATATTGATTTAGTAAGTCTTTCAGATGCAAGTTTACTTCATTTTTGGAATTTTGGAGACACAGGCTCTTCAACTCAATTAGCACCTATATATGTTTATCAAGATTCTGGAGTATATGATGTGACATTAATTGTAGAAAACACTTATGGTTGCAGAGATACAATGGAAAAACTAAATTCTATTACTGTTTTCCCAAGTCCAACAGCATTATTTTCACCTTTAATTTTAGAAACTTCGTATTACTTCCCATATGTTACTTTTACAAATAATTCATTGAATAGTAGTTATTCAATGTTTAACAATGGAGACGGACAAATTATCTCACCTTTTAGTCAATATAATTCAGAATATACCAGAGAAGGATTTTATTACCCTATGTTAACTGTAGAAAATATTTATGGTTGTTATGATACTTTAATTGGAGAGCTCTTTTATGAAATGAAATACAATTTATACATACCAAATTCATTTACTCCTAATAATGACGGTAATAATGATGTATTTCTTCCAACAATAAATATTGATTCTAATTATAATTTTAAGATTTTCAATAGGTGGGGAGAATTAATATTTGAAACTACTGATGTTCAAGAAGGTTGGGATGGATCAAGTACTAATGGAATACCACTAAAAGCTGATGTTTATGTTTATAGAATAGTATATCGTGACCCAAAAAGAGTTGTAAAAGAGATTAAAGGTCATGTTACTCTATTGAGGTAAATTTTATAATAATTAATATGTTTTGAATAGCACTGAAAGGTTTAATCCACAATTTATTTATATTTTATTGTTTATAACCCAAATTTAAAAAATTTAAGGAAAGTCAATTTTTTTCGTATAATTAGTAAATTAAAAAACTAACGTTTAAAAAAAACTAATTATGAAAAATATAAAAACAGTAGTAAGAATTCTATTAGGATTAGGATTAGTTATTTTTGGACTTAATAAGTTCATGAACTTTATGCCTTTTCCTGAAATGACAACTGAAATGGGGAGCTGGATGGAAGCTTTAATGGCGACTGGTTTTGTTATGAAACTTGTAGCTGTGGTAGAAATTGTAACAGGATTGGTGCTTTTAATCAATAAATATGTTCCTCTTTCTTTAATAGTTGTATTACCTGTTATGGTAATAGCTTTCTTGTCTCATTTATTATTAGATATTGCAGGAGTAGGTGGTTCAGCAGTATTTTTACTATTAATTATTTTATTAATGGTATGGAATAAAAATAGTTACAAAGACCTTTTAAGGCTTAACACTTTGTAAATAAATAAAATTAAACCGTTTTAGCTTTTGCTTTGGCGGTTTTTTTTATTTCCAATTGATTTTTTTTGTCTTTAAGTCTAAGGCTGTTTTCCACAAAATAAAAAACAATAAAGCCAACTAATAATCCAAAAATAATGGAATTCTCAATCCAATGTTTGAACGGATGAACCCAAATTTCTTTGAATAAATCCCACCTACCAGTTACTTCAATGAAATTCCAAAAGATAATAACGGTAGGGATTGCGTAACGAATAGCATAATCGAATTTCTTTATTTTAATTAATTTAATACATAAAAAAGCCGACCAAAATAAAGAGCCAAAAGCTACAAAATAGGTGATTGGATGTCTGTCTCCAGCAATATCTTTGTCGTAGACTAATAAAAGAAGTATGTAAAAAGTCCATAAAATAATGATTGTTTCTATGAACGTTATTCCAGCCCAAACTTTGTCTTGAGCCTTTATTTTATCAAATTTTAATCCTCCTATTTTTTGAAACCAATTAAAAAATGTACAGCTTGATTGTTTAAAAATGTACATGATAAGAATTGTAGAAAGTAATCCTACAGAGGATAACATCACTAGGTATTCAGGTTTTGTAGTTATTTCTCCATTTTCTATGAGAGGAGCAACTTGCAGTTTTTCTGCAATCCATACAAACGAAAACTCAACCCAACCAGTCCAAATAAGAATCCCTGCGATTAAACCTAGAATTGTTGCTGTAAGTGGTTTTTTGTTTTTTCTTATTCCTATGAAAAATAAGAGCAAACCAGTAAATCCAATTATTGAAGCTCCAATAAATTTATATTCAGGAATTAATTTTTCATTTAAAACCATAAGAGCATGACCAATAGGCATTAGAAATAACACGATAAGAAAGGAAAACACACCTGTTTTAATAGATTTTATTGAAATTGACATTTGTCTCTTGTTAAGAATGATTCTAAACAAAGGTATTTCTTATTTTTATTCATTCCAAATAAAAATAAAGTGATTACAATAATTTTAATGCGAATAACTAATTTTTATAATTCAAATTTTCTTTCCATACTCCAAGCTTCTGGTTTAGCACAAAAAAGGGGTTTTACAGTTTTCCATACTTTAAGAAATAGTTCAGAATCTCTGTATGCAGCCAAATTCTCTTCCGATTTCCAATGGCTGTAAGTCATCACCACATTATAATAACGGCCTTTTTCTTGCAGTAATTCTAGTTTTTCACATCCTTCAAATCCTTTTATTAATTCCATGTGGGATTCATAAATGGATTTAAAATCTTCTATTTTTTCAGGAGAGATGGTCAGTTTTACGATTCTAATTAGCATCTTTTTATTTTTTGAAGGTAACAGTAATAATTTCATCTTCTCTTAATCCAAGTAGAGTAGAAGCACTTCCTCCATGTCCTTCAGCACCTTTGTTTATTGCAATTTCAAGATTTCCTCCCGTATTAAATAATCCCAAATACATAGCATCTTGCACGTCAGAATAGTTATGGCTCAACTTGGTTACTTCATAGTTTCTGAATCCAATTATATAGCTTCTGTTTTTTCCAATTTCTTCAAACAGTTTTCTTGAGATATTTGTAATGGAGTTTCCATAAGAATCTACATGAATTATAATTCCCTTTATAAAACTCTCTTGAGTTTGTGGGATAGGTTTTTGAAAAGAAGCAATTTTATTAATTCGTTTTCCAATTACCTCTGGAGTTCCTCCACGCGCAATATGACAAGCAGCTTTAGCAAAAATGTCACGAGTAGGGAAAGTCAGTACATTGGTATTAAAATCTATGTTTAACTCATATAATTTTTCTGGGGGGAAATCGTAGATTAAAGAAAATAATCCATTATCGGCACCTATAAAAAAGTGACCTTTGTATTCCATTAAAATTGCTTGCCTTGTAACAGTTATTCCAGCATCTATACCTAATATGTGTATTGTTCCCACAGGGAAGTTTTCAAAGGCATTTTTAATCGTGTAAGCTGCATTTCTTACATCAAATATTTTTATTTGATTAGAAATATCAACAATAGTCACGTCATTTTTTAACTCTTTTAGTATAGTTCCCTTAACAGCAGAGACATAGTAGTCTTTTATGCCGAGATCTGTTGTTAGAGTTATGATTGCCATTTCAGAGTGTTATTCAAATAATTATTGTTACTTTGATTATCAAAATTAAGAATTTAATGTAGGTTTCAATTATTTTTAGTTGAAATTATTTATATTTATTCCAACAAGTCACTAGAATTAAAATCACCTAAATTTGACAGAAAGAAATTTAAGTATAACAGAGATAGAACCAGTTGATTTATTGGGAGTTAATAATAGTATTTTAAAATATATACAATTAAGATTTCCAAATTTGAAAATAATTTCTAGAGGTAGAAATTTGAAATTTAGCGGAGATGAAAACGAATTAGATTTATTTGAAGAGAAAATAAATTTGATGATGAATTACTTTAAAAAATACAAAACATTGAGCGAAGGAGATTTGGAAAATATTTTGGGCGAGAATGGAGAAGAGACAATAAAGAACACCAAGGGAGATCAAGTTATTGTTCATGGAAACAATGGAAAAAAAATAAGTGCTAGGACCCACAATCAAAGAAAGTTAGTGGAATCTTGTTTTGAAAACGACATGGTATTTGCAGTAGGACCTGCGGGAACAGGAAAAACATACACAGCTGTTGCAATGGCAGTTAGAGCATTAAAAAATAAAGAAGTAAAGAAAATAATTTTAACTAGACCTGCAGTAGAAGCAGGAGAAAATTTAGGTTTTTTACCTGGAGATTTAAAAGAAAAACTAGATCCCTACTTACAACCTTTGTATGATGCATTGCGCGATATGATTCCTGCTGAAAAACTGGAGGAACACTTAGAAAATAATGTAGTACAAATTGCTCCTTTAGCTTTTATGAGAGGACGAACGCTAGATAATGCATTTGTGATATTGGATGAAGCCCAAAATGCAACAGAGAGCCAAATAAAGATGTTTTTGACTAGAATGGGGAAAAGTGCTAAGTTTATTATAAACGGAGACCCTTCTCAAATAGATTTACCAAGGAGCCAAAACTCGGGATTAATAAAAGCATTAACTGTATTGAAAGATGTTGAAGGAATTGGGATTGTGGAGCTAGATGAAAATGATGTGATAAGACATACCTTAGTAAAAAGAATTATAAAAGCATTTAAATAAACAGGATGAATATTGAAAGTACGCATACAGAAATAAGTAATTCTCAAGAGAATATTTATAATTATTTGATGGATTTGAATAATGTGAAGGAATTACTGCCCGAAGGAAAATACACGGAATGGGAAGGAGAATACGATTCTTGTTCCTTCAAAATGATGGGATTTGGGCTTAAACTCACCAAAGATTCATCAACTCCATTCTCTGAAATCAAATTAGTTTCTGGAACCGATTCACCTATTGATTTTGATTTAATTATCTCGATCAATGATTTAGGAAATGGGAAGTGTGATGCTTTTTTGAATTGCGAAGCTAGAGTAAATGCTTTTCTTAAAATGATGATAGAAAAACCATTAACTAATCTTTTTAATCACATGAGTGATAAATTGAGTAGGGTTGATTTGAAGAAGTAGAAATCCAATTACTCCACTACAAATAAATCACTAGCAATTCCATCAGCCAATAATTTTCCTTCTTGCGAAAGTGTAAAGTGAGTTCCTTTTTGGATAAGTGAGTTTGCAATCACAAATCGCTTGCTTTCTTTTATGAAATGAGAAACGAATAAAGGATCAAAATTTTCTTTCAAATACTTTAAATTTATTCCCCAACTAGTTCTCAAGGAAGTCATTATGTATTCGTTATAGCGCGTTTTTTCATCTAAGGTTTCTTCTTCGGAAACCCAATTATTATCGTTTGCTCCTTTTATATAACGGCCATTATTGGATACATTCCAATGCCTCGTTTTTCCATTAAATGAATGAGCAGAAGGTCCAACTCCTAAGAAATTTTTCTGTTTCCAATAAGATGAATTGTGTTTGGAATTATGACCAATTTTACTAAAATTAGAAATTTCATATTGCTCAAATCCATTTTCTTGCAAAGTAGAAACCAGTACATTAAATTGCTTGGAAGTAGCCTCTTCCTTAGGTAACTCGTATTTTCCTTTTGCAATGTCATGGTGCATGGCTGTGCGTTCCTCCGAAGTTAAGCAATAAGCCGAAATGTGATTTACGTCTAGCTCCAAGGCTTTTTGAATGTTTCGTTTCCATTCGGTTTGAGTCAAATTTGGAATTCCATAAATGAGATCAATCGTCATGTTGTCAAATCCTAGCTCTTTTGCATTGGCAACAGATTCTACAGCTTGTTTTATGGTATGTGAACGATTCATAAATAATAAATCACGACCAATAAATGATTGAATTCCAATACTCAATCTATTTACTCCACACGATTTTAGTTCTTTTATTTTTTCAATTGTCAAATCATCTGGATTGGCTTCCAAAGTGATTTCTGCATCTTGTGCTACCTCAAATTCTTTGTGAATTGTTTCTAAAATATTTTGCAGTTCTTCTTTTTCCAATAAGCTAGGTGTTCCTCCCCCAAAATAGATTGTTTCAATTTGGTTCGTTTCCAAATATCCTTTTCTAACTTTTAATTCTTTACGGATACAGTTTACCAATTCGCTTTTATTTTTCATAGACGTAGAAAAATGAAAGTCGCAGTAAACACAAGCTTTTTTACAGAAAGGGATATGAATATAAATGCCAGCCAAAGAGTATATTTTTACCAAATTTAGGATATTTTACTTTTCTTTTTGTTCTCGATACATTTTATTTTTTCTCTTGAAAAATTAACACACAATCAGAGTTTTAATAGAAACCTAAATTTTCTCAATAATTCCTTCAAACATAATAGTTAGTACAATTTCAGCTTTACCGGCAATAGCAATTATTTCTTCAATGCTTACAGGTTGTAAATTGGTATAATCGCATTCGTCTGTAAGCACAGAAATCGCCATAACAGGTAATCCCATATGATTGGCAGCAATTACTTCGGGAGTTGTACTCATTCCCACTGCATCTGCTCCAATACTATCTAAATAACGATATTCTGCTGCAGTTTCAAGCATTGGTCCTTGTACTGATACGTAAGTTCCTTCTCTCAAAATAATGCTATTTTCTTTGGCAACAGAACCTGCAATTTTTCTCAGTTGGGATGAATAAGGTTCGCTCATGTCTGGGAATCTAGTTCCCAATTCTTTCATATTTCTTCCTATCAATGCATTGGATTGTAAATTGATGTGGTCGTTTATCACCATCAATTCTCCTTTTTTAAATTCTGTATTTATTGCTCCTGCAGCATTAGAAATCAATAGGTTTTTTATTCCCAACAGTTTCAAAACTCTTATTGGAAACACAATTTCATTCATGTTGTATCCTTCATAAAAATGGAAACGACCTTGCATAGCGATTACTTGTTTTCCACCTAGCTTTCCATAAATTAATTTTCCAGAATGAAACTCAACTGTAGATAAAGTGAAATTTGGTATGTCGGAATAAGATAATTCTATTTCTATGTCAATTTTAGTCACCAAGTTACCCAGCCCTGTTCCCAAAACGATTCCTACTTCTGCATTTGCAAACCCTTTGTTGGTTAAAAATGCAACCGTATCTTTTATGTCGTCCAATTCTGTGTTCATTCTGTTTTGTTTAATTCTTGTTTTTTTTGTCCCCTTGAGCGGAGTCGAAAGGTTTTCATTATGCTCTGAAAAGATTTCGACTCCGCTCAATCTGACATGTAAATAGCTGTCAAAAATTACAGCCGATTATCGGCTCCAAATTTTATAGGCTTCATTCGCCTGATGCTGCAACATGGATAATCCATTCAATATTTCTGTTCCTTCTTGTTTACCTTTTGTCAAAAATTGAGTTCTTTCAGGATTATAAATCAAATCTATAAGCGTGTGAGAATCGTTCAATAGTTTATATGGAATGTCAGGAAAAGTAGCCTCGTTTGGGCTCATTCCCAAAGGCGTAGTATTAATAATGAGCTTATGAAACTTCATTACATAGTCATTAATGTCTTTGTAATTAATTTCGTTTTCATTTGGATTTCTAGACACAAATAATGTTGTAATACCTAAGTTTTTAAGAACATAACCTACCGCTTTGGAAGCTCCTCCAGTTCCCAAAATTAAGGCTCTTTCGTGGGTGTTTTTAAGAAATGGTTTTATAGATAATCCAAATCCTTTGGCATCTGTGTTGTATCCTTTAAGAATCGTTTTTCCATTCCCTTTTGTAATTTTAATCGTGTTCACTGCTCCAATTTCTTTGGCTGTTTCGTCCAATTCATCCAAAAAAGGAATAATAGATTCTTTGTAAGGAATAGTCACATTTAACCCCACTAAATAAGGGTTGTTTCTAATTAATTCTGGAAATTCTTCAATCGTTTCTAGCTCAAATAAATCATAAGAATGATTGGCTAAGTTTTCTTCTTTAAATTTGTTTTCAAAATAAGATTTAGAAAATGAATGAGAAAGAGTTTTACCTATAAGTCCTAGTTTCATTGGTTTAATGAGATTTGTTTTTAGAGAAATAATCCATTCCCAAGACTAATAATAAACCTACGAAAAAGAAAACAATTACACCAACCAAAAAAGCTGGTTCTCCCCAGTTTTCACTATATCCCGAAGGAGAAGTAGAGTATTCGGTAATCACTTTGTCAAATTCCAAAGAGCTTAATTCATTAAAATTTACTATTTCATCATTTTCAAGCATCACTTTCTCAGGAACCCTCCAAGGCCATAATTTGTTTAATGCACCAATCATAAATCCTGTAAGGATTGCAAATGTAGTGTTCTTGTGTTTTTTAAGAGACCAAGTTAAGAACCTTGCCATGGTTACTAATCCTACAATCATTCCTAGTCCAAAAACTATCATTGTTATGAGTGCCCCAGATTCGTGATTTTCTATTAATCCAGTTTTAAGTGTATCGTGTAAAATATAAGAATACATTCCCATAATTAGCAAAATAAAACTCCCCGATATTCCAGGTAAAATTAATGCTGAAACAGCAATTGCTCCACAAAGAAATACAAACCAAAGGCTTTCGTTTACTTGTCCAATTGGAATTTGAGTGATACCAAAAGCGATAATTCCTCCAAGGATTAAAGCGCCAATTGTTTTGCTATCCCATTTAGATATTTGTTTCCCAATGTAGATGATTGAGGCAATGATTAACCCAAAGAAAAACGCCCAAACTACAGGCGGATAAAGGTGAATTAATTTTTCTATCACAACTACACCAATTCCAATACCTACAATCATTCCACCTAAAAGTGAAATTATGAAAGTTCCATTTATTTCATTCCAAACTGCTTTGATTCCATCTTGTTTCCAAGTTTTGAGCAAGCTTGGTTTAAAGGCTTTTATTGTTTCCAGTAATTTCTCGTAAATACCAGTGATAAAAGCAATTGTTCCGCCAGAAACACCTGGGACAGTTTCTGCCATTCCCATAGCCATTCCTTTTAAAGCGATTAGTAAGTTTTTCATTTATTCTTTATTTAATATGCAGAAAAGACAAGGTTTTATTATCTACCATTTTTTGTTCTGTTTCTCTTTTCATTGAAACGACTCTGTCGTCTGTTTCATATTTATTTACCCCTACAAGAGTTGTTTTTCCTTGGTTGTACAATTTCATTAGTTTCTCTCCCGATTCAAATACTTTTTCTTGAATGTAATTGGATTCTAATCCATCTATATACCCTCCCTTTTTCTCAATTTCTTGAAAAACGGACCAGCTTTTTTCTGCTAATTCTTCGGTTAGGTTTTCAATAAAATAAGAACCATTTGCAGGATCTACTACTTTATCAAAATATGATTCTTCTTTTAATATTAATTGTACGTTTGCTGCAATCCTTTCCGAATACGTTTCTTTCTTGTCAGAGACAGTATCAAATGTTGAGATTGTGAGCATATCACATCCTCCCAAGATTGCACTCATTGCTTGCGAAGTGGCACGCAACATGTTGTTTTTGGATTGTTTGTCACTCCAAAATAAAGTAGAAGTAGAGGTATTGACTGTTGTAGTTGTTTCGGTTCCATCAAAAGCTATTAATACCTTTGCCCACAACATTCTGAAAGTTCTTAGTTTAGCGATCTCAAGAAAATAATTGTTTCCAATTGCAATTTCAAATTGCATTTTCTTTGACAATTCATCCACCTCAAAATGTGGAGTCAGCAAATTTAAGTACTCTGTTCCTTGTGCTAAGGCTATTCCAATTTGTTGAGAAACTGTTGCTCCTGATTTTTGAAAATAAGAATTACTAGCGCAAATTGTTTTTATGTCTGCCTCTTTTGCAGCTTCACAGGTGTTTATTAAATCGCTTTTGATCTGCTCTTTGGAAGTTAGCCAAGTTCCTTTTCTAGCATAGTTTCCAAGGTAGTCAAACGAAATACTTCCTTCAATGTCTATAAAAGTAATGGACCTGTCTAAGCATAATTTTTTAAGATCAGTTATTAACTGAACTGGATTGCGAACAATGAAATGAACCGCAATGATTTCTATCATTATGTCTTTCAATAAGAGTTCCAAATTAATGTGATCTCCTCTAAAAGTGATAGAATTAACACCTTCAGCTAATGCTTTTACAGCTTGCTTGTTTGCTTCTTTTTCGGTTGTTATTTTAATAAATCTATTAATATTCCATTCGTTAGTTTTAGTATTCGGCTTGGATTTCATTTCTGTTTCCGAATCAGAATAATTTTTGGAATTCTCCTTATTTACACAGGGAACCAAAGAAATATTATCTAGATTGGTCCATTCCAATTCTGAAATGGATTTACCTTTTAAATCTTTACTAATTTTTTCTTCCCATTGTTTCAATGAAACGCTAGAAAATTCTTCGAAAGTGGCCTCTTTTTTACTCATGTTTCAAAAATAGGGATTATTATTCAATTCACTACTTAAATTTATTTAGATTTTGAGCTAATTTTTCTTTCAATTAGCCATTAATTACTTACTTTGTAATTCCAATCAATTGGAGCAAAGAAGATGGCAAAATTCCAAAATAAAATATCAATAAAGAACAAAAAGGCATATTTCGATTATGAAATATTGGATGAGTATGTTGCAGGAATTCAATTATTGGGTACCGAAGTAAAATCAGTAAGAGAAAGTAAAGCTAGTATAAAAGAAGCTTATTGTTATTTTGATGAAGGAGAGATTTTCATAAAAGGAATGAGTATTTCTGAATATTCTCATGGAGGGTATATCAATCACTCAACCTACCGACTACGAAAATTATTATTGAACCGAAGAGAGATTAGTAAGATTGAGAAAAAATTGAAAGACAAAGGAATTTCATTACTTCCACTTTTGTTATTTATTAATGAAAAAGGCCTTATTAAGCTTAAAATTGGACTTGGAAAAGGTAAGAAACTCTTCGATAAAAGGGAGTCATTGAAGAAGCAAGATGTTAAAAAAGACATTGCTAGAATTTTAAAAAAATAGAATTTAATGAAAAATTATTCCTTGTATTTAGTTCCCGGTTTCTTAACTGATAAAACTATTTATAAGAATTTTTTATTGGATGAAAGATTGGATTGCAAAGTATTAGAATTTATTTCTCCAGCTGATAAAGATGAGTCTATTGAAGATTATGCCAAACGAATGGCAGAAAAAATTGATACGAGTAAAAATTTAGCTTTACTTGGAACCTCTTTTGGAGGGATTCTATCTATAGAAATAGCAAAACACATTAAAGTAGAGAAAATAATCTTTATTTCTTCGGCAAAAAATAGGAGCGAACTGAATCCTCTGATGAAAATTAAAAATAGCTCTAAACTATTGGATTTTATTCCAGATTCGTTTGTTAAAAAAACTATTGAAGCCAGTTATGACCTTGGCAGTAAAATAGTTCCTGACCTTAAAGAAATTAAAAACGAAGAGATAGGCGAAATGATTCATAACATTGATGGAACGCTAGAAAAATGGATCATTAAAAAAATAAATACTTGGAAAGGTGAAAATGAAGTAGAAGACTTTCTTCATTTACATGGAGATAAAGACCCTGTTTTTCCTATTAAGAACATTAAGAATTTTGAAAAAATAGAAGGTGGTAATCACAACATGATTCTTACAAAATCAAAATTTATACGGGATAGAGTTTTGGAGTTTTTGGGTTAAGAAATAAACTTCCTTAATTCCCCCAAATCCTCTTCGCAATCTACATCAGATAAAGTTGCTAGTTCACCAAAACTTAAATCGGCATTTTCGACATCACGAATTGCTTCGTATAAAACAGTCTTTGTACTCCAAGTTTTATTATCAAATACTTTGGTAAAAGTAGTGGTAGTTCCAATTAGGTAATAACCGCCATCCTCAGCTGGTCCAAATACAAAATCATTGGAATCAAGAATTTTAAACCCCTTTTCTAGCTCTGATTTAGTCAATTGGTAACAATCACTCCCAATCATCATTACTTTGTCGTAGCTCATATCTGTCGCTTTTACAAAAGCATTTCTCATTCTTTCGCCCAAGTCATTTCCTTCTTGTAGCCCCTTGGTGTAAATAGAATCTTCAAAATAGTCATTATCTCCAAGGTAATCAGAAAACAACACCCATTTATCACATTCCAATTCTTGTGTAATAAAGGCTGTATGCTTTATTAATTCTTTGAAAACGACAAGCGCATTTTCTTTTCCAACAGTGGCTGCTAGTCTAGACTTTCCTTTTCCTAACTCTGGGTTTTTGGTAAGGATTATGATTAGATTTTTTGACATTTATTTAGTTTCTCCTCTTAATTCTAGTTTTAGCCATTTCCCCCATTTTTTGTTGTAGGGATGAACAATTTCTATTTCGCCAGAACTGTTGTAAATTTTATTTCCATTATTAGCCCAGTCAAATAATCCTCCATACAGATTAAAAACACTGGTATACCCCATTTCTCTTAATTGTTTTCCAATTTTACCACTTCTATAACCCACAGAACAATAGACTACAACTGTTGCGTTTTTATCTACTTTTTTTACACTCTTTTCATCAAAATTATCATATCCAATGTGAATTGAATTTTTTATGTGACTCATTTTATATTCCTTTATTTCTCTGGCATCTAAAAAAACTATTTTTTTAGATTTTTTTTGTAATTTAACCACTTGACTAGATTTTATAATAGGCACAGTTTTATCTGCCATATTTTTCGCCATTTTATCAAATCCTTTGGGATTTTGAGCTAAAGAAGAAAAAGAGAGTGAAATAAAGAGAAATAGGTACCCTAATTTTATTAAATGCGATTTCATAATTAAGACTAATTAATTGTTAATGTTTTGTCAGTACTATAAAGTTATCTTAAATTTGAATTCAAATATAAACTAAAAATAAATATGAAATTTTTTAAAAAAATCTTACTCGTGTCAATGGTATTTAGTTTGAATACCAATTACGCAATTAATAACGCAAACACTATTGAAACATTACATGCTCATGATGTGAAATTTTCTGTTTTTGTTAAAAATGGAGAACAATTATTGAATGGAGCTACTGCAAAGGTATTAATCAATAATGTAGAAGTTGCAGCAGGCACTAGCAATGAAGTTGGAAATGTAGATTTATTAGTTAAATCATATAAGCACGAAAAAGCGACAATTATTGTAAGTTATGACAGGCAAACAAAGACAATTAATAATTTGACTTTAGTAAACGGTAAGTTTTACTATGCTGATTTTGCAGTAGTAGATGTAATTGACCTTGAAAAATTTTCTAAAGAGAAGACCGCAACAGCTGGAGAAGTAAAAATTTCACAATCAAAAACTGAAAAAGCAAAATTAGAGGGTGATAGTCAATTTAATAAAGCTAATAAGCTTAAAAAAAGTGAAGTAAAATATAAGAAGAAATTAAGCAAGATTAATAAATCTCAAAGAAAGATTGATAAAGTTAATGTTAAATTAGACAAGTCTCAAAAGATGCTTGATGCTAAAGAAGAGAATATATCTGAAGATGCTGAATTTTTGAAAGTAAAGGATAGGCAACTAAGAATTGACAAGCAAAGAAATAAATATAATATGAGACAATTAAAATTGGATAAGAAACTTAAAAAGTTAAATAAAATGTACAACAAGTAGAATAGTTGTTTATTCAATACATTTTAGCTTAAATTATTAAAAAATCTCCTTTATTCAGGGAGTTTTTTTTGTATCATTACAATCAAATTTGAAATAACAATGAAGAATAATTCTACTAAGTATTTAATCCTTGCAGTTATAGTTTTAGCCGCAATATCTTATTTTGTTATGTTGCAAGATAATAAGCAGGGTGGATCCAAACCAATGAGTGATTTTGCTATTGAAAATACAGATGCAATTGATAAGATTATTATTACAGAATCTAACCGAAACAAAGCCGAATTGGAATTGAAAAATGGGGAATGGATGTTGAATAATGAATTTAAAGCAAGACTAGTAAATGTGGAGCTTTTACTCAAAACTTTTAGAAATATAAAAGTTCAGACTTCCGTATCAAATGACATGAAGAAAACGGTAGTGGCGAACATGGCATCTAGGTATAAGAAAGTAGAGATTTTTGAAAATGGGAAGCTTTCTAAAACCTATTTTGTGGGTTCTGCAACCAAAGATCATTATGGGACTTATATGTTGCTAGAAAAGAACGGGAGAAAATCTTCTGAGCCATATGTAATGCATATTCCTGGGTTTAATGGATTTCTTGAAAGTAGATTTTATACCAATGAAAATGACTGGAAATACTCAGGAGTTTTTGTTTACGAACCTTTAGCTATTAAATCTATAAAAGTAGAACATGGAGAAATGCCAGAAGAGTCGTTTCTAATAACTCAAGAAGATAAGATAGTTTCTTTGGCTAGTATTAATGGAATAAAAATAGAGAAATTAAATAACTCATTAGTAGAGAATTATGTTTTGATCTATGAAAAAATATTCTTCAATAAAATTGCAGATTTTTCTTCTGAAAAAGTAGATTCTATAAAAGCAATTACTCCTTTATATAAAATAGAAGTTGTGGATTCTAATGGGGATTTTAAAAAGGTAAATTTCTTACGTAAAAAGAAAGATTTTGTAGAAATTGACGAAGTAACAGGTGAAGAAATTATGTATGATGAAAATTACTTATTGGGATACTATCCAAAATCCAAGGAAATATTTGTTTTTCAGTTTTTTAACTTAGGAAATATCTTTGCTAAAAAATCTTATTTCACTTCAAATTAAGTTACCATGAGTGATGATATGAGTGGTTTCTCTAAACGGGACAAGTTGGATAAAGATGAATTTTATTATTCCCCAGAGGGTTATATAATTTTTACAGAAAAGTACTTATCAAAAAGAGGGTATTGCTGTAAGAATGGCTGTAAACATTGTCCTTATGGATTTGATAAAAAAGCAGGAAGGATAATAAAAAAGTAGTTATTTCACCTTTTTTTTTAAATTAATTCTCTGTCCAGCTTTAGGAACCGCACCTTCGTCTAGTCTATTCCTTTTGTATAGTTTTTTTAGTTTCACTCCATACAATTGAGAAATGTCTCTCAATGTTTCCCCCTCTTCTACTTTGTGAAATTCTTCTTTAGATTTACATCTTTTCGGTTTAATAAAAATTCGTTCCCCTACAGTTAATTCATGAGACTTTTGCAGATTATTATATTTAGTAATTTGCCATTTTCTTATTCCTAATTCCTTTTCAATTTTTTTGTAATCATCTCCCCTTTTTACTATAAAATATGGAACAAGATTTGCAGTTTTAAAGATTGTGTGATTAATAGAATATGAGATGGTTTCTATTATTTCCCCAGGCTTTTTTGCAGATGTTATATTTTCATTTTTAGCAACATCAACAATCGGTTCAATAAAGTCAACATTATCGTACAGCTCAAGTTGATAACGTTCTATCAATCCAATTAGTAATTTAGGATATTTAGGATTTGTAGCATACCCAGCTTTTTTTAATCCTTTGGCCCATCCTTTATAATCAGTTTTTTTTAGTTTGAAAAGAGGTTCATACCTTCTTTTTTTAAGAAAATCTGAGTGATCTTCATATGATTGCATAGCATTTTTATACTTCCTAAAACATTCATCTTTTTCGTCATCATCTTGATAATATGTTTTGCCAGTCCAAGTAGAATGACATTTAATTCCAAAATGATTATTGGCTAAGGTAGCCAAGTTACTATTTCCGCTTCCACTTTCAAGAATACCCTGTGCCAAGGTTATACTCGCAGGAATTTGGTGTAGTTTCATTTGCAAAATAGCAACATCTTTCCATTTGGCAATATATTCTTGAGGAGATTGAGTTTGTGAATAAACGGAGGTATTAGTAAAAATAATTATGCTCATGCATAAAATACCTTTCAATAATTTATTCATAAATAACACGTTTATTTCTTTCTTCAAATCCATTTATTCCTTGTAAGCCTCCTGTATGTATTAATAGTATTTTTGATTCTTTAGGGAAATAATCCTTTTCAATCATATCATAAACGCCATATGCCATTTTACCATTATAAATCAAATCCCATTTAAACTGATGCGTTTGATAAAAATTGCGTACGAAATTAATTAATTCTTCTTTAATTTTCGCATATCCTCCAAAATGATACTCAGAAATTATAGAAAGTGATTGCATCAAGTCATTTGTTGTTTCATTTTCATTCACTACTTCATTTACAAAATTGGTAACTTCCTTTTTTAAGAAATCGCCTCCTTTCAATGCTGGAAAGCCAAGAACTTTACTTTTATTTTGATTAGAAATTGTAATGCCTGCAATAGTTCCTCCTGTTCCTATTGGGCAACAAATGTAATCGTAGTCATTATTTTTTGGTATAATCTCCATACACCCATTTATTGCATAATAATTAGAACCTCCTTCTGGGATTAAATAAAACGAGCCATAGATATTTCTCAAGTAATCTTTAAAGTCTGGGGTGTTTTTTAGTTTATAGGTAGTTCTGTCAATATATTGAATAACCATAC
The DNA here is from genome assembly GCA_905182785.1 of uncultured Flavobacteriales bacterium. Taxonomy (GTDB): domain Bacteria; phylum Bacteroidota; class Bacteroidia; order Flavobacteriales_D; family CAJJDF01; genus CAJJDF01. The sequence goes on from CAJJDF010000016.1 coordinate 119,783, forward strand.
CAAGCTCAATACAGTTTCTAAGAGTGTAATTAAGAGGTAATGTCTCTTCTCCCCTAATTATACCAATAGTATTAAATCCGTACTCTTTTCCTGCTTGAGCAACAGCAAGAATGTGATTGGAGTATGCTCCCCCAAATGTCATCAAGGTTTTATTCCCCTTTTTCTTGGCATTTTTGAGGTTATAAGTAAGTTTTCTTAATTTATTCCCTTGAATAACAGGGTGATTTAGATCCTCTCTTAATACATCAACAAGGATATTTTTATCTCGAAATAATTGTTCTTCAAGCCTATCTATTTTACTGGTTTCCATGTCTAAAAAAATATAAAATCACTGATTACTTAACAAAGATAAACTTTACTTCTAAACAAATTGGTGTTTATAATTAAGATGCTTGAAAACATTTAAGTATTTGTGAAATAGAAAATAATTATTATATTTAACTATTATTAACAAAAAAAATAACTATGAAAAAGAAAATTTTATTCGTTACAGCATTATTTGCCGGGAGTTTGGCATTTGCACAAGGTACAACTACATCAATGAAAAATAAGAAAGGACTAGAGGTCTTGCCACAAGCAGGTGACTGGGCTATTCAAATGAATGCAGCTCCTATGCTTACGTATTTAGGAAGTGCATTTTCTAATGCAGGAGCAGTTTCTCCTGGTGCTTCTTCAACTTTTAGTAATAGTGTATTTGTAGGTAAGAAGTTTATTTCTGCTACAGAAGCATATAGAGTGAAAGTTGGAGTTAATTTCCAAAGAAACTCTGTTGAAGCTACTGCTTACAATGCAAATAGAACTGAGTATGTTAGTACTACCAATACAAATACTACTAGTATAGTTCTAGGACTTGGTAAAGAGTGGAGAAGAGGACACAACAGACTTCAAGGTGTTTATGGAGCTGAAGCGTTACTTCAAATAGGATCTTTCACACCAACAGTAAACATGGACTACAACATGGATTTAAAAATGGCTGTTGATAGTGGATTTGAAGCTGCAGGTGTTGCAAGAACAAATGGAGTTTCTAAATCTGGAGCTTTTGGTTTTGGAGTTAGAGGTTTTGTTGGAGTAGAATACTTTGTTTTACCTAAATTGTCTATCGGAGCTGAATACGGATGGGGAATTGGTTACATGACTTCTAGTGGAGAACAAGAAGACTTAGTATACAATGGTACTGATGTTTTAACTTTTACATCAAAAGGAAATAAAGAGTCTGGGATTGTTGTTAATAACGACAATGGAGGAACAATTTTTGGAGGTACTGCTTCTTTTAATGTAACTTTCCATTTCTAAGAAATTAGAAAAACAAGTTTAAAAAAATGTATCGATTTCTCGATACATTTTTTTTTGCTCTTAACTGAAATCATTTGCCAATTTCATGTTGTGTTTTTTTAATTCTTCTAGATCAGAATTGGACATTACAAAATCTTTTTCGTCAAAAATAGATTGTCTTTTTATTGCGTCAATTCTTCGTTCTATGCTTCTTAAATATCTCCTTATGTTTTGCTCTGTTTCTAGAATAAGACCAGGTACAGCTACACTGTTTCCTTCTTTATCTTTGGCTACCATTGTAAAGTAAGAACTGTTGCAGTGAGTACAAGTACCTGTTTGTATATTTTCAGATTCTACTCTCACACCTACAACCATAGAAGTATTACCAGTAAAATTGATAGAAGCTTTTAATGTAACCAATTCTCCTACTCCAATAGGTTTCAAGAAATCAACTTTATTTACAGATGCTGTGACACAATAATTACCAGAATGCTTACTGGAACATGCAAATGCAATTTGATCCATTAAACTTAAAATGTACCCTCCATGAATTTTACCACTAAAATTGGAATGGGAGGGAAGCATTAATTGTGTTAATACGATTTGAGAATCTTCTATTTTTTTGAACATAGGTTGTTTTTTATCTTTCCAATAAAGTTATCCTTTTTGAATGAGAAAGGAGAAACTAAAATTAAATGTGTTTATTCAAAAAAGTGTGAATGAAATCCGAATTCCAATTTGTCGCTCCTTTTTTCTTCATTATAATATTTCCTCTTTTATTAATAATAAAAGTTGTAGGAATACTACTAGATATTAGTTCTGGAGGAGTATTAGAAACCTCATAAAAATTTTGAAAATGGTAACTTTTATCTATCATAAATTTATTTACTTTTTCAGTTTTATCATTTGCCACAAATAGGAAAATAACTTTGTCTTGGTATTTGTCATACAATTTTTGAAAACTAGGCATTTCTGCTACACAAGGAGGACACCAAGTTGACCAAAAGTTAATGACAATAACTTTGTCATTAAAGTCATTAAAGTCAATTTGAGAGCCTTTATCGTCTGTAAGTTGCCAATTATAGTTATTAAGTGTTATCTGCTCTTCTAGGGGTATTTCTGAAGGCGAAAAATTGATGTAACGATTTACGAATACTTTTAGATGGAAACCTAGTGGAGTTAAAAATATTATCAGAATAATTGCAGTAAATATTAAGTTGGATTTATGCTTTTTGAGGAATTTCATTTTATAAAGTTTCATCAAAAATAGGGGATAGTTTTAACTAATACTGTAATATTTATTACAAAAAAAATCCCTCCTGATTTCTCAGAAGGGATTTACATTTTAGTTTGTATTATAATTAATTAGCTTCTGCATTTTCTCTTTTAATCAAGTTAAGAGCAGAACCTTCATTGTACCAGTCAATTTGTGGTTGGTTGTACGTGTGGTTCAACACAATACTTTCTTTGCTACCGTCCGCATGAACTAACTCCAGAGTCAATTGTTTTCCTGATGCAAATTCATTCAAGTCAGTAAAGTTAAAGGTATCGTCTTCTTTTATTTTGTCGTAGTCTGATTCCACAGCAAAAGTCAATCCTAACATTCCTTGCTTCTTAAGGTTTGTTTCGTGAATTCTAGCAAAAGATTTAACGATTACTGCAGCTACTCCCAAAAATCTTGGTTCCATTGCAGCATGTTCTCTAGAAGAACCTTCTCCGTAGTTATGCTCTCCAAACACTACCGTTTTTACTCCAGCAGCTTTGTATTCTCTTGCAGTTGCAGGAACAGCTCCATATTTTCCAGTCAATTGATTTTTAATTGTGTCTGTTTCTTCATTGAAGTAGTTTACAGCTCCAATCAAACAGTTGTTTGAGATATTATCTAAGTGCCCTCTGTATTTCAACCAGGGTCCAGCCATAGAGATATGATCAGTAGTACATTTCCCTTTAGCTTTAATTAAAAGTTTAGCTCCGTCAATAGTATTTCCTAGTGGAGTAAAAGGAGTCAATAATTGTAATCTTTCTGAAGTTTCAGAAACCTCAACTTCAACACCGCTTCCATCTTCTAAAGGAGCTTCATACCCATTATCTTCTACATCAAATCCTTTTGGTGGTAATTCAAATCCAGTTGGCTCGTCAAATTTTACTTGCTTTCCATCTTTGTTTGTTAATGTATCAGTCATTGGATTAAAATCCAATCTTCCAGATATTGCAATTGCTGCAACCATTTCTGGGGATGCTACAAACGCATGAGTATTTGGGTTTCCATCAGCTCTTTTTGCAAAGTTTCTGTTGAAAGAGTGTATAATCGAGTTTTTAGGAGCATTTGATGGATCACTGTATCTCGCCCATTGTCCAATACAAGGTCCACAAGCATTGGTAAAGATAGTTGCATTTACATCTTCAAATGTTTTTATAATTCCATCTCTTTCTGCTGTAAATCTTACAGTTTCAGACCCTGGGTTAATTCCAAATTCTGCTTTAGTGACCAATCCTTTATCTACAGCTTGTTTAGCGATAGATGCAGCTCTTGATAAATCTTCGTAAGAAGAGTTTGTACAGGAACCAATTAATCCCCATTCTACGTCTAATGGCCAACCGTTTTTAGTTGCTTTCTCAGTCATATCTGTACCTGCTTCAGTTGCGATATCTGGAGAAAATGGTCCATTTAAAAGGGGCAATAATGTAGTTAAATTAATTTCAATTACTTCGTCAAAATATTGTTCTGGGTTAGCATAAACTTCAGGATCTCCCGTTAAGTATTCTCTAATTTTGTTTGCTTCTTCAGCAACATCAGCTCTGTCTGTAGCAATTAAATAACGCTCCATTGAGTCGTCATACCCAAAAGTAGAGGTAGTTGCTCCAATTTCAGCACCCATATTACAAATAGTTCCTTTTCCAGTACAAGACATAGAAATAGCTCCTTCTCCAAAATATTCAACTATGGCTCCAGTTCCTCCTTTTGCAGTTAAGATTCCTGCTACTTTCAAGATTACATCTTTTGGTGCAGTCCATCCAGATAAATTTCCAGTTAATTTTACTCCAATCAATTTAGGGAATTTAAGTTCCCAAGGCATCCCTGCCATTACATCTACTGCATCAGCACCACCAACACCAATTGCCACCATTCCTAATCCTCCTGCATTTACAGTGTGAGAATCAGTACCAATCATCATCCCCCCTGGGAATGCGTAATTTTCTAATACTACTTGGTGAATGATTCCTGCTCCTGGCTTCCAAAAACCTATTCCATATTTATTAGAAACGGAGGCTAAAAAATCAAATACTTCTGAAGAATTTTTTCTTGCAAACGGCAAATCTTTTTTTGCTCCTTGCTTTGCTTGAATCAAATGATCACAATGAACTGTAGTTGGGACAGCAACTTGTGGTTTTCCAGCTTGCATAAATTGTAATAAAGCCATTTGTGCAGTTGCATCTTGACAAGCAATTCTGTCAGGTGCAAAGTCTACATAATCCTGCCCTCTTTTAAATGCAGTTGTTGCATTTCCATCCCAAAGGTGATTGTATAATATTTTTTCTGCTAAAGTTAAAGGTTTTCCCGTGATAGCACGAGCAGCATCTACGCGCTCTGTCATTCTGCTATACACTCCTTTTATCATTTCTATATCAAATGCCATAGTTCTATTTTGAAGTTTGTTAAATAATTTATGCAAATTTAGCGAATTTACCACTGAAAATGAAATTAGAATTGCTTAATAATGCTATTTATAATATAACAAAATAATTCGAGACTATCAAGTGTAAAACTCTTTTTTTTAGCTGATTGTTTTCACTTTGAGAAAAGGTTGTTTTCTGTATTTTTTGATAGAGATAAAAATCAATACAAAACAAAGTAAAGTAGAAGTGAAAAAAGTAAATAAAGAACATTATAGGTTTTACATTTCGAACATGAGAAATGGGTAAAGCAATTGGAATTTTATAAAGATGAATTGAAAACTTACAAGAATAGATTAGAAGACATTGTATTAATATTTATGGGGAAGTAAGTATTGGCCAACCTATAAATGTATAAAAATATTTATTACAGAAAATGAAGGAATAGATATTTTGATAAATAAACATGAAGAGATTTTTTAAAATTAGTGTAATAGAAAATTCAGTTGATAGTGATCATAGACTGTTTGAATATCATATTGGATTAAGGCATAGAATGGAAACTTTTTTGAAATTATACAATCAATAAAACCTGAATTTATGAGTTATTTAACTAAATATATGTAATTGATTTATTCAGTTTTAATAGCATAAACAAAAAGAGTATGAAGTAAACTTAAGGCTCTTTTTGTTTTTTATTCGTAATTATTTCTTACTTATTAGAATATATGAATAGCTTTGCACTTTAATAAAAAATAATAGAATGAAACGTATCAGGATTTATAAAGAGGTTTTTGAGGTAGAAGGCCCATTAGTATTGAAAGAATTGAAAACTAAATATAGAAATTTAGTAAAAGAATGGCATCCAGATAAGTTTCAAGACGAAGCAAAAAAAGAAGAGGCTGGTATTAAAAGTTCTGAAATAATTGATGCTTACCATTTCTTAGTAAGTATTGCTCCAGAAACAAAGGAAGCTAACTTAGAAGAGTATAATACGATGCTTACTAATTGTAAAGTTGGTGATTTTAAACACGAGAAAAATGTGTTTGAAGTAACATTTACTGATGGAACTATTTATGAGTATTTTGGTGTGAATGAAAAATTATTTGCTAAATTTATTAATAGCGATAAGCAATTTAGATTTGCAAAAAGACAAATTTTTCACTCTTTCCCTTATAGAAAAGCAAAGAAAGAAGATTAATTCGTTTAAAATTTAAACGCATAAAAAAAGGCTTGAAGTTTACTTCAAGCCTTTTTTGTGTTCTGTAATTTTAAAATTTTACTCAGGTTTCAATTCAAAAGTATCCATAAATCCTGTATTGAAGTTTCCTTCTCTAAAATCTTTATTTTTCATCAATTGCCTATGGAAAGGGATAGTTGTTTTTACTCCTTCTACGTAATATTCTTCCAAAGCTCTTTCCATTTTCGTAATAGCTTCTTCTCTAGTTTGCGCAACAGTAATTAGTTTTGCAATCATAGAATCGTAATACGGAGAAATTGTATATCCAGAATAAACGTGAGAGTCTATTCTTATTCCGTGTCCACCTGGCTCATTATAATGACCTATTTTTCCGGGGCTAGGGCGGTAGTTGTTATAAGGATCTTCAGCATTTATTCTACACTGAATAGCATGCATTTGAGGTTCGTAGTTTTTACCTGAGATTTTATGACCCGAAGCAATTTTAATTTGCTCTCTTATTAAGTCAAAATTTATTACTTCTTCAGTAATCGTATGCTCTACTTGAATACGAGTATTCATTTCCATAAAATAGAAATCTCTGTTTTTATCCACTAAGAATTCTACAGTACCTACACCTTCATATTTTGCAGCTTTTGCAGCTTTGATAGCAGCTTCTCCCATTTTCTTTCTCAAATCTGGAGTCATAAACGGAGAAGGAGTTTCCTCTACCAATTTTTGATGCCTTCTTTGTATAGAACAGTCTCTTTCAGACATATGGCAGTGATTTCCATATTGGTCACTAGCAATTTGAATCTCAATATGTCTTGGTTCTTGTATGAATTTCTCAAGGTACATCCCATCATTTCCAAAAGCAGCTTTAGATTCAGCTCTTGCAGAATTCCAAGCATCTTCAAAATTTTCTTCTTTCCAGATCAGTCTCATCCCTTTTCCACCTCCACCAGCTGTTGCTTTAAGCATAACTGGATATTTTATTTTCAAAGCAGTTTTTTGTCCATCTGCTAAGTTTTTTAGAATTCCTGCAGAGCCAGGAACACAAGGTACTTTTGCTTTTAGCATAGTTTCCTTAGCAGAAGCTTTGTCTCCCATTTTATCAATCATTTCGGCACTTGCTCCAATAAATTTGATTCCATGTTCCTCACAGATTTTAGAAAACTTAGCATTTTCTGATAAGAATCCGTAACCTGGATGAATTGCATCAGCATTTGTAATTTCTGCAGCAGCAATTATATTTGATATTTTTAAATAAGATTCCGAACTAGAAGGAGGCCCTATACAAACTGCTTCATCTGCAAATCTTACGGGCAAACTGTCTTTGTCAGCAGTAGAATATACTGCTACAGTTTTTATTCCCATTTCTTTGCATGTTCTAATAATTCGAAGAGCTATTTCTCCTCTATTTGCGATTAATATTTTCTTAAACATAAAGTTAGTTGTTATTAGTTCAGGTAATAATTACCGAACTAAGATTAATTAAGAATTAGAAAAGGAATAGATTAAGGTTCTATTAAGAATAAAGGTTGGTCAAATTCTATTGGTGATGAATCATCAACCAGTACTTTTACAATTTTACCGCTTACTTCTGCTTCAATTTCATTAAACAACTTCATTGCTTCAATAATACAAAGAACATCTCCTTCTTTTATTATATCGCCTACGTTAACAAATGAGTCAGTTTCTGGGGAAGAAGATCTATAAAAAGTTCCAATCATTGGAGATTTTATTGTGATATAATTACTTTCTTCTACTGCTTCATTTGCAGGAGCTGCAGGTGTTGCTGTCGATATAGGAGCTGTAGGGATAGCCATTTGCAAAGGTGCAGGGGCAGATACATGAGCAATGTGCACTTCTTCTTTTTCAGATTTTATAATGATTTTAAAATCTTTTTTTTCAATTTCTACCTCAGTGACTTTTTGTTTAGCCACAAATTTTATTAAGTCTTGAATTTCTGTAAGATTCATAGTTATAGTTTTTATTTAGATGTCAAATATATTAATTATTTCGTTTTTTTTTTAAAACGAGAGTATTCATTTTTTTATTATGAGTTATATCCCCATTTAAGGTAGAGTGCTCCCCAAGTAAATCCACCTCCAAAAGTTGAGATAATGATGTTATCTCCCTTTTTTAGTTTAGATTCCCAATCGGCCAAACATAAAGGTATAGTACCAGCAGTTGTGTTTCCATATTTTTGGATATTAATCATCACTTTTTCTGTGCTCAATCCCATTCTACGAGCAGTAGCATCAATTATTCTTAAGTTAGCTTGATGAGGAACTAACCAAGCAACATCATTAGCTGTTAAGTCGTTCTTCTTCATTATTTCTTCTGATACATCAGCCATTCCAGTTACAGCAGCTTTAAAAACAGGTTGACCTTCTTGGTATACAAAGTGTTCTTTGTTAGCTACAGTTTCTGCAGAAGCAGGACTCACAGATCCACCAGATTTTTGGTATAAATGTTTTTTACCAGCTCCATCAGAGTACAAAATGGAATCTTGAATTCCAACATTCTCTTCAGTAGGCTCTAGCATAACTGCTCCGGCTCCATCTCCAAAAATTATACAGGTAGTTCTATCTGTATAATCAATAATTGAGGACATTTTATCTCCTCCAATTACAATTACTTTTTTATATTTTCCTGTTTCAATAAATTGACCAGCTGTTGTTAAAGCATACAAAAATCCAGAACAAGCTGCATTGATATCAAAACTCCAAGCGTTTGTTGCACCAACCATATCAGATACAATATTAGCAGTAGATGGAAAAACATGGTCAGGTGTAACTGTAGCACAAATTATCAAGTCTATTTCTTCGGCTTTGGTATTTGTTTTTTTAAGTAAATCTTCCACAGCTTTTGCACCCATGTAAGAGGTCCCTTTTCCGTCTTCTAGTATATGTCTTTCTTCAATTCCTGTTCTTGATTTTATCCATTCCTCATTGGTGTCGACTAACTTTTCTAGGTCTTTATTAGTTAAGATTTTCTCTGGCACATAACCAGCAACTCCAGTAATTACTGCGTTCATATAATGTAATAGTTTTGGTTTAATTTCATTTTTAACGAAATCCGATATCAAAGGTAATATAAATGTTCAAAAATCAATTTTATGAGCATTAAAATAAGTATTTAAGCTCATTTTTCGATAAAAAAAAGTGATTTTAATTCTTTTTGGTGCATTTTAATTAAAGTAATAAAATATGTGATTTTCTCTTTTATAAGTTTCTAACTTATCTTATCTTTGGCTTTCATTTAATCAAAATAAAACTAATGAACTTACACGAATATCAAGGTAAATCTATATTAAAAAGTTATGGAGTTGCAATTCAAGAAGGAATTGTTGCAAACACTCCTGAAGAAGCTGTGGAAGCTGCAAAAAAATTAAATGCCGACACTGGTACTGATTGGTTTGTAATAAAAGCTCAAATTCATGCAGGAGGAAGAGGTAAAGGAGGAGGTGTAAAACTAGCTAAGAGTTTAGACGAGGTAAAATCTATTTCTGACGAAATCTTAGGAATGATGTTAATTACTCCACAAACTTCTGCTGAGGGGAAATTAGTAAGAAAAGTATTAGTAGGACAAGATGTATATTATCCTGGAGCTTCAGAGCCAAGTGAATATTACATGTCAGTTCTTTTAAACAGAGCATCTGGAAGAAATATGATTATGTATTCTACGGAAGGTGGAATGGATATTGAAACTGTGGCAGAAGAAACTCCACATTTGATTTTTACTGAAGAAATTGATCCTAAAGTAGGAATTCAAGGATTTCAAGCTCGTAAGATTGCTTTTAACTTAGGACTTAGCGGAAAATCAATGAAAGAGATGACAAAATTTGTTTTTGCTTTGGTTAAAGCTTACGAAGGATGTGATGCAGATATGTTCGAAATTAATCCAGTACTTAAAACTTCTGATGATCTAATTATTGCAGTAGATGCAAAAGTGTCTTTGGATGAAAATGCATTATTCCGTCACAAGGATTATGCAGAAATGAGAGATAAGTCAGAAGAAGATCCAACAGAAGTTGAAGCTTCTGAGTATGAATTGAACTATGTAAAACTTGACGGAAACGTAGGTTGTATGGTAAATGGAGCTGGACTCGCAATGGCAACAATGGATATCATTAAATTATCTGGAGGTGATCCTGCAAACTTTTTAGACGTAGGTGGAACAGCTGATGCAGCTAGAGTTGAAAAAGCTTTTCGTATCATTATGAAAGATCCAAATGTAAAAGCATTATTGGTAAATATTTTCGGAGGTATTGTAAGATGTGATAGAGTTGCGCAAGGTGTAATTGATGCTTACAAAAACATTGGAGATATTCAAATTCCAATTATTGTAAGGTTACAAGGAACTAATGCTGAAGAAGCAAAAGCATTAATTGATGCGTCTGGACTTAAGGTTCATTCTGCTGTACAATTAGAAGATGCGGCTAAACTTGTATCTGAAGTATTGGCTTAAACAACTTTTTTTTTATAAAGCCTTTGAAGTAACTCAAAGGCTTTTTTTTGTTATTATTTATTTGATAAATATATATTATTATAGATTTATTTATAAGAAATTTGCTTTTATTGATAGTATTACTACTATATTTGTGTGCAAGTAAATTATATCAATGGAAAGATTATTTTTAAATATCGCAATAAGTCCTGAACTTTATCTCAAAAATCCTGAGTCTTCAGAGTTAGGAAAAAAAATAGTTTCCCAAAGTATCATGCTTATTGATGAATTAGGTTTTGAAGGATTTACGTTTAAAAAATTGAGTAAACAAATAAGTTCAACAGAAAGTACTGTTTACAGGTATTTTGAAAATAAACACATGTTAATGTTGTATTTAACTTGTTGGTATTGGAGTTGGGTAGAGTATAAGTTGGTTTTTGGAACTCACAACATTAAACTACCTCAAGAGCGTTTAAAAATAGCTTTGGATATAATTACTAAACCTGTAACTGAGGATAATTCCTTTTTTCATATTAATGAAGTACTTCTGCATCAAATTATTATTAGTGAATCTGCGAAAGTAATTTATACGAAAGAGATTGATAATGAAAATGAAAAAGGTTTCTACACAGTTTATAAGCAAATAGTAAATAGACTAAGTGATATAGTAAAGGAGATTAACCCGAATTATGAATACCCTCACATGTTAATTTCAAGCACAATTGATGGCGCTTTGCATCAGAGGTATTTTTCTCAACACTTCCCAAGTCTTATAGATAACAGTAAATCAAAAGATTGCGTTTCTTCTTTTTACACTGATTTAGTTTTTAATGCAGTAAAATGAGATTAGTTCAAAATAAATACCGCAGATTTAAAATTATCCTTTTTAAAAAAATTGTAGTTTGTTTACTGGCATTTTTTATAGCTAAACCTATTTTTATTGTATTGAATAATTTTTTTGATAATTCGGATGAAATTTCTTTTTTAATGATCGAAAATGAATCATTAGAAGATGAGAATAGTGAAGAGGAATTAGAAGAGATTGAAGAATCTGATAAGTTTTTACTAGCCAATATTGATATTATTTTGTTTCAAGAATTACAAATACTATTTGCTAATTCTATTGAAACCAGTTCTTTATTTGAACATAAATTAATTGACCCTCCTCCAGAATTCATTGTATAAAATTATTGAATTAGAACTTGTTTCACTATTTATAGAGATACAGAATAATAAATTTTTTAAAATCATAAAATGAATAAATCAAATAAACTAAATCCGTTAAAACATTTAAAATCGGATTTACCAGCAAGTATAGTAGTATTTTTAGTAGCACTTCCATTATGTCTGGGAATTGCATTGGCATCTGGAGCTCCATTATTTTCGGGTTTAATATCTGGAATTATAGGAGGAATTGTAGTGGGATCATTAAGTGGATCCCCTCTTGGAGTTAGTGGTCCAGCAGCAGGATTGGCAGTAATTGTATTGAATGCAATAACAGAATTAGGAGGGTTTGAGATATTTCTTGTTTCGGTTATTTTAGCCGGATTTATACAATTACTAATGGGGTTCTTAAAAGCGGGAATTATTGCTTATTATTTCCCATCTTCTGTTATCTATGGAATGCTCGCAGGTATTGGAATTTTGATTTTTTTAAAGCAAATTCCACATGCATTTGGGTATGATAAAGACCCAGAAGGAGATTTAAATTTTATTCAATCAGACAACCAGAATACGTTCTCTGAGTTGATAAATATGCTCGATTATATTTCTTTAGGTGTTCTTATAATTACATCAGTTTCTTTATTTATTTTAATACTTTGGGATACGAAATTTATTAAAAAAATAAAGATTTTAGCAATGATTCCAGGACCCCTTTTAGCTGTTGTTGTCGGGGTTATTTTGAATACTTTATTCAAATCAAATCCAGATTTAGTTATTAGTTCAGATCACATAGTTTCATTGCCTGTCGCTTCAAATGCTTCAGAGTTTTTTGGTAATTTCACTTTGCCAGATTTTAATGCACTGACAAATCCTAAAGTATATATAACAGCAATTGTAATAGCAGTTGTTGCAAGTCTAGAAACTTTATTGTGTGTAGAAGCTTCTGATAAGCAAGATACTTTAAAAAGGGTGACACCAACTAATAAAGAATTAAGAGCCCAAGGCCTAGGGAATATTATTTCTGGATTAATAGGGGGGTTACCTGTAACGCAAGTAATAGTTAGAAGTTCTGCAAATCAGCAAGCTGGAGGTAAGACTAAAGCTTCTACTATTGCTCATGGAGTTTTAATCTTGATTAGTATCGTTTTAATACCGAATGTACTGAACTTAATTCCATTAGGAGTTTTGGCTGCAATATTATTGGTTGTAGGTTTTAAATTAGCAAAACCTGCTACTTTTAAAGCAATGTACAAACAAGGCTTAGGACAGTTTATTCCATTCTTAGTTACAATTATAGGTATTGTATTTACTGATTTATTAACAGGGATTGGAATAGGGATGATGGTTGCAGTCTTTATAATTTTAAGAAATAATTATAAAGTTCCATTGAATATTGATTCAGAAATGGATTCTGACGATGTGAAATTCATTACTGTAACCTTATCAGAAGATGTTACTTTCTTGAACAAAGCTTCTCTACTGGCAACTCTAAATAATATTCCAGACAATAGTGTGGTAGAAATAAATGCGACCGAGACTCATTTTATACATTATGACGCAATAAAAATAATTGAAGACTTCTTAATTAACGCAGAGTCTAGAGGAATAAAATTAACGATAATAGATTTATATGAGAACAAGGAAGTTAGTCCTTTAGATCATTTAAAAATAACAAGTAAATAATCTAATTATGAGAACACAAACAAAAGAATTACAAGATTCACAAACGCCAGTAACTGTAGTAGAAATTTTAAAAGAAGGAAACATAAGGTTTTTGGCAAATAACAAATCACCAAGGAACCTTCAGGGGCAAGTTTTAGATACTGCTGCAGGACAATTTCCTCATACAGTTGTATTAAGTTGTATTGATTCTAGAGTGCCAATCGAATTAGTTTTTGACCAAGGAATTGGCGATATTTTTAGTGTGAGAGTTGCAGGGAATATTATTAATCAAGATATCCTTGGCTCTATTGAATATGGCTGTAAAGTAGCTGGATCTATGGTGGTTGTAGTAATGGGACATTCCAAATGTGGAGCAGTAACAGCTGCATGTAATAGAGTTGACCTTGGGAATATTACTTCTTTATTAGCAAAAATAAATCCTGCAGTAAATGAAGTAATTAAAACTAAAGAAGATGCTACTCCAGAGAATATTGAGAAAGTATCGGAATTGAATGTTTTTAAATCTATAGAAAGAATGAGAACAGAAAGTAACATACTGAATGAGATGGAGAAAAATGGAGAAATAAATATTGTGGGAGCTATGTATGATGTAGAAACAGGAAAGGTTACTTTTTTGTAATCAATTTAGATTAATATTTTTAAGCTCTTGAAGTAAATCAAGGGCTTTTTTTTGTTTCATTTTTCGACACATTATATTTTTTAAGAGAAAAATATAATGTATTGAGAACAAATGCATGAGTTTTTATTGTTAATTTTATTTCAAGATAATTCCACAACTAAATTAAGCATGAAAAAAGCAGAAAAAGTACAATTTATTATAGATGAGCTAGAAAGGATTTATCCTAAAACTCCAGTTCCCTTGGATCATACAGATGAGTATACTTTGTTAATTTCTGTTTTGTTATCTGCACAATGTACAGACAAACGAGTGAATTTAGTGACTCCATTTTTATTTGAAAAAGCCAATAATCCTTACGATATGGTGAAGTTGCAAATAGATGAGATAAGGCAAATTATAAGACCTTGTGGTTTGTCGCCAAAGAAATCCAAAGCGATTTGGGAATTATCAGAAATCTTGATTAATAAATATGATGGAGTGGTGCCAAATGACATGGAACAGCTAGAAGAATTTCCAGGAGTGGGCCATAAAACAGCTTCGGTTGTGGTGAGTCAAGCATTTGGTGTTCCTGCTTTCCCTGTAGATACTCACATTCATAGATTGCTGTACAGATGGGGAATGAGTAACGGAAAGAATGTGGTACAAACTGAGAAAGATGCCAAGCGATTATTTCCAATAGAGATTTGGAATAAATTGCATTTGCAAATTATATTTTATGGACGAGAGTTTTCCCAAGCAAGAGGTTGGGATAAAGAAAAAGATACGATTCAGCAGAAGGTTGGGAGGAAGAACCTTAAAAAGAGATAATAATTTTAGAATTGTCATTTCCGAGAAATCGGGAATCTTAACCCAGAGTAAGCTTAATCAAGTTAAATTTTAATTATATTCGTTACGAAAGACAACTTAACAAATGAACAAATCGGTATATATATATATGCTTACTAGCTATTTTTTTTAAATGTTCGAATAATAATTCGATTGATTTTAATGAAATTGATCGAAAAATTGATTGTTATAGCACAGCAACAAGTATATTCTCTTTAATTTGTGAGGATAAAAACAACTCTAATCTTTCTAATATTTTTGACGCTACAAATAAGATAATTTCTGATTTAGACTATATGTCGAACCAATGTTTAGATCAAAAAAACAGTATAGATGGGAGAAAAGCAATATTAAAAACATTAAATAACTATATCGATAAAGTCTCTAAAAAATGTAAGTTAGTTTATGGAAGATATGATTCTAATCTCATTAACGATAGTAATTATATTTACCAGATGAAAATAAATTATATAACTTGTCTTTTAGATTCTACTCACACAATTGATAGCATAAAGATGTTTTGTACATTGGAAGGCGATTCTAAACTAGAATAATTCTCGTTTTAAGATTCCCGATTTCTCGGAAATGACAATTAATTTAGTCTAATAAATCTCTTGATTATAATTCTCAGGAAACTTCGCAGTCTTCCTTTTATAAAACGCCTGAATTTTCTCCATGTCGTTTTCAAAAGAATCGGTAAGGTTTATAAAACCACCAACTCCGCCATTTTTATTCTTGTAGTCTAAAAAGCCAAATGAGACTGGGACATTCGCTTTTTTAGCAATGTGATAAAACCCTTTTTTCCATTTGTCTACTCTTTTTCGAGTTCCTTCTGGCGGAATAATAATAATTAACTTTTCTTCTTTTTCAAATAACTTAGCAGCTGTTTCTACTTTATTTCCGGCTTGTTTTCTATTTATTCCTATTCCTCCAAGCCATCTGAAATATCCTCCATGTAATCCTTTGGTATAAGAATCTTTAATAAAAAACTTTACAGGTAATTCGTATTGCCAGAAAATGGCAACCATATAAATTAAGTCCCAATTGGAAGTATGAGGAGCTGCAACCATCACACTCTTTTTGATAATTTCCAAGTCAGTTACTTCTGGTTTCCATCCAGTAATCCACAACACAAATTTTGCTAATCCTTTTTTCATTTAATTTTAATAGTAGTTTTTACTCTTTCTTTTTTATTATCCAAAGAGTATCTTATTTTTACAAAGATATTTAAATCTAAAATAAGAAATGAATCCAATCGAACAACTTTCCAAAATACTGAATATTTCTTTTAAACAAGTTTCTAAAACTGTTGAATTATTGAAAGAAGGAGGAACTGTTCCATTTATATCTAGGTATAGAAAAGAGCAAACAGGGGGATTGGATGAAGTACAAATTTTAGATATTAAAAATGGGTTGGACCGACTTCAAGAACTTGAAAAAAGAAAACAAACCGTAATAAAAGCTATTGATGAACAAGGATTATTAACTGACGAAGTCAAAAATTTAATATTAAAAACTACTTTATTAAACGAGGTAGAAGATATTTATCTTCCTTTCAAAAAGAAAAGAAAAACCAAGGCAACTTTAGCGAGAGAGAATGGATTAGAACCTTTGGCAAAAATTATTATGTCTCAAAACGAAGAAGATATTTCTAGAGTTGCAGCAAGATTTGTAAAAGGGGAAGTGAAAATAAACGAAGAGGCACTTGAGGGTGCCAGATTTATCATTGCTGAATGGGTAAATGAAAGAGTATCTGTAAGAAATATTACAAGAAGGATATTTGACAAGCATGCTATTGCAAAATCAAAAGTAGTAAAAGGAAAGGAAATAGCGGGAGAGAAATTTAAAGACTATTTCGATTATTCGGAGCTAACTTCCAAACTGAAATCACATAGAACTTTGGCTTTGTTAAGAGCAGAAAACGAAGGGATTATTCGTCTTAAAATTCAACCAGAAGAAGAATTAGTGTTGGATAAACTGAATGAGAAACTAAAACATGGTTGGAATGAATCTTCTGAACAAGTAGAGTTAGCAATTAAGGATTCTTATAAAAGATTGCTTAAACCGTCTATAGAAACAGAGCATAGAAATAAGTTGAAATTTGAAGCAGATGAACAAGCTATTGCGGTTTTTTCGGAAAATTTGAAGCAATTATTAATGACTGCACCTGTGGGTCAAAAAAGAATTTTGGCTTTGGATCCTGGTTTTAAATCGGGTTGTAAATTGGTGTGTTTGGATGAGAATGGCGAATTAATTCATAATGAAAATATTTATCCCCATCCGCCACAAAAGGATACGGCAATGGCTTCAAAGAAGGTTGTTTCAATAGTGGAACGTTATAAAATTGAGATAATTGCAATTGGAAATGGAACAGCAAGTAGAGAAACAGAATATTTTATAAAACGATTAAAGTTTGATAGAAAATTACAGGTTTTTATGGTGAGTGAAGATGGCGCCAGTATTTATTCGGCAAGTAAAGTGGCAAGAGAAGAATTTCCAAAGTTTGATGTTACAGTTCGTGGAGCAGTTTCTATTGGAAGAAGATTAATGGATCCTTTGGCAGAATTAGTAAAGATTGATCCGAAATCGGTAGGAGTTGGTCAATATCAGCATGATGTGAATCAAACTTTACTCAAAAATTCATTGGATAATGTGGTTATAAGTTGTGTGAATAGAGTAGGAGTAAACGTGAATACAGCTAGTAAATATTTATTGAAATATGTTTCAGGGTTGGGAGAAACTACGGCTCAAAACATATTGGATTATAGAAAAGAAAATGGAGATTTTACTTCAAGAACTCAACTTAAGAAAGTGAAAAGAATGGGGGATAAAGCTTACGAGCAATCTGTTGCTTTCTTGAGAATTACAGGAGCTAAAAATCCTTTGGATAATTCTGCTGTTCATCCCGAAAGTTATTATTTAATAGAGAAAATAGCGAAATCTCTTAAAATAAAAAAGGAAGAGTTAATTGGAAATGACGAAGTTTTAAATACTTTGAATTTATCAGATTTTCAGGACATAAAATCGGGTATGGAAACGATAAAAGACATTATTCAGGAATTAAAAAAACCAAGTCGTGATCCAAGAGAAAGAGCCAAAATCTTAGAGTTTTCTGATAAGTTAAGAGCTATCTCAGATGTAATTACAGGAATGGAACTGAACGGAATTGTGACTAACGTAACGAATTTTGGTTGTTTTGTAGACATTGGAATCAAGGAAAATGGCTTGGTTCACATTTCTAATATTTGTGATGAATACATTTCTAATCCTGCGGATAAAGTAAAGCTCCATCAACACGTAAAAGTAAAAGTATTGGAAGTGGATACGCAAAGAAAAAGGATAGGGTTGACTATGAATTTTTAATCAAATAAAAAAAAGAAGAATATTACTAGATATTTCATATGCTAAGAAACACTTTCTCAGTTTAATCTATTAATTTAAAATTATCTCCATCATTTAGTGCAGGAAATTTAGCTCTAAAATTGCTAAGATTTTCTTTGCTTAAAGTAAGTATTTCAATGCTTGATTTGTTCTCAGGAATTTGAGAGAGTTCCTCTCCTTTAAAATCAATTATTGCAGAATTTCCTGTGTAGTTTTTTTTGGTTCCATCTAGTCCAATTCTATTTACGCCAATCACATAACTTACATTCTCTATCGCTCTCGATAACAGCAAATTAGACCATGGTTTTTTTCTTACTTCTGGCCAGTTTGCAACATAAATATACAAGTCAATTTCATTTGTATTTCTACTCCAAACAGGGAATCGTAAATCATAACAAATGAGTGGACAAATATTCCATCCTTTCAATGTAAAAGTAACTTTTTTTTCTCCTTTGGTGTAATAGTTTTGCTCTCCTGCAAAAGTGAATAAATGACGTTTGTCGTA
This sequence comes from uncultured Flavobacteriales bacterium, assembly GCA_905182785.1. Classification (GTDB taxonomy): domain Bacteria; phylum Bacteroidota; class Bacteroidia; order Flavobacteriales_D; family CAJJDF01; genus CAJJDF01. Next base: position 138,479 of record CAJJDF010000016.1, read on the forward strand.
AGTCAATAAATTGCCATCTGATTGTGCAATAAGCATTCGGTTATAAAATTTACCATTTTCTTTTACCATTACAGAACCTAGAATACAACATTTTTTCTCAATAGCTTTTTGTGTAATCCAATTCACTGTTTTTCCATCCATTTCCTCTGCCAGAGAGATGTTCATAGAAAAACCAGTGGTAAACATTTCAGGTAAGACAATTAAATCGACCGTGTTTTTTATTGAATTAATTTCACTATCAAAGAGTGCTAGATTTGCATCAATGTCTTCCCAAACTATTTCAGATTGTATGGCGGCAACAGTTAAATCTTGCATAATATTTTCCCAGCTTTAATTAGTAAATCATCTTCTTTTGCAAAGCAAAATCGCAATACTTTATTGTCTTTTTTGTTAGGGTAAAAGACTGAGATCGGAATGGAAGCAATTCCATTTTCAATAGTTAGTTTTTTTGCAAACTCAACATCATTCATCTCTGTAATTTCTGTGTAATCTAATAATTGAAAATAAGTACCTTTACAAGGAATAATTTTGAATCTAGAGTCTTTAATTGAAGACAAGAACACATCTCTTTTACGTTCATAAAACTCCGCAGTATTTTCAAAAGGATTATAATTTAAAATGTATTCATTTATAGCGTATTGCATCGGTGAATTAGAAGAAAAAACAGTGTACTGATGTATTTTTCTGAACTCCTTCATCATCCATTCTGGTCCAACACAAAATCCCAATTTCCATCCAGTAACGTGAAGACTTTTTCCAAAAGAATAAACTACCATTCCTCTCTTTTTTAACTCGGGATAAGATAAAATACTTTCGTGATTTTCACCATCAAAAGTAATGTGCTCATAGACTTCATCACTTAAAACTATGATATTGGTGTCTTTCACAATTTCCGAAAGAGTTTCTAGATCATGTTTAGATAATAAGCTGCCAGTGGGATTGTGGGGCGAATTTATTATTATGAGTTTGGTTTTATCTGTGATTTCACTTTTTACCGTTTCCCAACTAATCGAGTAGGAAGGATGTTCCAAAGGTATAAAAATAGGAATTCCTCCATGAACTTCAATTGCTGGAGAATAGCAATCATAAGCTGGCGAAAACAAAATTACTTCATCCTCCTTTTCGATAATTGCCGAAATAGTATTGTAAATAGCCTGCGTAGCCCCTGCAGTAATGGTAATCTCAGAATTTGGATCGATATCTACCTTATATTTCTGATTAAAATAATTGGAAAGCGTAACTCTCAACTCTATTATGCCTGGCATTGGAGCATATTGGTTTTTACCTTCGCTCATGAATTTAGTCACCAGTTTTGGTAAATTTTCATCAATGTTAAATCCAGGAAAACCTTGTGACAAATTTATCGCATTATAATTATTTGCTAAAGCAGACATTTCCGAAAAAATTGTCGTTCCAACCAAAGGAAGTTTTGAGTTAATTAGTTTCATCTCCTTCGCTTTTATCAAAATCTATTTCTTTTTCAAATTTCCCTTCCTCGTTATAAAAATACCAAATTCCTGTTTTTTTTTCGTTTTTATACGCTCCATGTATTTTTAATTTTCCATTTGAGTAGAAAATCTTGTAAGCTCCTTCTCGTATTCCAAAAAGGTAATTCGATTCACTCCATTTTACTCCATTTTCATAAAAGGATTCCCATAAACCCTGCCTTAATCCCTTTACTAACAACCCTTTTATTTTAATTGCCCCATTACCGTATTTCTCTATAGATTCTCCTGTTTTTGTCTCTTGTTTAATTTTAGCATTATTATTTCTATTAGTTGCACTTTTTTCTTGGCAATTGAGTAAAAAGAACAGCATAAAAATAGCTGTCCATTTTATATTTATTTGTTGATTATTGATTAATTTGATCATATTTTATTAGGGTGCTTAAATAAGCGTGGTATTTTTTATTTGTAGATTATCTTTTAATCCTCCTTAAAAAGTAAATTACTGATTTCAATTTTATAAAGAATTAGTTAAAAATATTTGTTTTTTGCTAAAATACGATAAATATTTTATTTTTAAATAAAGATTATTTTATTAGATTGCTTAATTGAGCGTAGTATTTTTATTTGTAGACTATTTTTTTAATCCTTTTTACTAAGTAAATTACTGACTTCAATTTTATAAAGAATTAGTTAAAAATATTTTTTTTTGCTAAAATACGATAGACATTTTATTATTAATAATTAAGTCATTTTTTATTAAAACTATATTTTAAAGTATTGATTTAAAATATATTAAATGAAAACTTTCTTTTTTTTCAATTTTCAGCCGATTTATTTTTTGTTTAAAAGTCAGTTTAGACTAAAAGTGTGTTACCTTCGAAGGTTGAATAACATCTAAGTATTTAGCTTAACAAAATATCAACACTTTTTAGTTTATATGAAAAACTTTTATAAAAGTAATTTGATCTATATATTCAAATTAACAGTGATTATTTTATTCGTCTTCACAAATAATCAATTGCTAGCTCAAAATGTTGGAATTGGAACAACAACACCTACTAATAGTTTTCACATTGTTAGAGCTCCAGGTAATCCAAATCCAGATCCACTAAGAGTAGAGAATTTAAGAATTACAAATTCAGATACTTCTTTCCTTGTTATAGATAATAATGGAGTTGTGAAATATATGAACCTAGCAGAATTAAGACAAAATGTTATTAGTAATTTAGATTCATTAATCATTGCGACACTGTTAAATAATTCTGATACTTTGTTTAGTAGTCAAATTTTTTCAGATAGTTTAAGAGGATTTATTTTTAATAATGCAGATACACTTTTTTCAAATCAGCTTTGGTTAGATTCTTTAGCTCAATTATTAAAAGATTCAATAGATACTGATGTAGACAGTCTCGTGATTTCTCCTTTAGATAGTTTGTATTTATATGAAAATGGCAAACGAATATCGGTTTACCTTCCAGATTTGGATAGTTCAAATGAGTTAATAGATACGATTTTTTTAAGAGGAGACAGTATTGTGATTCTAGAGAGAAATAGAAGTCACTATTTGAATATCAAAACAATCATAGATTCTTTTGAAACAGTAACAACAATTACAAATACAGATTCCACCATATCTTACACAGATGAAAATGGGGTGATATCAGTCATAGATGTCAAGGCAATGTTTGATTCATCTGAAACTGTTACATCAATTATATTTACCGATTCCACCATTACCTATTTTGATGAAGAAGGAAACTCAACTTTAATAGATGTAGCCGCAATGGTAGATTCTGTTGAGACATTGACAGTATTCAATAAATTAAATGATTCTATTTTGTTCTATGTAGATGAGAATGGCGATACTTCTAAGATTAATGTTTCACAGTTAGCAGTTTCAGAAACTTTAACAACTATTGCAATTTTAGGAGACTCCTTAGAGTATACAGATGAGAATGGATTAGTAACTAAGTTGTATTACAATTCAGATACAACAGTCATCACAACCTTATTAGACAATGGAAACGGATTATTTACTTACAAAGATGAAACAGGATTAACCACGACTTTTGATGCAAAGGATACGAATACAACTAAGTTCGGACAATTAGGGGACAGTGTTTATTACGTAGATGGATTTGGGGATACGAGTAAAGTCTTTGTGAATAACGATACAGTAATTTCGATATTGGTAGATAATGGAAATGGATCATTTACTTACAAAGATGAAACAGGATTAACCACTACTTTTGATTCAAAAGACACAGTTTTAACTTACTTCGGACAATTAGGCGACAGTGTTTATTACGTAGATGAGAAT
>CAJJDF010000017.1 GCA_905182785.1 uncultured Flavobacteriales bacterium
GTTCTCCTTTTGAAGCTGAAGTAGATGAATTTGTAAAATCGGGATTAACTCCAATAGCTTCTGAAACAGTGAGGCCATTTAGAGTAAAAGAATCGCCTGTACAATTCGAGTGTAAGGTGAATGAAATAATAGAATTAGGAAAAGAAGGAGGAGCAGGAAATTTGATAATTTGTGAAGTGACAAAAATTCACATCAATGAAGATGTTTTAGATGAAAAAGGAGCAATTGATCAACACAAAATTGATTTAGTTTCTCGTATGGGAGGAAACTGGTATTGCAGAGCTAATTCAGATTCTATGTTTGAGATTAAAAAACCAATTATGACGATTGGGATTGGGTATGATTCTATACCAGAAGACATTCGTAACAGTGAAATCTTATCGGGAAATGATTTGGGAAAACTAGGAGGAATAGAACAATTACCAGACGAAACGGATGTAAATGACCATAAACTAATTGAACTGGCTGATTTGTTTGTAGACTTGGAAGACGACCAAGAAAAGTTAGAACTAGAATTACATAAATTGGCCAAACAAGAATTGAAGGAAGATAAGTTAAAAGAGGCTTGGATGACATTGTTAGCATTTAATGAATAAAAAGGGCAAAGAATTAAAAATGGTTTTAATACCTTTACCCAACTTAAATAATACAAAAAATAAGAATGGAATTAGCAGGAAAAGTAAAAGTAATTTTTGACAAACAAACGTTTGGATCAGGATTTGAAAAAAGAGAAATTGTTGTAACTACAGCAGAACAATATCCACAAGATATTAAATTTGAAGTATATAAAGAGAAATGTGATATGTTGAGCAATTTCGCAGTAAACGAAGATGTAACAGTACATTTTAACTTAAGAGGAAATGAATATAACGGAAAATATTTTGTGAATCTTAATGCTTGGAAAATTGACAAAGGAGCAGCAGGAGCGCCAGCAGGAGAAAATGTTGTGCCAAGTAATGCAGCACCATTACCAACTTCAGAATCACCATTTGATTCAGGAAGTGAAGGAGATGATGATTTACCGTTTTAATCAGCAAAAATTTTAAGATTAGAAAAGGGACGATATTTATCGTCCCTTTTTTTGTAACTTGTTTTTTAAAATTTCGATAAATTGACCCAAAATAATTCTGAAATATTTGATTTTGACTCATTAAAAAGAGAGAATGGTGTTTACTACTTGTCTGATGTTAATGATGAGTTTGAAAGACTTTATTTAGAAACTAGGAATAGTGAATCTAGAGTTTTGATAGACGAAGAAGTAAAGCTTTTACCACTAACCGATTTCAATTATAAACTTCATGCTGAGTGGAATTTAAGAAAGCAAACTTCAGATAGATTTTTATACTATTTGAATAAAAAAACATTCAAAACTATATTAGATATTGGTTGTGGAAATGGCTGGTTTACAAATTTACTCGCTCAATCGAATTTAGATTCGAAAGTAATTGGAATCGACATCAATAAAGTGGAGCTGGAACAAGCATCTATAATATTTAATTCAGATAATCTTCAATTTTTATACTTTGATATTTTTGATGACTTGTCATTATTTGATTCGAAATTTGATTTAATAACTTTAAATGCTTCTGCCCAATATTTTCCTGATTTTGAGAATTTACAAGGAAGGATTAAACAATTTTTAACTCCAAAAGGAGAAATTCACATTTTGGATTCGCCTTTTTATAAAAAACAAGAAATTGCTCAAGCCAAGGAACGAACAAAACAGTACTTTAAAAGTCTAGGGAGTGAAGAATTAAGTGATTTTTATCATCACCATAGTTATAGTGAGCTAAATGATTTTGAGATATTTTATAGGCCATTAAAAGGTTTAAAGAGAAGAATATTAAATAAAAAAGAATCTCCTTTTTATTGGTTCAAATTCTCAAATTCCAACCAAGTGACATCAGTAAAAAAAGGATTTTCTAAAATTGCTGAGGAATATGAGGAATTAGAAGAAAGTTCAAGCTTGATTCAATACAAAAGAAAAATAATAAGAGGGCATTTGTTAAATAGACTTGATAAAGGAAGTAATCTCTTGGAAATAAACTGCGGATCAGGATTGGACGCGCTTTATTTTGCAAAAAGAGGTTATAAAGTTCTAGCAACTGATGTTGCAAATGGAATGCTACAAGAAGTAAAGTTGAAAATTGGAAGAAATAAATTGGAAGGGAAATTAAGTTGCCAGAAAGTATCTTTTGATGAGTTAAGTAAATTTGAAGAAAAACAATTTTCTGGTATTTTTTCCAATTTTGGAGGGCTTAATTGTATTGATGGTAGCGAAATAAACCAAGTAATAAAAGATTTTGCTAAAATCATTAAACCTAGAGGAGTAATAACTTTAGTAATAATGCCAAAAAACACCCCTTACGAATGGTTGCGAATTTTGAAAGGAAACAAATCTGCTTTTAGAAGATTAAATACGGATGGAGTAATAGCTAATGTAAAAGGCGAAAAGATAATGACTTATTATCACTCGGCAGGAGAAGTCAAGAGAATGTTGAAACAAGATTTTGAAAACATTCAGATAGAAAATATTTTTACTTTTGGACCTTCAGGGAGTTCGTATCACTATCCCAAGAAATATCCCTTTCTTTTCAAGGTTCTGATTACTATAGATAAATTTTTGAATAAAATAGGAGTGTTGAAAGGGGTGGGAGATTATTATATTATAAGTGCATCAAAAAAAATCAGTAATAATGTCTAAGCATTTAGTTTTATTAACTCCAGGTTTCCCTGAAAATGAAAATGATTCAAGCATAATTCCTGCGTTACAAATTTTTGTAAAAAGATTAATAGATACACAACCTGATTTAAAGATTAAAATTGTCGCATTTCAATACCCATTCTCTGAAAATCAATACCAATGGAATGGTGTTGATGTGATTGCGTTAAATGGACAAAATAAAAGAGCAAATAAACTATTAGTTTGGTTCAAGGCTTTCAAAACTTTAAGAAGAATTAATAAGCAAAATAAGATTGACATAATTCATAGTTTTTGGCTTAGGGAATGTTCATTTGTGGGTAGAGTTTATATCCAAAAGAATAAAATAAAACACCTAATTACCGCTATGGGTCAAGATGTATTGAAGTATAATAAATATGCAAAATTTTGTTCCCAAAAAGCCACAATTATTACCTTGTCACAATTTCAAAGCAAAATATTTTATCAAAATTACGGGATAAAATCTCTCATTATTCCTTGGGGAATTGACAGGAGTGAATTCCCAAAACTTAAAAATAAAACAATTGACATTTTGGGAGTTGGTTCGTTAAATGAAGTGAAAAATTACCCCTTGTTTATTAGAGTTATAGAAAGACTTCATAAAAGTGGATTAATTATTAAAGTGGAAATTTTAGGAGGTGGAACATTAGAAGAGCAAGTGATTAATAATATTAAATCTTCAGGTTTGCAAGAAGTAATTAAATTATCGGGAGAAATAAAAAGAGAAGAAGTGCTAAATAAAATGGCAAAAGCAAAGATTCTTTTGCATACAAGTACATTCGAATCTTTCGGTATGGTTTTCATTGAAGCGCTTTATAGTGGAATGAAAATCGTTTCAAATGAGGTTGGTATTGCAAAAAAATCCTCAAGTTGGTATGTCTGTAATGGTGAAAGTGAAATGGAAATAGCTATCATTAGGGCGTTAAAAGAAAAAATAGATAGAGAATTAATATTTAACGTAAATGAAACTGTAAATAGTTATTTGAATGTTTACCTGGATTAATTGGGTGTAAATTTAAATAGTTTTTTCATTTCAATTTGTTTGTCATTTTACAGCTAAAATTTTAGTTATCTTTTTTTTATCAAATTGTAATATATTATTCAAAACACTATCTTTGCAACCAAATTAAAGCCTAAAAGAATGGAGAAGATAATTTCGGGAATACAACAGATAGGAATTGGAGTTCCAGACGTGGAGAAAATATTCAAGTGGTATAGAGAAATGTTTGGGATAGACATCAAAGTATTTGAAGAAGCTGCGGAGGCTCCTTTAATGATTAATTACACTGGTAATAAAGTGCAAAGCCGAACCGCTACTCTTGCTTTGAATATGGAAAGTGGTGGTGGATTTGAAATTTGGCAATACACAAGTCGTAATACCGAAAAAGCTGTATTTGATATTCAATTGGGTGATTTAGGAATTTATAGTTGTAAAATAAAATCGAGAGATGTAAAGGCAACTTTTAATTTTTTGACAAAAAAAGGAGTTAATATTTTAGGAGATATAACTAAGAATCCTGCTGGAGAAGAGAACTTTTTTATCAAAGATCCAAACGGAAATATTTTTAACATTGTAGAAGGAAAAGGGTTTTTTGTAGACACCAAGCATCCAGCAAAAACTGGAGGAGTCGCAGGAGCAATTTTAGGGGTTTCGGACATGGAAAAGTCCTTGAAACTTTACCAAGATGTATTGGGGTACGAAACAATTGATTTTGATACAACAGGTGAGTTTGGATGTTTCAAAGGGTTGCCTTCTGGAGAGAAAACATTCAGAAGAGTTCAATTGTCTCATAAAAAAGATAAAGTAGGAGCATTTGCAAAATTATTGGGACCAACAACAATAGAATTGGTTCAAGAAATAGGAGGAAACCCAAGGAAAATATTTGAAAATAGATTTTGGGGAGATTGGGGGTTTATTCACCTCTGTTTTGATGTACAAAGAATGGATGCTTTGAAGAAAGACTGTGAAGCAGTAGGATTTCTCTTTACTGTGGATAGTGGTAACTCATTTGATATGGGAGAAGCAGCAGGAAGATTTTCTTACATTGAAGATCCAGATGGAGCATTAATTGAATTTGTGGAAACACACAAAGTGCCTTTAATGAAAAAGATAGGATGGTACATCAACCTCAAGAAAAGAAACCCTGAGAAAAGTTTACCTACATGGATATTGAAAGCCATGAAAATGAGTAGAGTAAAAAATTAATTAGAATTATAAAGATTAACTAGATGTCAGAAAAAGTTAGAGTAAGATTTGCACCAAGTCCAACAGGGCCGTTACATATAGGAGGAGTTAGAACAGCTTTGTTCAATTATTTGTTTGCAAAAAAACACGGGGGAGATTTTATCCTTAGAATTGAAGATACCGATCAAAAAAGATTTGTAGAAGGAGCAGAGGAGTATGTGATTAACTCATTGAAATGGGCAGGAATATCACCTAATGAAGGACAAGGAGCAGGAGGAGAATATGGGCCTTACAAGCAGAGTGAAAGAATGCACTTGTACAAAGAATATGCAGATTATTTGTTGGATAACGACAAAGCATATTACGCGTTTGATTCTTCAGAAGAATTGACAGAATCAAGAGAAAGAAGTCAAAAAGAAGGGAAAACTTTTGCTTATGATAACATTACTCGCCAATATTTAAAAAACTCAACCAGTCTTTCTGCAGATGAGGTAAGTCAAAGAATAGAAAGTGGAGATCCGTTTGTAATCAGAATGAAATTACCAAGAAATGAGGAGGTAAGATTTTATGATGAGATTAGAGGGTGGGTTGTTGTAAATACAGCCAATATGGATGATAAAGTGTTGTACAAATCAGATGGTTTGCCAACTTATCACTTAGCTAATATTGTAGATGATCATTTGATGAAAATCACACACGTAATTAGAGGGGAAGAATGGTTGCCATCAGCACCACTTCACGTATTGTTATACCAATATTTGGGATGGGAAGATTCTATGCCAAAATTTGCTCATTTACCTTTGATTTTGAAGCCAGATGGGAAAGGGAAGTTGAGTAAAAGAGATGGAGCAAAAGGAGGATTTCCAGTGTTTCCGTTAGAGTGGAAAGATCCTGCATCAGGAGAAATCTCTGCAGGGTATAAAGAAGATGGATATTTTAAAGATGCTTTTATAAACATGTTAGCCTTCTTGGGATGGAATCCGGGAACGGAACAAGAGATTTTCAAGTTGGATGAACTGGCAGAAGCTTTTTCATTGGAAAGAGTTGGGAAATCTGGAGCAAAGTTTGACCCAGTGAAAACGAAATGGTTTAACGAACAATATTTGAAAAGAAAGTCTAACGAAGAACTAGCTTCTTTACTGAAGCCAATGATTGATTTTGATGTGGAGGATGAGTATTTAGCAAAAGTATCTGAGTTGCTAAAAGAAAGAGCTGTGTTTGTAAAAGACATGACCGAAGATGATTTCTATTTTGTTGCACCCACAAATTTTGATGAAAAGACTATCAAGAAGAAATGGAAAGAAAATACCCCTTCTATTATCGAAGCAATGATTACAAAATTTGAAGGAATTGAAGATTTTTCTGCAGAGAACGTAGAATTAGCTTTTAAAGAGTATTTATCTGACAATGAAATCGGAATGGGGGCAGTTTTGCCAAATTTCAGAGTACTAGTAACAGGAAAAGGAATGGGGCCTTCCATGTTTCAAATCTCAGCTATACTTGGGAAAGAAGAAACTTTGTCTCGTCTAAAATCTGGCTTACAGAGGTTTAAATAACCAAGATTTTGGTAGCTTGTCTAATGTTGAAATTTGATAACTTTTGTTATCTCGAAGCAATATTGTATCTTTTTTGACGTAAATTAGTATGTAAATTAAAAAAAGATAAATCTATGTTAGAACTCAGTAAAACTATTCTCAGTAAAATAAGTTTCGACAGGTATTTGTTTAAAAAAGAACTAAAAAAAGCTAGAAAATGGTTAAAACCAAATGAAGCTTTAGTATTGAAAGTATGGTGTCTCGCACAATTCGGACATCTTTATAAAGATGTTATCCTAGAAGTATTTGACGCTAATTAATACAATAAAAAAACCGATAGGTATTACTTATCGGTTTTTTTGTGTTTAATATTTTCTATTGGTAATTAGTTAATCACCAGTTTATTTATTTTTTTAGTTCCATTCACTTCAATAGTCACAAAATAAAGACCTTTGCTCAAGTTATTTTTGTTAATCTCAAACTTAGAATTTCCCTGAGTAATTGTCTCTTCAGTTGCAATTTGATGAACTATTTCGCCAATTGTATTCATTAAGTAAATTGAAACCTTAGCTTCTTTTTTTATGTCTAATTTTACAATAGCTTTCTCGGTCATCGGATTAGGATAAATATTTATTGTACTTAATACATCCAATTCATCAATCCCAACAACATTATTTATATTTATATTATCAATATAAAAGTTATTTCCGTTACCATTTTTCAGTTTGATTTTAAACCTGAAGTTTGGAGAGAAAAAAGAATTATTTATTCCAATGGACATAGATTGCCATTGAGAAGATGAAGGGGAAAATTCAGAATTCATACTTGCAGCAGTAGGATTTAATCCTCTAGAAATTACCCAACTATTACCGCAGTTGTTAGAAATTAAAAACTGAATAGTTTCTAATGACGCACCGACTTTTTTTGCATATGCATAATCAAATGTTATATCCACAGAGCTATTGGCAGTGAGATTTAAAGAAGGACTAATTATTTCACCAATTTGGTTTTCAGTCATCACAAAATTTCTAATTAAAGCACTTTTAATTCCAGATGAATTAATACTACTCAATGAAATATTGGCAGTATCATCAATTACTGTTTCCCATTTAGCTTTAAATTGAGCCTCATTTGTTTCAAATCCTTCTGTGAAAGGAAGTGCTGCTCCCCAAGAAGGTAGTATTGTCATGTATAAATTTTTAGAAATAGTTTTACTGCCGTTAGAATTTGTAACGACTAAAGATACATTATGTTTACCAGCAGAAGAGTAAGTAACAATAGGGTTTTGTAATGAAGAGGTTGAAGGGTTTCCAGAATCAAAAGCCCAGCTCCAACTTGTTGGATTGTGAAAAGAGTTGTCATAAAATTGTACAGGGGTGTTCTCACAAGCAGTACTTTTGTCGGCTTCAAAATTAGCTTCACAAATAATATCTGCAAAAATACCTGTAGCATTTTGGTTTGCCGCAGTAATTAGGTTGCTTCTTCCTCCAATAAAAGAGGTGACTGCAGCTCTCATTTTTGTTTTTTGTCCGTTTGTAAACATTTTAGAACAATAAGAGTATTCCATTATATTTTCCACATTATCTAGTGTTCCACATGTCACTCCGTTAGGGTTACAACTTTGCCATCCAATTGTATTTGGAGTGTCAGCAACTCCATCATCACCAGAACAGTTAGAAGAAAGTCCAGGAGAGTTTGAGTTCCCCCAAAGGTGAGGGAGATTCAACCAATGTCCTGCTTCATGAGCAAGTGTTGTGTTAAATCCTGTTTGTGTTGAGGTTCCAAGAGTTCCTACATATTGGTGCAAAACGTGAATTCCATTTCCCATGTCAGAATAATAGGGAGCTCCGGGCCTGTAAGTGTATCCTGCAGCACCACCAATATCTTTAGCAATAAAAATATTCATGTATTTATTTCCAGGAAAATCACCGTGTAAAGCTTTCACAGCATTTGCAGCAGAATTCCCCCCTGTATTTGTTGTAGAAGAAAATGTTCTTGTAATTCCACTGAAACAGGTTCCGTCATTTTTTTTCTGAGCTAATCTAAACTCAATTTCAGTGTCGGCAGAAATTCCAGAAAATGCGGAGTTTACAGAGCCTACATTTGTGTTAAGTTTTCTGTAAATTTCATTCAAATCATTCAAATCACTTTTAATTTGAGCATCTGATATGTTTTCAACACCACCTTCGTGAATCACATGGTAAACCACAGGGATGTAATAAATCGTTCCAGCTCTGCTATTTGCAGAGTTTTTGTAATTGATTTCATGTTGTTCTTGAACTGCATCTATAGAATCGATTAGATTTTTAAATACAGCATCAGTTTTTACTCGATCAAATACTTCTTTATTGTGAGAACAAAAATTATTTCGACTCACTTGAGCTAAAATTGAATTAGAAGAGATTAATAAAAGTATTAATGTTTTGAATGTTAACTTGTTTATTTTCATAATGATATTGTAAGATATTATAGTAAACACCTTGTGTTAAGAACGTAAATGTAAGTAAATAATTACTTAAAATCGAATGATAATTTCGCATAATTATAATGCTCTAGGCATTCTTTTTTTAATTTTTAAAAAAAATCAATGAAAAAATAAAGGGCACTTTGTCAATAAATATGTACATTTGCAGTTCGAAAAACATTACGAAATAAGTTATGGCAAAAAAAAATCAAACAGTAGAGGAAAAATTAAGATCAGTTTACACGCTACAATTAATAGATTCTAACATAGATAAGATAAGAACTTTGAGGGGTGAATTGCCTTTAGAAGTTGAAGATTTAGAAGCAGAGATTGAGGGCTTAACTACTCGTAAAGAGAAAATAGACACTGAGTTAGAAAGACTTGAAACAAGTATTACTGACAGAAAAAACATGATGGCTGAAGCTAAAAACAGTATTGAAAAATATAAAGAGCAACAGGGGAATGTAAAAAATAACAGAGAGTTTGATTCTTTATCTAAAGAGATTGAATTTCAAGAATTGGAAATTCAATTGTCAGAAAAAAAGATAAAAGAATTTAAATTTAAGATAGAAAGTAAAAAAGAAGTGCTTGTAGTTGCAGCACAAAAAGTGCAAGAAAAACAAGATTCTTTAGATCAAAAGAACAAAGAACTAGAAGAAATTGTTTCTGAAACTAAAAGTGAAGAGGCTATATTGACTGAGAAATCTGATAAAGAAGCAAAGAAAATAGACGAAAGACTATTGAGAGCTTACAGAAGAATTAGAGGAGGAGCAAAAAACGGATTGGCTGTTGTTCCTGTAGAAAGGGGAGCCTCAGGAGGTTCTTTTATTAGTATACCACCACAAAGACAAATTGAAATTGCTGCTCGTAAAACAATAATTTATGATGAACACAGTGGAAGAATTTTAATTGACTCTGAATTGGCTGAAGAGTTAAACAAAGATGTTGAAAAAATGGTTACTAAATTATTGAAAAAATAATTTAATCACTTTTACTTTATAAGTAATTAGGCTAACTTTTTCATTAAGGTTAGCCTTTTTTAGTATTTTTACAAAAAAGAATAGTTTGGGAGAAAAATTAGCAAATTTCATATTGAGTTTCAGAATACCAATTCTGATTGTTTTGGCATTAATCACTTCGTTTTTTGGCTACTTCGCTTCAACTGTAGAGTTAGATTATGAAGTGCCTCAGTTACTACCAAAAAACCATGCGGACAATATAGCTTATAAAGAGTTTAAAGAGTTATTTGGGAATGACGGATTTAATATCCTTGTAGGGACAAAAGACAAAGATTTCTATACGATTGATAAATTCAACAAATGGAAAGAGTTGGGTGAAGAATTCTCTAAAATTGAAGGAATAGATTCTTCTTTTTCTGAAGCGAATTTTTATACAATTGTAAAGCTAGACAGTTCCAAGCCCTTCAATATACTTCCAATTTCTCCAAATCCTGTTACTAGTGTTAGTCAATTAGATTCTATTAAGAAAAAGATAAGAACATTGCCTTTTTACAAAGGAACAGTTTACAATGACAGCAATGATTTTCATGCTATGTTACTGATGGTAAATCCTGAATTTTTCAATTCCAAAGAAAGAGGAACATTTGTAACCGAAATTAGTGACATTGGTAAAAAGTATGAGCAATACTTTGAAGGGGAGTTGTATTATACTGGTTTGCCTTTTATTCGAGCTAATAATATGCTTAAAATAAGTTCGGAATTGACAAAGTTTATGATTCTGTCACTTTTGGCTACAATTTTAGTTTTATTCTTCTTCTTTAGGTCTTTTCGTGTCGTTGGAATCTCAATACTTATCGTATTAATAGGGGTAGTTTGGACTATTGGAATTGTCGGAATTTTCAACTATAAATTATCTATAATTATGGGGTTATTACCTCCATTAATTATTGTAATTGGAATCCCTAACTGCGTTTACCTAGTTAATAAATACCAGCAGTTATACCTTGAGTCAAAGGATAAACAGTATGCTTTAAGGAATGTAATCACCAAAATAGGTCACATAACATTTCTAACTAATGTAACTACAGCATTCGGATTTGGAACTTTTGTTTTTACAAATAGTCAGCTTCTTTATGAGTTTGGTTCAGTAGCATTTTTCAGTATAATATTGTTGTTTCTTCTAACAACATTATTGATTCCAATATTATTTAGTTTTTTCAATCCGCCAAAAGAGAGGCACATGAAGCACTTGGAAAAAAATTGGATAGGAAAGCTTCTAACACTTTTGAGGCATACAGTTCGTCATAAAAAGAAATTCGTTTTTGCAATTACTATTTCTTTGGTTTTTATTTGCATGTATGGAATTACCTTCCTCAAACCTTCGGGAAAAATGGTGGATGATTTACCAAATGGAGATAAAGTAAAAACCGATTTAATTGTGTTTCAAGAAAACTTAGCTGGTACCATGCCCTTTGAAATTGTTCTGGATGTAAAAAACAAAAAAAATAGGCTAAGAAAAAGTATTCTTGTAAGAATAGATAGTGTCCAAAGGTATTTAGAATCGTTTGATGAAATTTCTAAAACAACTTCTTTAGTTGATGCACTCAAATTTGTGAATCAATCGGTTATTTATAATGGATCACCAAGTGATTATCAAATTCCCGAAACAAAATACCTAAGGCAAATCAGTAAAAGAATAGACCAAGACAATATAAAATCAGTAGGAATCTCGATTAATATGTTTATGGATTCTACTGGAACAAAAACCCGCATTACCTCACAAATTAAGGATGTAGGTGTTGATCAATTGGATAGTATTTTAGATGTTGTAATCCCTAAAATAGACGAAATTTTGAATCCGAATAAAAAGATAATCACTTCTTTTTTGTTGAAAATAAAGAACGCAGAAAACGAAGTGAAATTAGCTTTTATGGATTCATTACTATATGAATTTCCATACATTGAATACTCCTATTTAGCGTTACTTAAAAATGAAAGCCCTGAAACCTATAAAAAATATGACAGAGATGGTTTGGATTATCAAGCCATTGTTTCAAGTGACTACGAAAACCTAGAAAAAGCAGCTGACTATACTTTTGTTGGAAACAGAGTAACAGGTTTTATAGTCCCATTTACTAAGGGAACAAAGTATTTAATTATCAATTTATTAATAAGTCTTTTGTTAGCAATCATTGGAATATCAATATTAATGGCATTTTTATTTAAATCCTTTTGGATTGTTATCATTTCTGTTGTTACTAATATTATTCCATTGCTATTTACTGCAGGAATTATGGGGTATTTTGGGGTAGATTTAAAACCATCCACAATTTTAGTATTTAGTATCTCATTAGGAATATCGGTAGATGATGCGATTCACTTTTTGGCTAAATTCAAACAAGAATTAAAATTAAATAATAATGACATTAGCAGATCTGTGTATGCTGCTCTTCGAGAAACAGGAGTTAGTATGTTCTATACTTCTATTATTTTGTTCTTTGGTTTTTCTATCTTTATGGCATCAAGCTATGGAGGAACACAAGCTTTAGGAATATTAGTTTCCATTACTTTGTTAGTTGCCATGCTATGCAACCTTGTTTTATTGCCTTCTTTATTATTAAGATTCAAGAAATTAATAGAAAAATAAGATGTTAAAAAGATTTGCTCTTTCCATATCAAGTGGTTTAATCTTAGGGTTAAGTTGGGTAGAAATAACGGGATTTTCCCCATTAATTTTTATCGCATTAGTTCCCTTCCTTATTTTGGAAGATGAAATCTACAGCAAGAAATTAAGCAGTACAAAAGTGTATATTCATGCTTTTGTAATGTTTGCTATTTTCAATTTAGTTACCTCTTGGTGGATTTACCACGCCTCTCCCGAAGGCTTAGTAATGGCAGTGATATTCGGGTCAATTCTAGTTGCTTTTCCATTTTGGTTCTTTCATCTTACAAGAAAATTTGTAGGAAACAAAGAAGGATACATAGCTTTTGTAATCAATATTTTGGCTTTTGAATGGATAGATTATAGGTGGCCACTTTCACACCCTTGGTTACCCTTTGGTAATGTTTTTGCCAACAGTACTGATATAGTGCAATGGTACGAGTTTACGGGTGTAGAAGGAGGAACGTTATGGGCTATCTTAATTAATCTAGTCCTATTTTTTGGATATAAAAAATTCAAAAGTGGAGTAAAAATTAGACAGTTTAAATCTCATATTATTGGATTACTCCTTTTAATAATCATTCCTATTTCAATCTCTTACTTTATAAAATCAAGAGTAGATTTAGGAGAAAACAACCCAACAATTTCTATCGTGGTTTCGCAACCCAATATAGATCCGTACAAAAAATTTGATGGAGGACAGACAAGTTTGGATCAATTGAAGAATATGTTGAATGTGACAAAAAATTCTATTTCTAATCATACAGAATTAATAATAACACCCGAAACAGCAATCCCAAGAACATTGGAAGAAAACATGATTCGCTATTCAGATGAAGTACAAATTGCTCAGGTCTTCCTTCATAAATTCCCTAATGCAAAAATATTGACTGGAGCTTCCACTCATGCTTTTTTTGATGAAGTAAATTCAAATGCTTCAAGAGAATTAAAAAACGGCAATGGGTATTATGAGAGTTATAATTCTTCTTTATTGATTGATTCGACTGAAAATGTAGAAATATATCACAAAGCAAAATTGGTATTAGGTGTAGAAACTTTGCCCCTTAAGTTTATTACAAAACCCCTAGAATCTATTTTTGATTTAGGAGGGACAAGTGGTTCATTAGGGATTTCTAAAGAGCCTAAGATCTTTGTGGTAGGAAATGCTAAGATTGCTCCTACTATTTGCTACGAATCAATTTATGGAGAATATACAAGTGAATTTAGTAGGAAAGGAGCTAATGTAATTGCAATAATTACCAATGATGCATGGTGGTATGATACTCCAGGATATAAACAATTATTAGCTTATGGGAAATTACGAGCTATAGAAAACAGAAAATGGATAGCAAGATCTGCTAACACTGGAATTTCCTGTTTTATAAATCCTTTAGGAGATATTGTGAAACGAACAAAGTGGGAAGCGGCAACCTCTATTTCTATGGATGTTCCCTTAATGGAGGGGGTAACTTTTTACGCTAGTTATGGCGATTACATCAGTAGAATAAGTGTTTTTATAGCTGCATTATTATCTCTATTGACTCTCGTTAGAAAGTTCAAAAAGAAAACTATATAAGTTTAATTTAAATCCTTTTGCAAAAGTTTTTGCATTATACAAAAAAAGTATATATTTGCATCCAATTAAGGCTGGTGCCTTAGCTCAGTTGGTAGAGCAATGGACTGAAAATCCATGTGTCCCCGGTTCGAATCCGGGAGGCGCCACCAGATAAAAACCTCTAAAACATTGTTTTAGGGGTTTTTTCGTTTTTAACCACTTTGTGGAGTGTACTTTTTTAAAATGTGGAGCGTACTTTTGAACCTTTTTCCTTACTTATCTTTTTTACCTAGGAACGCTTTCATACTTTGTTATTTGTCGGGTAATTAAATAGACTATGCAAGCTTACTTATTAATTAAAATCGGAATACCATTTATTAAACCAAAATTTTTCGACTCGAAATCAATAAAAGTTTTAATTAGATTAATTATAAGAAAAAGTGTTTTTTTAATCGTTACTCTTATTTTAGAACGGTGACGCTTTAACGTATTTTGTGGCCTTTGTCCAACAAAATTAGTTCCCTTTGATTTTGATCAAATTTATGTGACAGCACCTTATCTGATCACATCACTTTATTAGCACCTATAATTTTTAAAAGAGTTGTTGTTATTAGATTGAATAGCATGTTTTATATTAATATATCCACAGCTTTTTTAAAAAAAAAGCTTGGTTTTTTGATTATATTTGGTTTAAACTAGTCGCCAAAATAAAGGGTTTGTTGTTTTAGACTTTTAAATTGATTAACTTAAACAAGTCTAAGTTTCTGTTTTTTAATTTAGATTAAAATATTTTATGAAAAAAACTGAATATCAAAATTTTATAATCGATCAAAGCTCAGAGATTATCTGGATCGTTAACCAGGATTTTCAATTAGTTTATGCAAATAAATCGTATTTCAGTTTTATGAAAGAAGTGACTGGGGAAGCAAAAAAGCTGAAACAGTCCGCATTTATCAAATTCTTTGGAGAGGAGGATGTTCAAAAATGGAAAGCCTATTACAAAAAAGCACTCAAAGGAGATTTTTTTGAAATAGAAGAACATTTTTACAATGAAAAATCGAATGAAATTAAATACAATCAAATTACTTTTGAACCCTTAACTGACGAACAGCACAAAGTTTTTGCAGTAGCTTGCCGATCAAAAGATATTACACGAATAATTCAAGAAAGATCTGAAGTAAATCAATTAATGGATGCTTCATTAGATGTTTTTTGTACGATAAACGAACAGGGTAATTTTGTGTATGTGAGTGCTGCTTGCAAAAAGCTTTGGGGGTATTCACCCAAAGAGTTAATTGGAAAATCGAACAGTAACTTGACTTTACAAGAAGATGTAACTAAAACTAACGAAATAACAGAAGCTATTCTTAGTGGTCAAGATATTAAATCTTTCGTTAACCGTTATAAGAAAAAAAAGGGCGAGATTTCCTATAATTCATGGTCGGTAAGGTGGGATAAGAGTTCCAAACTCATGTATTGTGTAGTAAGAGATGCCAGAGAAAAAAATAAGGAAGAAGAAAAAACTCTACAGAGCGAACAAAGATTTAAAGATTTGGTTCAAGAGGGTTCTGACCTCATAGGAATAATAGATAAAAACGGTAAATATACTTATATTAGTCCAACCAGCACGACCATTCTTGGTGTTGAGCCGAAAGAAATTATTGGGAAAAAGGCTCTTGACTTTGTTCATCCAGATGATTTAGAAAGAGTTTTAAGTAGTCTAAAAAAAATAAAGACAGAAAAGAAGTTAGTATTAGAGCCCTTTCGTCTTCAAAATAGGAAAAAAGAATGGAGGTGGGTTGAATCTGTGTTAACTAATATGTTGGATAACAATGCAGTGAATGGGATTGTGTCAAATGCGAGAGATATAACAGCTAAAATTGAGGAACAAGACAGACTAAAATTGCTAGAAAGTGTCATTACCAATACAACAGACGCTATTTTAATTACCGAAGTAGAACTACAACAGCCACTTGGACCTAAAATAATATTTGTAAATGAGGCTTTTACGAAAATGACTGGGTATTCATCCGAGGACGCAATTGGTAAGACGCCTCGAATACTTCAAGGGCCAAATTCGAACAGAGAAGAATTAGCAAAACTGAGTCGTTCACTCAAAAAATTTGAGCCTTATGAAATGACTACGATTAATTACAAGAAAAGCGGAGAAGAATTCTGGATAAACTTTACAGTGACTCCTGTAGCAAACGAACAAGGTAGATACACCCACTATATAGCTTCAGAGAGAGATGTAACGGAGAAAATCACAAAGGAACTTGAAAAAGAGCTGACAGATAAAATAGGGGAGATTTTCAATCAAAACATTGATAATGATACAGTCGAATGTTTATCTTCTGTTTGTCAGCAGATTGCTAAGTTTGGAGATTTTGATTTCAGTGAAATTTGGTTACCTGCTATTGACACTAAAACGATTAATCTTGTAACAAACTATTCTCAAAGTAAAGCTGGAAATATTTTTTATGACAAAGCTAAGGATTTAGATTCCTATGTCTTGGGAGAGACATTTACTGGCTATGTTTGGAAAAATGAAAAGACAGAGATTATAGGAGATGACGATGAGAATTGGCGACTCTTTAAAAGGGGAGTATTTGCAAAAAAAGCAGGTATTAAAGCCATTATGAGGGTGCCTTTAAAACATAAAAAAGAGGTTATTGGCGTACTGTTGTTGGGGACGAAAAAAACCAAATCTGACTTGGTATTGTATTTACCCCTTTTTCAAAAACTGGAGTTAACAATTGGGGCTCAACTCAGCCGAAAAAAAGTAGAAACCGAATTAGCACAAATTTTTAATTTTACTCCTGACATGATTTGTGTAGCAGATTTTGATGGCTATATAAAAAGAATGAATCCTGCTGGTTTAGAAATACTTGGTTATTCATTAGAAGAAATATGCTCACGTCCACTTAAATCATTTATACACGAGGAAGATCGATTGCAAACGCAAGAAAAACTAACAGGACTATTCAAAGGAGAAAGCGTCCAAAAATTTGAGAACCGTTATATTACAAAAGAGGGAAAAATAGTGTGGTTAAGCTGGACGGCTAGTCCAGTTCTAGAGCATGGTATGATCTATGCGGTTGCCAAGAACATTACAGAAGAGAAGAAACTAAGGGAATTGAATAGCGAGGTTGGAAGACTTCTCAAAATAGGAGGTTGGGAATTTGATATAGTAAATGAAACCCTATATTGGTCTAACGAGGTACATCAATTACATAAAACAGACCCCAACTCATTTTTGCCAAGCCTATATACTGCTATCAATTTTTACAGAGCTGATTTTCGTCAAACAGTCAGTTTAAATTTAGAAGAATGTATTAAAACTGGAGAATCATTTGATTTTGAAGCTGTAATTGTGACTGCAGAGAAGAAGGAGCTTTGGGTTAGAGCCTATGGTAACTCTGAGTTTGTTGATGGTAAGTGCAAACGGCTTTACGGTAGTTTTCAGGATATTCATCAGCAAAAGTTAGCCGCTATTGAATTAGAAAAAAGTTTGAATGCATTAAAAGATTATAAATTTTCTTTAGACCAGTCTGCCATTATTTCTTTCACAGATAAAAAAGGAGTGATAACTTCTGTGAATAATAATTTTTGTAACATTTCAAAATATAAGAGAGAAGAGATTGTTGGAAAAACACACCGAATAATTAATTCTCACTATCATTCTAAAGAGGTTTTTAGTGATTTATGGAAAACTATTGCATCAGGAAATGTGTGGCGAGGAGAATTAAAAAATAAGGGGAAAGACGGGTCGTATTTCTGGGTAGATACCACTATTGTCCCTTTTTTAAATAAAAAAAAGAAACCTACTCAATATTTAGCTATTCGTTTTGATATCACAGAGCGAAAAAAAGCAGAACAAAGAGTTATCAAGTCCAACGAACGATTCGAAAAAGTAACTGAAGCAACTAACGATACCATTTGGGATTGGGATATTATTCAAAAGACATTTTACCGCTCCAAAGCTATTGAAAAATCCTTTAGACAAGAAGTTTCAAAGTTACTTACTGCAAGTGATTTTTGGAAAGATAATATTCATCCAGATGACAGGAAAAAAACTCAGAATAGTGTTGATGATGCAATTGCTGACCCATTATGTAATAGGTGGGAACAGGAATATAGAATAATTAACTATCAAGAAGAAATAATATATGCAATAGACCGGAGCGTAATCATAAGAGATGAAGACGGAAAAGCAATTCGTATGGTTGGAGCTATGACCGATATTTCAGAACAGAAACAAATGGATATTAAATTAAGAGATGTTAACCAAGTACTTCAACAACATACGCTTGAGCTAGAACGTTCGAATGAAGAATTAGAACAATTTGCTTTTATTGCTTCTCATGATTTACAAGAGCCACTAAGAATGGTCTCTAGCTTTATGGATCTATTGAAACGAAAATACGGAGATCAATTTGATGAAAAAGGGCATCAGTATATTCATTTTGCAACAGATGGGGCAAAAAAAATGAAACAAATAATTTTGGATTTGTTGGATTATTCGAGAGCTGGAAAAGTGATCCAAGAGCCTATAACCTTTGATTTAAATAAAACTCTAGAAGATTATAAAATCTTAAGAAGAAAAATAATTGAAGAAAAAAAGGTAATCATTTTGAATGACCCACTTCCATTGGTTACAAACTATAAAGTACCGCTAACCCAAGCTATTCACTCCATTCTGGATAATGCAATTAAATACTCTAAAGAAGATGTCCAACCAAAGATTGAAATTTGTGTTAAAGAAAATGACAAGGAGTGGATTATTGAAGTGAAAGATAATGGAATAGGTATAGATAAACATTTTTTTAAAAAAATATTTATCATCTTTCAGAGATTGCATGACAAGGATAAATATGAGGGAACAGGAATCGGCCTATCTATAGCAAAGAAGAATATTGAGTCTTGTAATGGAAAAATATGGGTGGAAAGTACCGTCAATAAAGGAAGTACATTTTCCTTTACCATCAATAAAATCAAATCATGAAAGAACTACATATTTTATTAGTAGAAGACAATGAAGGAGATGTTATTTTGACGCTTGACGCTTTTGAGGAAAGCGAGATTAAAACTAAAATAAGTGTCGCTAAAAACGGTAAAGATGCACTTGACTTCCTTTTTAAGAGAGAGAGCTTTAAAGATGTAGAAAAACCAGACCTAGTCTTATTAGATTTAAATATTCCCATATTCAGTGGCATGGAGGTTTTAAAGGAAGTAAGACAACATCCCATATTGAAAAAAATGCCTATAATTATTTTAACAACCTCTTCAAATCCAATTGAAATCAATAAGGCAAACGAATATCAGGCTAATAATTTTGTAACCAAACCAATCGATATGACTGAAATTCTTAAAACTATTCTTTCTTTAGAAGAGTTTTAGTTAAAAATTTATAAATTATCAGACAACTAGTAAAATGAAAACAGTTATTACTTCATCCGCTCCATTAACTATTTTAGTTATTGAAGATAATCCAGGAGATTTTTTTCTTATTGAAGAATACATTGAAGAAATGTTTTTTAATCCGACAGTTACTCATGCGGTTAATTATTCGGAGGCGTATAATCTCTTATCAAAACAAGATTCTATATTTGATTCGATTTTATTAGACGCTACACTTCCAGATAATCAAGGCTTAAAGCTTATTTCAGATGTATTGCTACTGGCAGGTCAATCTCCAGTACTTATGCTAACTGGATATGCAAATTTGGATTTTAGTATTCAGTCTCTTTCTCTCGGGGTATCAGGATATCTTTTGAAAGATGAATTAAGTGCTCAGCTACTTCACAAAAGTATTTTGTTCAGTATTGAAACAAAAAAGTTTAGTCAAAGCATTGAAGAATCAGAAAAAAAGTACAGTGATTTATTTCTCCTAAGTCCAATTCCAATGTGGGTATATGAAATATCAACCCTTCAAATATTGAAAGTAAATCCTGCTGCAATTAAACATTATGGGTTTTCAGAATCAGAATTTTTGGATCTATCTATTTCGCATTTAATTCCTAAAAGCGAGTATAAGAAAATGAGTAAGTTATATAGCGAACCATCCATTGAATCTGCTCAAAATACGCGTCATAAATTAAAAGACGGAAAGATAATTCAAGTTAAAATTGAGCAAAACTATTTAACACTAGATGACCGTAAATGCTGTATCTTGTTATCAAATGATATCACTGAACTGATAGAGAGTCAAGATTCATTACGCATGGCATATAAAAACATTATAGAAATTGAAGAAAAAGAAAAAGAGAAGTTTGCAGCAGAATTACACGATGGTCTTTCTCAAAATATAGTTGCTGCTAAAATGATTTTTTCTTATTTGAAAAAACAATTGCCCCAATTAGCAGCTGAACCAAGAGCAGCTCTATTAAACAAAGCCTTACAAGATTCTTTGGATGAGTGTTCTCAAATGATTAGAGAAATCAGACCAAAAAGAATAATTGAAAATGGATTTTATACTGAAATACAGGCGTTAATTGAGACAATTAAAGCTACTGGAGATATAGAAGTCTTGCTTCTAAATAAGGCGGATATGGATAATCTATTTGGTTATTTCGATTTAATGCATATTTATAGAATTACACAAGAATTATTTAATAACTCATTGAAATACTCTTCAGCTCGTCAATTTGAATTAAATTTTTCAAATCAGGGCAATGAAATTCAACTACTTTATAAAGATGACGGGAAGGGGATCACAAAAAAAATCTTAAATGCTAAAAGTAGCTTCATCAGTTTAAAAAGAAGGATACAAGTTTTAAGTGGCTCTATGGAGGTTAAAAGCACCTTAAATAAAGGGGCGGTTTTCCATATTAATATTCCATTAAAAAGATAAAGTAAGTACTCTTCCTGACTCTATTTTCTTTATAATTAATAATATTATAGCTCAGGATTATCACTATTCCAAAATTGATACATGAGAACCAAGATTTCCATAATTATTTTTAAAAGATCTACTGAATTCTTTTTTTTTAGAATGATTTAAGAGGGTTAAAGCTATATTTTCTAGTATATCGATTAATTGTTTACGAAAGGTAATGAGTGTTTTTTTATCTTTAAGGCTGATTTTGTCAATAAGAAGACTCATTATATATAATCAAGGAAAGAGATTAATTTTCATCCTAAATTACAGCATAAAAATGGATAAAAAAGATAAAATAAAACAACTTACTTTAAAATACAATGATATTTTATTGGAATCAATAAGAATCGCTTTGTCCGAAGACTTGATTAATCTTATTGTTGTAAATCAAGAGGATCAAGATTTTGGTTTGGTTGAATTTATGAGTAAAAAAAAGGAATTTAAAAACTTTGTACTGACTGAGTTTCTGAAAAACAATAGTAATCCTGTGATTAAAGAACTGGCAGAAATGGAAGAAAGGCAGTTTAAATTTAAAAAGAAGATAAAAAAATAAAGTTTTTATTTACTGAAACAAATTCACTCTCACTGCAAATCCTACATTTTGATTCATTGTAGGGAATGAAGTAGAAATAAATGGATTTGTCATAACACGATCGTAATAAAATCTCAATGTAAATTGTTTAGTCAATACATAGTTTGCAGATGCTTTTATAGCTATATATCTTTGTCCAGCAGTAATTTGATTTTGTTCTTGATCTATCTTTCTAATAATTGTCTTATTGTTTCTTAGAGAGAAATCAATTTGTGCATCAATATCACTTATAGGTTGTTTTTTACCAATCTTAATAGGGAATTTAACATTCTGGAATCTGTACCCAGCACCAATTGTAATTTCAGTTCCTTTCAGTTCAGTAATTTGATTGTTGGTAAGACTCAATCCAATATTTCTATTTGATCTGTATTCAAAATTTGTTTTAAGACTGTTATTCCAAGTCATGTTAATCTTAATAAGCGGATTAAATTGCTCAGTAATTGATACAGCCATTACTTGATTCTCTGGCCTTATATTGTTAGAAGCATCCCTTCCAAAGTCTTTTCCATCTATGTCGGTTACAGCTTCTAAATCGGTATTGAAATTCGCCACAGTAAAGGTAGAGTTATAGGCATGTGTTATCACAATGTTTTTAAACATTTTTTTAATTGCAGGAATTCTGTTCAACCCATCAATAGTTAATCTCCAGTTTAAAGCAGGAATTGCACTAAGTGGATTAAGAGTTTTTTTAGTTAATGCTTTTCCAGAGTAGGCAGCAATAAATGAAGACATAATAACTTGGGATTGGTTATTTCCATAACCGTCATAAAATCCGTTACTGTCTAGCGCAGCAGTAGAGTAAGGATTGTCATCGTGCAACAAGGTAGAAGCTTGTTTTCTGTAATTCAATAAATCATCAAATAATTTTGAGTTTCCATTACTATCCGTTTTTTGAAAAGCTGTTCTTATCGAGTTGAAAGAATAACTGTAATTTCCAGAACGCATTGTATTAAAATTATCATATCCAAGTGGTAATCCTGTAATTGCATCTCTCGTCCAAATAAAATTCTCATTCATATTTTCGGAGTAAATATAATTGGCAGATAGTTCTAATCGTATTCCTTTAAAAGGTTCAAGTGTTGCTCTTGAAGAGAAGTTTTTACTGTGACTGGTAGTTCTTTGCGCATTGATGTATTGACTTGCTTCTCCAACAAGCCATCCATTTTGTGCAGCTTTTGTTGCAAAATCATTATTTGTTTCTCTTCCAAAGAAGTCTCTTTCTTGCTCTCCTCCAAATACAAAGCCAAGGCCAGGTGCAGAAAAATTGTTTCCTAATCCAAATACATCCGTTTTTGGAGTATAACCAGGTAAAAACTGTCCATCAATAGTAGAATAAGTAAAAGAAACAGTTTTTAATGACATCAGTACTTTTGCAAATCCATCTACAAGAGTAATTTTGTTTGGATCTTTTTCTTTTTTCTTTTTCGCCTTATCTTTATCATCTCCTTTTGTATCAATAGGTGCTCCTTTTTGAGTTTCAAATCTAGATCTTGAATTTCTAGATTTTCTCCCTTTTTGATTCACTTTTTTGAAATATGGAACTTTGTTATACAAATTCTTCATATCAAAATTACCTGTCCAGCTTATATTTCTAGAGTTTTGGATTGTGTTACCCAATGAATCTTGAGATAAAGGAGCTCTTTGCCAATCGTAAGTTGTTTGGTACTTAGTTGTAAGGTTTACAAAATCCAAGACAGGAATTTTCTTAAATGGCCATGTATAAGTTAAATCAGCCGATTGTAAGTAATGGTTATTTTCTCCTAAGTTTTTAAAACTTTCAAGAACACTGTCTCTGTTCATTTCAAATTCATCTGGATATAAAGTCTTATCAACTTTCAAATCTCCAGGCTCACGAATCAAAGCTTGGTTATTTGCGCTATAATTTAATTGGAGTCCTTGCATTAACTTCCAGTTCATATTATAAACTCTATCCCAAGTAAATGTTTTACTAAACTGAGGAATAATTAATGCGTTTCCAGTAATGTCTCTTGCGCTAGTTTCTGAGTAAGTTCTATCAATATTAGTGGTAAAAGCAAATTGTTCTGGAAGTGGTTTGATATTTATATCGCGTACAATTCTAAACCATTTATTAGACCTCAATAGCTTGTTATTTCTAAAAGGGGAATAAGGTTTTAATTTCGTTTGATACGTATATGTTAATGCTCCGTTATATTCCCTAGTTGTGTTATAAGCCGTTTGAATATCTCTTCGGTACAGCTCATTGTAAGAATAGGTGAATCCAAAGTTTTTAATATCCCAAGGAAATGATTTGGTTGATTTCTTTTTGGGAGAAATCCTCACATTTGTGAAATTGATACTTCTTCGTACTGTAATATCTCTGGCGGCTTTTATTCTTTCCTGTTGTTCTTCAATTGAAGCATCTTCAAGTGATTTTTCAAATTCAATGTCAGGATTCAATGGATCAAACATGGGGTCAATTACACCCTGAGAAAATCCTAAATATAAGGGAAGCTGAACTCCTGCATCCTTGCCAAAAAACTTTCCTAATTGAATACTGGTTGTTGCATCTACTTGCTTTATTGTTTCTCTTTGTCTTTCACTTACTCTGTCTTCAATTCCTCCAAAACCGGGCGTACTAATAGACCCTGCCAATGAAATTGTTGCAAAATCTGCCAAGTTTGCTTGTACACGAGATTGTGCAGCCCATCCTCCTGAGTTTTCAAAATCACTCATTCTTAATTCATTCACCCATATTTTTACACATTTTTCATCTCCAATATCTGGTTTCCAAGGATGGTCTTTTTTCTTATTTGGGTTTCTTATCCCAATCATGATTGTTTTAAGATCAGCTAAATTTGGATTACCAATAACCTTAATCATATGCTTTGCATTCCTAGGTGAAGCTTGTTCAAATATAGATAGGAAAGAAGAAGAAGTGGAACCTAAAGCATTGTTACGCATTATTTTTAATCGCTTAAGCTCTTCAAGTACAATTTCTAAATTGTTTTCTTCAGGCCAAATGTCTTCAGGGCTTGATGCTCCATAATCTGTCATTTTTATTGGCATCTCATATTCGTAGTAATTATACTTGAAATCTGTTCCTAACCTTACAAAGATTGTAACGTCTTCATCTCCTACAGTATTGGTACTACTTGTATGTTGTTCCCCGTGTACATACATTTTAATTTTTTTATAATTCAATACATCAAAATTAATACTTCTGAATGCAGCTTTAGCAATTCCGTCTTCCAATCCACAAACTTCCATTTCTAAGGATTGCTCATTTAAATTAGCTTGAACAGCAGAGTTTGGATTTATTTCTCTAATAACTCCAGGAGGAATAGCATATTTGATTGGAACTCTACTTCCATTTTCTTCAATATTTACAGCAGAAATATTAAAGATTGTTCCCGAAGGATCACTCTGAATTATTTCTCCTTCATCCACTATATCTTGGTCATATCTTCTCCAGGTTCCTCTTAATAATTCTAATCGAGCAAACCTTAGTATAATAGGTTTATCAAAGTTTTTCATGAAGATTCTCATAAATCGAATAGACCTAAAATCTTGTATTCCGTTTACAGTTTTGGTAGGTTGTTTTACAGGGATTCTATATTGATACCAAGTCACTGGTTTTTGAGAAGCATCATGAATTCTTTCTATTTTATCTACAATAAAGTTTTTTCCAACCTCCATTTGTCCAGGACCGATATTAATTTTGTATTGGAAGTAACTTTCGGTTTCGTTTAGGTTATTATCTCTATTTATATCTTCCACATCTGGGCTTGTGGTTTTTGAAGTAGGGTAAGAAGCTGCATTCAAAGACTGAGATTGCTCATCTGTGGCAGAGTTTCCTTCCAGTCCATTGTAGCGTTTGTAACGCTCAATAATTGTTGCATTTGCATTGTCATAATTATCATCTCTGTAAAATGTATAATCATCTGCAGAAGGATCACTCAATAACTTAGTTTTTGCTGCTGCTGTCAATCCTGATGTATTTACCCAGGCAACCCAAGTAGAGAAAAAAGCAGATTCATCCGTGTTAGAAAGTCCGTCTAGTCCAACATCTTGAAATTTTCTAGTAGCTGGATTATTATCAAATGCTGTAATAATTTGTTGTGTGGTTGGAATTCTTCCCCAAGCAGTAGTGGAAAGAGTAGAAGCATTGTAGATTCCATCTGTCGGTAATCCATTTTCATAAGATTTAGTTCCATCTCTTAATATATCTTCAGAAACATTTCCTAGATTAAAGTATAATTCACCTCCAGTTCCATTTGGCGCATCATCATTTGTTCCTCCACCAACAGAAGAATTAAGTGGATCCATTACCCAAAACTGAATGTATTCTATGTTAGCATTTTCAAAATCATTGGTTTGGAGTTGCCTCATTATTCCTCCCCATCTAGTTTTAGGACTATTTAAATTTCCATTCACATCCAATCCAGCAGAAATAGCTGAAGGATTAGCATCAAAGTTATAAGGCCCTCTTTCAGAAGGAAAATAAGCTAAGTTAAACATAGCAATTCTATCAATTTGTCCAGCAGTAGGATCAATAGAACGATTAAATAATTCAGTTTCTTGAACCAATCTCATCATATGATTAAATTGAATTGCATCTGCATCTACATAACTAGGAACTAACCCTCTTTCTTCATAAAAAACGGAAGGATCGTAAACGTTCCAGTTAAATAAAGCTCTATTTTTCCCGTAGTCTCTATTGTCGATAAGAGAAGCTTCAGGAAATAAATCAGGTTGTCCTTGTGGAGTACTGGCTAATACCCACGTATTAAATGAACGAATATCAATGGAAGATTGGCTCCCTTCAAAATCATCAATAAAAGATTGTCCTTCATCTCCAATAGCTTTATTATGTCCAGGTATAAGGTAAGCTGCCTCTACAGAAGCAGTAATGGTAGACTTTTCTTTTGTATTAATAAAGGGTATATTATCTACTAATTTTGTTAAAAACGGAGCCTCACTTTGGAAGTTACTGTTTATCCCTAGCATAGTATTGACAACTGGCTCATCTCCAATATTCACTTTTTGTGTCATTGGTTTTTCAGAAAGCCTCAATACGGTTGCACCAACATTGAAGTTTTTATTAAATTCATAATCAAAATGAGTTCCTAATAACGTTTTCTGAATTGAAGTAAAGAGCGAATTACTTTCTAAGGATATTTTAATTGGAGTCCCAGAATTCATTACTCCATCATTCAATATTTTTACTCTACCTATGTTGTAATTTACCGTATAATCTTGATTTTCGATAAGTTTTACACCTCCAGCAGTTACTGTTACAGAACCTTGAGGAATGTTAAACGCATTAAGAGAAATCTCAGAACTATTGGCAGACTCGTAGGTTCCTTTTATAGTAAACCTATTTAATTCTGGCGATTGAAGTGCTAGTGTTTTTGTACTGTCATACAATTGAGGGTAGGCAATTGTGTTTACAATTGTAGGTGACAATCCTGCAGTCAGTAATTGTTGTTCCAAGTAAGAACCAAAAGGTTCTACTTTGCTAAAAATAATTCTCCCGTTCTGTGGATTTATTGTCCCTCCATTCTCAACTTTATTACCATTATACTGCAAAGGAATAAAATCAAAAATACCATCAGGATATGCTTGTTGTTGCTTATTGATAATATCAGAACCAACAAGTTGAAGGACTGTTTTTGTATCAACTCCAGTTTGTGGGACATAATTAATTTCAACTCCAGTTTTTGGATTATTGTACCAAATATCCAATTTAAAATTCTCTGCATTTATTTGATAAGCTCCAATGGAATAAATGTTTTTCATCATCAAATCCCACACTTTATTTTTAGGAGAGTTTACCGTTCCTTTCAGTAATTTAAGAAAGAGCGCATCATTTCCTTTGATACCATCTGTAGAAAATTCACCAACTTGGTAAGTTTTTCCTTGATAAGTATATTGGTATGAAACTCCCAATATCTCATCATTATTTAGTGGCTGATTTAACGAAATATATCCTAATATAGAATTATAGTTATATTCTGAAACAGATAAAAGTCTTGCATTTTCTAATTTTTCATAGTGCTTACTTTGAAGAAAAGGACCTGGAGAAGAACTTCTTGAAGCTAAAATAGAAGTGGAAGTGGTTAAATTTCTAGTTCCTGCAGTCGTGTTTAAGTAATTGTAAAGACCATTCACATCATTGTAAGGAACGCTTGATGGAGGGACAGTTACGCCCGGATTCCCCTCCAAAATTTTTGCTTCACCTAAATCAGAAAAGGCAATAATATTTCTGGTATCATCCACATCATTTACCCTGTTTGTTACCCATACCTCCATTTTTGTAATTCTTACCTGCGAAGAAACATTAGGCAAGGATGACATTGCTCTATCATAGTTATCCCTGTGATAATGATTTATAAAATAATGTTTGTTTTCTTCGTAATTATTTATCGGTAATTCATACTCCTTTTGTTGAGCTCCGTTTTTAATGTTTATTTCTTTACGTTCCCCTCTGTTTTGCGAAATTACATTTGAAATTCTTAATTTACCAAACTTTAAATCAGCACGTAAACCAAATAAACTTTGACTCCCTTGGATTAAAGAATTTTGAGAAGGAAAGGTAACGTTACCAGCTTCTATTTTTTGCAGTATTTGATCTTCGTTTCCTTCATACGCTAATTTTGTTTGATTTTCAAAATCGAAAGTTGCTTCAGTATTGTAATTAAAATTCAGTTTAAATTTATCGCAAATACTTCCTTGGACATTCAACTGAATTTGTTGATCAAAATCAAAAGTAGTTAACTGTCTTTGTTTTACTGGAATTGCTGGATTTTCAGTCCTAGTGGTATTCAGGCCAAATTTTAATTCAGCAGATCCTTGTGGCTGAATATCTATTAATTTTCCTTCACAAATATCTCCAAATTCTCTATTTTTTGCTGCTAAAGCCGGAGCAAAATCTCCAGAGTTGGTACTGTTGTCTTCTGCGATTTTCTGTTTCCAATAATCATCTTTAGCTTTTTCTTGTTCATACTTTCGGTATTCTTCAAGAGTCATGTAAAACGGATCCCTGTATTGGTTGCTGTCTCCAATAGAAGAGATGAATTCATACTTCCCAGTAGTAGAATTATACCTTATTTTTCTCTTAATGTTAAGAGGTTCTTCAAGGTTTACAATACTATTCTTAGACTTATTAGGATCGGTTGAGTTTGTAAACGGATATTTTAGCTTTACATCTGGACTATCAATCAAAACATTTATTTCAGGAATTTCACTCTCGTGACTCCAAAATATAGGTTCAGAAATAGTATTTTTTTTCTTTGAAAACCCAAAGAAAAAAACACAAGTAAATCCTAGAAAAAGGAAGGCACGGTATAATATTTTTGATTTGTTTTTCAAGCTATATTAAAATGATTTCAAACTTTTTTTAATTAATTCTTGCACATCAGTGATTTGAGGCTCAGCATGAGTAATTTGATTAATCACTTTTTCGGCCATTTTTTTGTCAAATCCTAGCACTACAAGAGCAGATAACGCTTCGTTTTTAATTGTATTGTTCATCATGGCAGAATTGTTGTCCGTATTGTTACCCGCCTTCAGAATTTTATCTTTCAAATCCAATACAATTCTTTGAGCTGTTTTTGCTCCTATCCCTTTTATACTAGTAATAGAAGTAATATTACTGGATGCAATGGAAGAGACTAACTCGCTAGAAGTCATAGAAGATAACATCATTCTTGCTGTGTTAGTACCTACGCCAGAAACTGAAATTAATTGCTTAAATAGTTCTCTTTCTTGACTTTCTGCAAAACCATACAAAGTATGAGAATCTTCTTTTACCGATAAATAAGTGAAAATTTTACAATTTTCTTCATTGCCCAATTGAGAATAAGTTTGAAGTGAGATGTTGACAAAATAACCCACTCCACCCGCTTCTATAATAAGATACGAAGGGTTTTTTTCTACTAATTTTCCATTAAGGTGTGTAATCATTTATCACAGGATTTTTGAGCAAGCAAATATAATAATTTCATGTTGAATAGGCTAAGTTATAAAAGTAAATCAAAAAAAAAGAGAGATGAATTATTCATCTCTCTTTTAAAACGTGTTTTAATTTCTAATTATTTAGTAATAACAATTTTTGATGTTCTGATTGATTTGTTATTAGATGTTACCGATACAAAGTATACTCCAGGTAATAAGTTTGAAGTGTTAACTCTTAGTTGAGAATTGTTTTCTGCAAGAGTATTTGAGTATACAACCTTTCCTAATAGATCAATTATTTGAATATTTTTATTTACCTCGTTAGAAGTAATGGCCACATTCACATAATTAGTTGCTGGGTTTGGAAATATTTTAATAGATGTCTCTTTTTTTAATTCTTCTATTCCTACAGCATTTGGATTTCTTATGTCAAAAGTTACATCTACCCATGCACTGTCATTAGGATTTGTTACATCATACCATACGTATTTAAAAACAGTTGTTCCTGCTTTTAACCTTGGATAAACGTGTCCAGAAAATATTACTTTTTGATTTAAGTTCATTGGAACTTGATCTGTTGTATCTAGAGGTTTTGTTCCCCATAATATATTGATTGTACAAACACCCCAGCAAATCGCATTCTCAGAGAGAGGTGAAGTTGTCGTAAGCTCATATCTTTTTACTTTGATATTTGTTGAGCTAGAAAATTTACTAGTTGCATCAATTTCTACTGCTATATCTTGGTTGTTGTCGTTTTCCAAAGTATCTACAAGTGTAATTGCAGTACTATTTATTAGCGCAGTACCATTGTGATTTCTAAGTTCAATATTTTGAGCCATTGAGCTAGAAAAACAAGCTATTACGGCTACAGAAAGTAATTTTTTAATCATTATGTTTGGTTATAGAATAGTTAATATAATATTTGTAGTGAAACTTGGCATGGTTATTACTACATTCACACTGTGTAAATTTACAAAAAAAAAATTAACAAAATGAGCAAAACAATCAAATTTTCAATCTTATTAGCCCTTACGGCTTTCGTTTTTTCTTTTACTAGAGGCAATAATAAAACTGTTCCTTCAGTGAATGTTAAAACTCTTCAAGGGAAAACAATCAATACTTCTACTTTTAAAAATGATGGAAAACCTATGGTTATCAGTTTTTGGGCAACTTGGTGTAGTCCTTGTAAAAAAGAATTGAATAATATCTCTGAGGTATATGAAGATTGGCAAGAAGAAACAGGTGTGAAACTTATTGCAATTTCAATTGATGACTCAAGAAACAAGCACAAAGTAAAGCCATATGTAGATTCTAAAGGTTGGGAGTACGAAGTTTACATTGACGCAAATCAAGATCTTAAAAGAGCAATGAATGTAAATAATGTTCCTTACACTTTCTTAATAGATGGAGAGGGAAAAATAGTTTATGAACACAATAATTACGTTCCTGGAGATGAAGATGAATTATACAAACAAATAAAAATGTTGACGAAATAAGTTGGACTCAAAACATTTCGAATAAAAAAGTGAAGTAAAAGACTTCACTTTTTTTTTGTGTTTA
The DNA here is from genome assembly GCA_905182785.1 of uncultured Flavobacteriales bacterium. GTDB lineage: Bacteria > Bacteroidota > Bacteroidia > Flavobacteriales_D > CAJJDF01 > CAJJDF01. The sequence continues at coordinate 31,032 of CAJJDF010000017.1, forward strand.
GTTTATTACTACATTTGTAATAATAAATAGAAAATATTATGAACTCAGTTGTTTTATTAGGTATGATTGGTGGGCCACAAATTATTTTGATAGTTGTGGTTGTACTATTAATATTTGGAGGAAAAAAAATTCCAGAATTAATGAGAGGTTTAGGAAGTGGAATCAAAGAATTTAAGGATGCATCAAAAGGAGACGAAAAAGACTCCAAGTCTAAGGATTCTGTTGATAATGTATTAGAAGATAAATAAAAACTCCTGTCTTGTTTTCAAGTTATTCTGAATTAAAAAAGAAATTGAACAGCAACAGCACAAATTGTGTTGAGGTTGTACAAAATTATATTGCAAAAATTGAAGAGAAAAAGCACCTCAATGCCTTTCTCGAAGTTTTTGAAGAATCTGCTCTTGCTCAAGCAAAATTGGTAGATGAAAAATTAGCTAACCAAACAGCAGGTAAACTAGCTGGTTTTGTAATTGGTATTAAAGATAATATTTGTTACGAAGGACATAAAGTTTCTTCAGCATCAAAAATTCTTGAGGGTTTTGAATCCTTATATTCCTCTACGGCAGTAGAAAGATTATTGGCAGAAGATGCTATAATTATTGGAAGATTAAATTGTGACGAATTTGCAATGGGAAGTTCCAATGAAAATTCATCCAAAGGAAACGTACTAAATCCAATACAAGAAGATAGAGTCCCAGGAGGTTCATCTGGTGGTTCAGCAGCAGCAGTTGCAGCAGGATTGTGTATTGCAACTTTAGGATCTGATACGGGAGGCTCTATCCGTCAGCCTGCTTCATTTTGTGGAGTAGTAGGATTTAAACCAACTTACGGACGAATTTCTAGATGGGGGTTGTTAGCTTACGCTTCTTCCTTTGATCAAATTGGACCTTTTACAACAAACATAGAAGATGCAGCCTTGCTTACTCAAGTAATGGCAGGTAAAGATGAGTTTGACAGCACTGTTTCTGCTCTTGAAGTAGGTAATTATGTAGAATCACTCTCGTCTGATAAAAAATTAAAAATTGGAATACCAAGACAAGTAATAGAAAGCAAAGGATTAAGCCCTGAGATAAAAACTACAATTTTTGATTTGGTTACAAAACTAAAATTAAAAGGACATAAAGTTGAAGAGTTTGATTTTCCTTACTTGGATTATATGGTTCCTACTTATTATGTATTGACCACAGCTGAAGCTTCTTCTAACTATTCTCGTTATGATGGTGTTCATTTTGGGTACAGAAGTCCCAATGCTCACGACATAGAATCTACTTATGTTTTATCTAGAACCGAAGGTTTTGGAGAAGAAGTGAAACGAAGAATAATGTTGGGTACTTTTGTATTAAGCTCAGGATATTATGACGCTTATTACACCAAGGCAATGAAAGTAAGAAGATTGATTCAAGACAAAACAAAAGAGGTTTTAACTGAATTTGATGTGATTCTTGGGCCAACAACACCAGATACTGCTTTTAAAATTGGAGAAAATGTAAAAGATCCAATTACTATGTATTTACAAGACATCTTTACGGTTCACGCTAATTTAAGTGGAAATCCCGCTATCTCATTACCGTTAGGAAATCACTCTAATGGCATGCCGTTTGGAGTACAAGTAATGGCAAAACCGTTTGCAGAAAAGGAATTATTTGCTTTTTCTCAAGAGTTGATGGAGATTTAGGATTTTATAAATCTTCAAAAGCATCTACAGGAACAGAAACTCCCTTATACCAAATTTGAAATTGAAACATAGTGTCTTTCACAATTCCTATTTTAGTTCCGCGACTTAGTTCGTCTCCAACTTTAGGAGAAACATCTGTGAAATTTTGATATACACTCACAATATTATTTTGATGCTGAAGCACAAGTGAATTATCAGATTTTGAAATAACGGTTCCTTCCATTGCGGTTCTTACTTTCGATTTGTAAGGAGCTTCAAATTTAGCTTGATGTAATGCCCCAGTTTTACGTCCAATAATTTTTCCTTCGTGTGGTTTTTCATATTTAAGAATACTCACAAGAATACTTCTCACAATAGAATTTTTATTTGAGCTGTTGTATTCAACGACTTTCTTTCTTAAAGCAGAGTCTTCTTTTATTCTCTCAAAAACTACTTTTTTGTAATCGAATGTAGAATCCTTTATTAAAGTATCGTTTATATCTTTCAGTAAGATAGAATCTTCTTCATTCAAGATGTTTTGCAAATTAGTAATCCACAATTCTCGATTTTTGTTTTTGGTATCTAGCTTATTTATTTTAATTTGATTGTTTTTATCAATCTCATATAATTCAGAGGCATTTTTTGGAAATCCAGGGATAAATCTTTTCAAAGAAGTATAAGAAATAACTAAATAAAAAATAAACCCAAATAGTAAGGTAAATACAATCCCAACAAGAATGGAGTTTCTGTTGTTTATAGAAAGTGCAAACTTTTCTTCATAGGTTTTAGGGTTCAGAAGAATAAGTTTATTTTTTCTGTTTAGATATGCTTTTAATTGTTTAAACTTTTGTTTCATAAAACTATAAGTCGACTTTTGTAGCGATTTAGTTGATTAAAGATAAAATATTTTAATTTATTATTAGTTATAGTGGCAGTTTATTGATTAATTTTTACATTTACTGATTGATAAAAAGCAGAATACTGCTAATTTATTTTATGACAAAACATACTTCATACATACTCTATTTACTTATTTTAGTTTTTGCAATTAGTTGTTCTACTGAAAAGGATAAACGATTAAATAGATTTTATCACAATACCACTGCTTACTACAATGGTTATTTCAATGCTAGAGAAATAATTAAAGTAACAAATAAAGATTTTTCAAGAAATGTTGTGGAGGACTTTTCTGTTTTGATCACAGTAAATAGATATCCTAACGAGGAACAATCCAAAGCGTATTTTCCTGAAATGAATAGAGCAATTGATAAAACATCAGTTGTGATTACTAAGCATGCTATGCCTAATGAGAAAAAGGGGAGAAGGGCGAAGGATGAATATGGACAATGGATGGATGAAAATTGGCTAACAATGGGAATTAGCTATTTTTATAAAAGAGAATATCCTGCTGCGATAGAAAAATTTGAGTACATCATAAAAATGTATGAAAAGAATGAGACAAAATACTATGCAAAACTTTGGCTAGCGAAGTCTTACATAGAAATGGGAAACTATCCTAAAGCATTGAGTTACTTAAATGAAATAAAAGTAGAAAAAGAAGCTAAAGAATTAAGTGACGAAAAAAACTCAAAAAAAAGCGGAAAGAAATACTCTAAAAGACAAAAGAAAAGGGTAAGAAAAAGATCCAAAGTAAGAGTCACTAAAAAAAGAGAAGAAAGAAAAGAAGAGCGTTCTTTTCTTGTAGAGTTTCCAGAAAAAATGGCTTCAGATTATTTTGCAACTCTTGCCGATTATTATTTGAGAAAAGAAGAATACAAAGAATCAATTCAACTTTTGGATAGTGCGTTAAATTATGTGAAGTCTAAAAAATCAAAAGTCCGTTACAAATTTATACAAGCACAATTGAACCAAAAGCTTGGAAGTAATTCCAATTCAACTGAACTGTATTCTTATGTGATAAAAAAGAGCAACAATTATCAAATGGGATTTTATTCCAGGATAAATAGAGCTTTGCTTGCAAGTAGCTCTAATAGAGGTGCTCTTAAGAGAGAACTTGAGAAGTTGGCAAAAGATGTAAAGTATATTGAATTTAGAGATCAAATTTTTTATGCTCTTGCCGATATCGAATTGCAACAAGCTAACAAAGAAACAGGCGTAGATTATTTGGAGCAATCGGCTAGTTATCCTCCTTCTAATAAGACTCAAAAAGGAAAAACTTTTTTAAGATTGGCAGACTTGTATTTTGATAATAAAGAATATGTACCAGCTCAAAAATACTACGACAGTACATTAACAGAGTTAGACAAAGAAAGTGAAAGATACACTCAGATAAAGGATAAAAATGAAAGTTTGACAAGATTGGTGGGGTATATCAACAATATTATTCTTAAAGATAGTTTGGTGCAGATTGGTCTATTGCCAGAGAAACAAAGAAGAGATAGAGTAGAGGATATTTTGTACAAAGAAAAAATCCAAAAACTAGAAGAACAAAGGTTAAAAGAAGAAGCTAGTAATGCAATAGTAATTATAGAGGCTGGTTTACCAGGGAATTCTATTGGTCAAAAAGGGAGCTTTTGGATTTACAATGAAAAGGTGAAAGCACAAGGAATTAAATCATTTAAAGCTGTTTGGGGAAGTGCCAAGCTTGAAGATAATTGGAGGAGGTCAAACAAAAGTCAGATGGGTGATGGTGAAATGGTGGATATAAATAATTCCCCTGTAGTTGGCGATAAGGAAATAGAAGAGTATTTATCAAAAGTTCCTGTAACCAAAGAAGCAATTGCAGAGGCACAAATGTCTATTATTAATTCCAATTATCTTTCTGGTCTTATTTATGTGAATGTATTGGATAATAATCCAGAAGCAATTAAATCTTTTAAAGACAACAAGAAAAGATACCATCCTAATATAAAAATTGCACCATCTCTTTACCAACTTTACGTCCTGTATCAAGATATAAACCAAAATGAAGATGTAGTAGCAGTTAAGAACTTTATTCTTTCCAATTACCCAGAATCTAAAGAAGCAAAAATTATTTTGGACCCTAATTATGCTTCTAAAATGAATAAAGGAGAGAAAAAATATGAAAATGCCTACGTGATTGCCTACAATCTTGTAATGAATGGAAAAAGTAACGAAGCAGTTTCTCACATTGATAAAATTTTGGCAGAGGAAGATCTAAATCCTTATGAGTGTAGACTGTTGTTTTTGAAAGCAAGAGCATACTCTAATTCTAATGATAAGAAGAATTTAGAAAAATCATTAGCTGCAGTTGTAGAAAAGTGTCCTAACACTGAAGTAGGTTCAATTGCTGAAAAAGCTTTGGGAAAACTGAGAAATGAAATAAATAAAGGAGAAGACATCCAAAAAGTTGATTTTACTGTGGATGAAAAATCTGTTCATTATTTTGCAATAGTAGTGCCTTTGAATGCGAACATAAATAAATTAAAAATTGCTTTAAGTAATTTCAATAGTTCATCATTTGATGAGAAGGGACTTAAAATTTCGGCAATAGGACTTAACAAGACTCACCAAACAATTTTGGTGAAACAATTAGATAATAAAATAGAGGCTCACAGCTATTATGTAGCTTTTAAAGTAAATCCAAAAATGAAGAATTTTATTACCAAGTATGAATATTTCACTATTACACCAAAAAATTATTCTACTCTATTTCAGAATAAAGACTTGAAAAAATACCAAGAGTTTTACAACATCAATTACTTATAAGAATGAGCACTCATTGTGGAGATTTTTTTTTGAAAAACTCCTCTGATATGAATAGAATTAAGAGTTATAGTTGCAAACCAATCCTCCATTATATGCAGAAGACAAATCATTTAATTGTTCTAGTATTAATCATATTTCTGATTTCTTGTTCGGAAAAAAGTAAATTGAATGTAGATGTTTCTAATCAAGAAATAGACCTTTCAATTTCACGGTTAGATAAAGAGTTATTTGAAGCCGATTTGTATAAATTAAGAGAATTAAATTCTAAATGGGTAAATGATTATGGGTATTTATACGAAACTTTCATTTCTCAAATGATGAATATGGGACTTCCACAAGACCCAATGATTACTTACAGGTTAGAGAAATTTTTAACAGATTCTACTGTCAATTTTATAAAACAAGAATTGGATAAATCATATTCCGATTTTAGTTCTTATGAACAGGAGTTAGAAGATGCTTTTAAGCATTACTCCTATTATTTTCCTGAGAAAACGATTCCAAAAATTGTAACTTTTTATTCTAATTTTAGCGGAGCAAAATCATTTCCTTATGCCGATACTTTAGGAATAGGATTGGATATGTTTATTGGAAGAAATAGTGATGTAGTAAAGTTTCTGCCAGGCGACAAATATTTTCAATATGGGAAAGAGGATATGGATCCAGAGAACATGGTTTCAGAATCGGTTAAAAGCTGGATTTACTATAATTTTTCTGATCGAATGGAATTTATAAATAATTCTAATTATGCGTTACGCAAAGATTTTCTTTCTTCTATTATTTACCATGGAAAAATGATGTTAGCGTTAGACGCTATGATGCCAAGAAAATCTATTGCTATTAAATTTCAATACACCCAAGTAGAAATGGAATGGTGTGAAAGAAGTGAGAAACAATTGTATGAGAACTTGATTGAATTTAACCTCATATACTCTAAAAGCGGCAAAGAAATAGCCTCTTATATAAATCCAGGGAGTTTTACTCCAGGATTGCCTCCAGAGTCACCAGGAGGAATAGGTAAATGGATTGGTTACCGAATGGTAAAGCAATACTACGAAGAAAATGACATCCCACTTCAAGAATTGCTTACAGCTAAAGGGGATGAAAGGAAGATATTGAGTTTTTATAGCTTGTAATGATTTCTACTCTCTACTTTAATCCATATTCCTTTATCTTGCGGTAAAGTGTTCTTTCAGAAATCCCTAATTCATTAGCCGCATACTTTCTTTTTCCTCTGTGTTTGTCAAGTGCTTTGGTTATCATTTCCTTCTCTTTTTCTTCCAAAGAAAGAATTTCTTCCACTTCTTCGTGTTCATGCATTTGCTGAGATTGGTAAGAAATCGAAGGTTTTGAAGAATAATTACTATTGTAATTTTCCTTCACATCCTTGTTCATTTTATTGATGATTTCAATGTCATTTTCTGGAAAATCTGTGTTTACATCTCCATTGCTTTGAACAAGATCTACAATAATTTTTTTCAATTCTGTAATGTCTTTCTTCATATCAAAAAGCACTTTATGCAAAATATCTCTTTCACTCATTCCAGAGTGTGATTCCCCATCATTGGGCAACAAAACAGGTAAATTATTTTGGTAAACAGCCGGTAAATAAGTTGCCAATTTATCGGCATTTATCTCTCTTTTGTTTTCAATAACAGAGATTTGTTCCGTGATATTTTTTAATTGTCTAATGTTTCCCTTCCAGTCGTAATGTACTAGCATTTCTTTAGCTTCTGGAGTTAAGCTAATGGTTGGCATTCTATATTTCTCTGCAAAATCCGAAGCAAATTTCCTGAATAACAAATGAATGTCGTCCCTTCTTTCTCTCAATGGAGGTAATTTAATTGGAACAGTACTCAATCTATAATACAAATCCTCTCTAAATTTCCCTTTTTGAATCGCCTCTTCCAATTTTGCATTGGTAGCAGCAATAACTCTCACATCTGTTTTTTGAACTTTAGAAGAACCTACTTTAAAAAACTCTCCGGCTTCCAAAACCCTCAGTAATCTGGCCTGTGTAGAAAGAGGTAATTCTCCTAATTCATCCAAAAATATAGTTCCTCCGTCTGCTTGCTCAAAATATCCCTTTCGTTTTTCGTGTGCTCCAGTAAATGAACCTTTTTCATGTCCAAACAACTCAGAATCTATTGTTCCTTCGGGAATCGCTCCACAGTTTACTGCAATGTATTCGGCATGTTTTCTTTTACTGTATTGATGAATTAATTGTGGAATCGTTTCTTTTCCTGTTCCACTTTCACCAGTTATTAATACCGAAATATCAGTAGGAGCAACCTGCATGCCAACTTCAAGAGCTCGGTTAAGCCCAATTGAATTTCCTATTATTCCAAACCTTTGTTTTACTGATTGTAAATCCATTCTATTAAATTAATTCGCCTCTCATAGAAGCTTTTGTGCAACTTGTAATTTTCACGTTCACGTATTCTCCAACCTTGTGATTTCCTTTAGGGAATATAATCGAAGAGCTATGTTCATTCCTTCCCATATACTCTTCGTCCGATTTTTTTGATACTTTTTCAATCAAAACTTCAAATTCCCTTCCTATTTGTTTCTCAAAATAAGCTAATTGATTTTCATGTTGTACTTTAATTATTTCGGTTAACCTTCTTTGTTTTATTTCTTCTGGAATATCATCTTCGTATTTTCTTTCGGCCAGTGTTTTTGGTCTTTCCGAGTATTTATACATAAAGGCAGCTGAGAATTTTACTTCTTTTATCAAACTCAAAGTGTCTTGATGCTGCTCTTCCGTTTCTCCACAAAATCCGGTAATAATATCCGTAGAAATTGTAGCATTGGGTAAGATTCTATGTATTGCAGCAATTCTATTCAAATACCATTCTCGGGTATATCCTCGATTCATTTTTTTAAGCAAATCACTATTTCCTGATTGAACAGGAAGGTGAATGTAATTACAAATATTAGCGTGTTTCGCAATAGTTTCAATTACATCATTACCCATATCTTTTGGATGCGAAGTAGAAAATCTAACTCTCATTAATGGACTAACCAAAGCCACCATTTCCATCAATTGTGCAAAGTTGGTAGTTGGGATTGTCTCGTCTTTTATTTCACCTTTAGAACTCATGTTCCATCTGTAACTATCTACATTTTGTCCCAAAAGAGTTACTTCTCTGTACCCTCTTTCATATAAATCTCTTGCTTCGGCAACTATTGTTAAAGGATTTCTACTTCTTTCTCTACCTCTAGTAAAAGGAACTACACAAAAAGAACACATATTATCGCAACCCCTTGTGATTGATACAAAAGCAGTAACACCTGTATTATCTAATCTCACAGGAGAAATATCAGCATAAGTTTCTTCTCTAGAAAGCAATACATTTACAGATTTTTGACCTCCTTCTGTTATCTGTAATAAATTAGGTAAATCACGGTAAGCATCAGGGCCTACAACCAAGTCAACTAATTTTTCTTCTTCCAATAAAGCAGTTTTTAATCGTTCTGCCATGCATCCCAAAACTCCAACCATCAGGCTAGGTTTTGCTTTTTTCATTTTTTTGAAAGTGGTTAGCCTTTTTCTTACTGTCTGTTCAGCCTTGTCTCTAATTGAGCAGGTATTCAAGAGAATTAAGTCCGATTCTTCTATATTTCTTGTCGTAGAATATCCATTTTTACTCAGTATAGAAGCAACCACTTCACTGTCCGAAAAATTCATAGCACACCCATAACTTTCTAAATACAGTTTTTTACTGTTTTTGGCAGTATTTGTATCAAGAATTAAAGCCTCTCCCTGCTTGCTTTCGTCTATTTTCTTTTCTGTTGTTTGCATTTACTCTAATCTATTCAATTTCTATGCAAAGATAAAATAAACTGACATAATTGCAGTGTTTCGCAAAGAGAATTGTATTTAATTCTTTTCAAAAGGATTCTCCTTTTCTTCTCGTCCAAATAAAAAAAGAGGTTAGTTTTACCTCTAATCATTCAAATTGACCATTGGCAATAATTGTTTAATTCATCAGGTGTTAATTTTGTAAAATTGGATAATAAAAAATATAGAATCATGAAAAAGTTAAGTTTAATAGTGCTAAGTTTTATATGTGTCACTTCATTTTCTCAAAATAAGGAAGGTCAAATTACATACATTGAAAGTTTAGATATGACAGAAAAAATTGAAGAAATGAATGAGGGAATGGATAGCCTAAAAAAGTCTAACCCTGAACGTGCTGCCATGATGGGTGGAAGAACAAAATACATTGAGGAGTTCATGAAAAGTTTTGAGAGAACAGAAACTGTCTTGTACTTCAAAAATAACGAAACTATTTACAAAGAAAAATCAGCAGAACTTACAGAAAGTGAAGTTAATCAAGAAGCTAATTATATGATGGCTTTTAAGCCAAAAGCAGATATTATTTATTACAATAAGAAGGAAAATAAAAACTACATTCAAAAAGACTTTATGGGGAGTGAATTTCTTGTAAAGCAACCATTAATAGATTACAAATGGAAAATTGTAATGGAGCAAAAAATGATAAAGGGATATCCTTGTATGAAGGCTCAAAAAGAAGATTCATTGTATGTAGTTGAAGCTTGGTTCTCGTCTCAAATCCCAGTTTCTTCTGGGCCAAAAGGATTGTATGGATTGCCAGGAATGATTTTAGAAGCAAAATTCATCAAAATCAAAAAGGAAGGAGAAGTGAAGAAAAAAGGACGAAAAATGATGATGATGCAAGATTTTGCAATGGATGTTATAATTACTGCAGACGTAATAGAAATAAAAGAAGTGAATGATAGAATGGTGAAAGCACCCAGTAAGGGAACAGAAGTGAAAAGTGAGCAAGCTTACAATAAGCTGATAAAAGAGAGGGTGAAAAAATGGCAAAAAGGGGGAGGTCGAGGAAGAGGAGGCAAAGGGAGATAGTCACCTATTTTATTAGTTAAAATATACTTTATGAAAACATTAGTTTTATCCATCATAATTAGTTTTTCTTTTTTTGGTGCAATTAGCCAAGATTTAAATTCCTATACAATTCAAGGTTCGGTTGTGGACTCTATAAACACACCTTTACCCTATACCACTGTGGTCATTTTATCGGATAAAGATTCGTCCTTAATCAATTATGCAGTTTCCAATGGAATAGGAGATTTTGAAATTAAAAATGTAAAACCCAATTCTTACACTCTACAGCTGTCTTTTATGGGCTACCGAACTTTTAGTAAAAAAATTGAGGTGGGAGGAGCAAATGAAATTATCGATTTAGATATTTTAAAACTATCCAATAACGATAAATATTTGAAAGAGGTCTCAATAGAAGGGGAATATATTCCTATTGTTTTTAGAAATGATACCGTGGAATATAATGCGAGTTCTTTCAAAACTCAAAAAGGGGCAAATGTAGAAAAGCTATTAGAGAAAATGCCTGGAATTGAGGTAGATTCTGACGGGGAGATAACTGCTCATGGTGAAGTGGTAAATAAAATTTATGTCGATGGGAAGGAGTTTTTTGGAGATGATCCAAAAATTGCAACTAAGAATATTCCTGCTGATGCAATTGATAAGGTTCAGGTTTTTGATAAGAAATCTGAATTAGCTGAATTTACAGGTGTAGATGACGGGGAGACGAGTAGAACGATAAATATTACCTTGAAAAAAGACAGAAAAAAAGGATTGTTTGGAGAAGTCAGTGCTGGAGGGGGTCTTGAAAATAGATACAAAGGAAAATTAAATTTGAATAGATTTTCTCAAAAGGCACAATTTACCACTTTAGTAATGGCAAATAATGTGAATGAACAAGGTTTTTCTTACAGAGATTATTTCAACTTTATGGGAGGGATTAGCAATGTAATGAAAACAGGAAAATCTAATTTTGACCCTTCTTCAACTGGAGTTCCAATAAATGTTCCTGGAGTAAATAACGGAATAGCTTCTTCTCTTGCTGGAGGAATAAATTACAACCAAGACATCGGAAAATCGACTCACATTATATCTTCTTTTTTCGTCAATAATTCTAATTCTGATATCAATAGAATAACAAATAGTGTGAATTACTTAGCTAACTCTTCTTTTAAATCAAACAATACAAATGATCAAAATCAAGATTTACAAAATTACAGATTGAATGCTAAATTACAACATGAATTTAATGCTCAAAACAGATTGGATTTAAGTTTAGTTGGAATTTATACCGCATCCAAAACGAACGAGATATCCAATGAGAACCAATTGTTTTCTGATGCTACAAATAACACCTCTACTAGTAGCTCATATGCTACCGGAAATGGATTAAATACGACTCTCGGTATAGATTATAAGAAGAAATTTAATAAGTCAGGAAGGTCATTAAATTTTTTAGGAGATTTTTACTATTTGAATAATGTGAGTAAGACTCAATTAGAAACAGATAGAAGTATCAATTTAAGAGATGGCTCTAATTTTATTGGAATCATTAACCAAGATCAATCTCAATTGGTCAATAAATTGGAATATTATGGAAAAGTAGCTTATACTGAAAAGCTGACTAAAAAATCTTTTATTATTGCCGACTATAGTTATTACAATCAAGCACAAGAAAACAACAAAGACTTTTACGATTTGGTTGCAGGAAATTCTGTTTTTAATCAAACCTTAAGTAATTTCTTTAAGAGTAATTACTACTACAACCAATTGGGTTTAAAATACAATTACAAGCTAGGAAAAAGCATGTTAGTTGCCGGAGTTGATGCACAAAAATCAGCACTTAAAGGGACAAGGGATGAAAACACAGAAAGCATAAATCAAAATTTTCAAGTTCTGTTACCAAATTTTAACTGGAGAAAGCGAAACGGAATGAAAACTAACATAAATTTAAGATACTCTACTGCATTTAATGAACCAACGATTAGTCAATTACAGCCAGTTTTTGACAACTCTAATCCATTAAATATATACACAGGAAATCCTAATTTGAAACCAGAATATTCTCATAACATGGGTTTTAATTGGTTTAAGTATGATGCTTTTTCCGAAAGACAAACTGGAGTTAGCTTGAATGCGTATGCAGTGAATAACGACATAACTAACGCGCGTTATTTTGATTCGATTAGTAAATTACAAACGACAACCCCTCAAAACACTCAAGATAATTTAGGCGTAAATACTAATTTGAGATATAGCTTCAAGGTTTCTAAAATAAAGACTAAGTTTAGAACAGGTTTAAGTTTTGGTGTAAACCAAGGTTATAATTTAATAGATAACCAAGAAAACAGATCATTAACTTACAATTACGGAGGGTCAATTTCGTTAAGAAACACCAACGATAAAATTGTAAGAGCCTTGTTAGAAATAAGTTCAAGCGCCAATTTAAATCAAATAGGAATAAGTGATCAGGTTAGTTCAATGTACATCAACACCAAGATTGTGGGAGAAATAGACGTGGAATTAAAAAAGGATTGGGAATTTGGAATTACAGGTACTCAAAATATTTATTCAGGAAAATCTTTAGCGGTCGCTCAAAACTTTTTTATTCTTGATGCATTTGTTGCTAAAACAATATTTAAAAACAAAAAAGGATACTTGCGATTATCTATTTATGACGCTCTTAATCAGAGGACTGGAATCTCGAACTACGGACAGGCAAACTATCTAACAGAGTCAAGTGTAAACGTCCTAAAACGATACGGATTATTGACCTTTACTTACAAAATTATTAAAATTTAGTAGGTGGAAAGAGATTAAAATGTCCTCTATTTTAATTTTCATTTGGAATAGTACTTAAAAAGTCCTTAGTTTTGTGGTTATTAAATGGAGTACATCTTCATTTAAATTAGTTCAAATAATTCCTTCACTTTAAGTGAATAAAATAGAATACCATATGTCAAAAAACTTAGTCATAGTTGAGTCACCTGCCAAAGCAAAAACCATTGAAGGTTATTTAGGAAAAGGATTTACGGTAAAATCTAGTTTTGGTCACGTGAGAGATATTCCAAAAAAAGGAATGGGAATTGACATCGAAAATGATTTTAATCCTAACTATGAAGTTTCTGAAGACAAGAAAAAAGTAGTAGCAGAATTAATAAAATTGACAAAAGCATCAGACATTGTGTGGCTTGCGACTGATGAGGATCGAGAAGGAGAAGCTATTTCATGGCATTTATACGAAACTTTAGGTCTTGATAAAAAAGAAACCAAAAGAATCACATTCAATGAGATTACAAAAACTGCGGTTCAAAACGCAATTGAAAATCCAAGAGAAATAAATATTGACTTAGTAAATGCTCAGCAAGCAAGAAGAGTATTGGATAGACTGGTAGGATTTGAATTATCTCCTGTACTTTGGAAAAAAATTAAACCGTCATTATCTGCAGGGAGAGTTCAGTCTGTAACTGTAAGATTAATTGTAGAAAGAGAAAGAGAAATAAGAGGGTTTGAATCTTCTGCAGCTTATAAAGTAAAGGCAGAATTTGTATTGGATGGAACTGTAATCAAATCAGATTTAGGTAAAACTTTCAAAACAGAAGAAGAAACATTAATTTTTTTAAATCAATGTAAAGACTCTGATTTTAAGATTGATGACATTCAGAAAAAACCAGCAAAAAAATCCCCAGCACCTCCATTTACAACTTCTACACTGCAACAAGAAGCAAGTAGAAAGTTAGGATATTCGGTAAGTAGGACAATGAGTGTTGCTCAAAAACTGTATGAAGCAGGGAGAATAACTTACATGAGAACAGATTCTATTAACTTGTCTCAAACAGCAAGAAATGGAGCGAAAGCAGAAATTGTAAAATCTTACGGAGATGATTTTTCTTTTCCAAGAGTATTTAAAACAAAAACAAAAGGAGCACAAGAAGCTCACGAAGCAATAAGACCCTCAAGTTTTGCTGTTCACTCTGCAGGAACAGATAGCAGTGAGAACAGATTGTATGAATTGATTTGGAAAAGAGCAATTGCCTCTCAAATGAGTGAAGCTTTATTAGAAAAAACGACAGTAAAAGTAGCAGGATCAAAAATTAGCGAGTTATTTACGGCAAGAGGAGAGATTATAAAATTTGAAGGATTTTTAAAAGTTTACTTGGAAGGGAAAGACGATGAAAACGAAGATTTGGAAAGCGAGAATGAAGGAATTTTTCCTCCAATGAATGTTGGAGATGCTGTTTCTAAAAAAATAATAGAAGCAACACAAAGGTATACAAGGCCACCCGCAAGATTCTCTGAAGCAGCTTTAGTTAAGAAACTAGAAGAGCTTGGAATTGGAAGACCTTCAACTTATGCGCCAACGATTACAACTGTGCAAAAAAGAGGGTATGTTTCTAAAGAAGAAATAGATTACAAATCAAGAAATTACGGTCAGTTAACTCTTAAGAATGGAAAAATAGAAACGAAAGAATTATCTGAAAACTTCGGAGGAGACAAGAATAAACTTCACCCAACTGATATTGGAACAGTTGTAAATGATTTTTTAGTAGAGAATTTCGATGGAATCTTAGATTATAACTTTACTGCATCCGTAGAAAAGGAATTTGATGATATTGCAGAAGGATTATTGAAATGGACTGACATGATTAAGAAATTTTATAATCCTTTTCATACAAAAGTAGAGCATACACTTGAGCATGGAGAAAGACAGTCAGGAGAAAGAGTCCTTGGAAAAACGGAAGAGGGAGAAGATATTTTAGTAAGAATAGGAAGATTTGGACCCATGGCACAAATTGGAAGAACTTTGGAGGATGAAGATGCTCCAAAACCTAAATTTTCTTCACTTCAACCTAATCAAAGTATTTCTACTATCAGCCTTGAGGAGGTAATTGATTTATTCAAATTACCAAAAGATTTAGGAATATACGAAGGAAGTGATGTGATAGTATCTAACGGAAGGTTTGGACCCTATATTAAGCATAACGAAAAATTTGTGTCTATACCAAAAGGAGAAGACCCAATGAACGTAGACTTAGCAAGAGCAACAGAATTAATTATTGAAAAAGAAAAAGCTGATGCGCCAATTTATGAATACGAAGGGTTGCCAGTACAAAAAGGGAGTGGAAGATTTGGTCCTTTTATTAAATGGAATGAAATCTTTATTAATGTAAATAAAAAGTACGACCACGATAATTTATCGGATGAAGACATTGTGGAACTGATAGAAGTAAAGAAACAAAAAGAGATAGATAAAGTAATTCATAACTGGGAAGAAGAAGGAATAAGAGTAGAAAAAGCAAGATGGGGAAGGTTTAATGTTTTGAAAGGGAAAACCAAAATAGAATTGCCAAAAACGACTAAAGCAGAGGAATTAACTTTGGAAGAAGTAAAGGCAATGATTGAGAAAGCAAAACCAGCTAAGAAAAAAGCAAAGCCAAAAGCTAAGGCTAAAGCCAAACCAAAAGCTAAGAAAAAATAAGTATGGATTTTTCTATTTTTCTCACAACCCACAACCCAGATATTATAAATCAATATCAGCAAGGGGAAAACACACTGGGGTCAAAAGTTGAATTTCATCAAGGTAAATCAATAGAAAAAGAGTTTGATTTAGCAATTATTGGAGTCAAAGAATCTAGAGGAAGCTCAGTTTCTTCGGTAAAAGAAAGTCCAGATTATGTGAGAGAGCACTTGTATGGATTGTTTTCCGATAGTAAATCTAAAATAATTGATTTAGGAAATATTATTCAGGGTGAAACTTTGCATGATACTCTCTATGCTTTATCTGAAATGGTTCAAGAATTGGTAAAAAAAGATATCATTCCAGTTGTAATTGGCGGAAGTCAAGAACTTACGTTAGGAATTTACAAAGCCTATGAAAAACTAGAGCAAGTTGTAAACCTAACAACAATAGATAGAAAAATCGATTTTCAGCATATTAACGAAACCAACAACAACTCGTATTTAAAAGATATAATCCTTTCTCAGCCCAATTATTTGTTCAATTATTCAAATTTGGGAAGTCAAGCCTATTATCTCAATCCAGAGAATGTAAAATTGATGGATAAATTATATTTTGATAATACACGACTTGGAGACTTGCAAGCTGATATTTCTTTAGCTGAGCCAATATTGAGAAACACCAATATATTAAGTTTTGATTTGAATAGTATTCGTCAAAGCGAAGTGCCAGGAACAAGTTTTGCTTCTCCCAATGGATTTTTTGGAAATGAAGCCTGTCAACTATCTAGGTATGCTGGCATGAGTGACAAGATGAATGTAGTAGGCTTTTTTGAAATGACGCCAGAATATGATATTCATGGTCAAACTGCCCATTTGGTTGCACAAATGATTTGGTTTTTTATTGAAGGGTTTCAATTAAGAAAAAACGAAACACCTCTAACAAACAATAAGAACTACACCAAATATAAAGTAGTTTTGTCTGCTTCGGAAGAAGAATTGATATTTGTGAAAAGTGCAAAGTCAGACAGGTGGTGGATGAAGATTCCTTACCCTCCTTCTGGGCAAGTTAAATACCAAAGGTATCATCTAGTTCCGTGTTCCTACAAGGACTATCAAACTGCCCTAAAAGATGAAATGCCAGATATTTGGATAAAAACGTACAATAAAATTAATATCAATTAGTTTCTGTTTCCCATTCTTCTTGTGATATAATTAAAAATACTTTAGTTTTTTAACACAATTCTTTTGATAAAAAATTTCTAGAATACAATTTTTTGACTATTTTAGCACTTCATATTAATAAAGAGAACCCTATGAAAAGAATTGTATTAATCGCCTTTGCACTTAGTTTCACGTTTGTTTCCAAAGCACAACAGGACCCTCAATTGACGCATTTTATGTTCGATAAATTGTCCTATAATCCAGCTTCGGCAGGATTCACTGACTCTTGGTGTCTTACTGCAATTGCTAGAAAGCAATGGACAGGATTAAATTCTGGAGAACCATCTACTACTTTAATTAACTTTACTACACCTAAGTTTAGTAAGCTTAAAGGAGGTTTTGGATTTACTTATTACAATGATCAAATTGCTTGGGAAACTAACAATACATTAAGATTATCATATTCTCTTCATTTAAAAGACTTAGGACTAACAATTGCAGGCGGAGACTTAGGAATAGGTTTAGCTGCAAGTTACAATACAAAAACAATAAGTGCCGTTTGGGTAACTCCTGATAATATTCCAGCAGGAATTGATGTAGCTATACCTGTCTCGGGAACCAAAGATGCAGGGATGAGTTTTAATGCAGGACTGTATTACCAACACCCTAATAGTTTATATTTAGGAGTATCAACTACAAACTTGAGCCAAACTCAACTAAAAGACTTGAATGTTGATGGAGTTAGGCATTATTATGTAATGGCTGGATACGATTATGACCTAGGAGCTACTGTAGGAACGGGTTTTAATTTATTATTAAGAGCAAATGGTTTAATGAAAACGGATGCTGTTAAACAACAATATGATTTAAATTTTAACGTTATGGCTTTCGGCCTTGTATGGGCAGGAGCAACCTACAGGCATAATGATGCAATTGCACCAATGGCAGGAATAGAATGGAACGGATTTAGAGTAGGATATTCTTACGGTATTGGTACCTCGTTTTTGTCAAGCTATTATTCCAATGGGAATCACGAGTTGATGCTGAATTACTGTTTTAAAATTACACCACCAGTAAAATTTGAAAGAGAGGTTCATCCATATTTATTATAATAAATTGAAACAAAATTAAATTTTTAGCGTAATAAGGATAGAATTATGAGTTATTAACAATATATTTGTTAATAATTCATAGAAAAGAAAGAGATATATGAAAAGAGTAACACTGATGATAGGATTTGCAGCTTTAGTATTTTCAAGCTGTCAAAACGGGAATGGAGAGTTGATTGGAGTTCAGGGTAGACCTGAATGGTATGGTTATGACCCACTTGATATGCAGTATATTCCTGCAGGAAGTTATACAATGGGACAAAGTGACCAAGATGTGCCATTTACACACCAAAATAAAACTCGTGTAGTAACTATGTCTGCATTTTATATGGATCATACTGAAATTACAAATAACGAATACCGTCAATTTGTATATTGGGTAAAAGATTCAATAGCAATGAGGATTTTAGGTGAAAATGATTTTGCTGAAGATTTTTTGTTAGAAACATTGGATGATGAATTCGAACCAAAAGACGAAGAAGACTGGAATCTTAACTGGGATAATGTTGGAGATATTGATTGGGCAGATGAAGAAATGGGGCCAATTTTAATTTCTGAAATGGTATTGCCAGAGAATCAAAGAATTTACGGAACAAGAGATATTGACGTAAGGAAACTTACTTACGATTATTATTGGATTGATTTTAAAGCAGCAGCTTCTAAAGGAAGACCAGTAGTAAAAACTATGTCTAACTTAGAATATGAAGACAGAGAAGAGCACAGAATCAAAATGAAAGACGAAGGTTTTGACTTTCCTGTAGATCAATATGACGAAGAAATTCAGCAAGGAAGAGATTTAGATTTAGGATGGAGAAATAGTAAAGGACAAAACAATTCTATCCGTTCTCACTCAGACAGATCGAGGTTTGTAATCCACGAACAAATTAACGTTTATCCAGATACATTGGTTTGGGTAAATGATTTTTCATACTCATACAATGAGCCATATGCAAGACAATATTTTTCAAGTCCTGCCTATGATAATTATCCTGTAGTAGGTGTTACGTGGTCTCAAGCAAAAGCATTTAGTGTTTGGAGAACTAATTTATTGAATAATTTCAGAAAAAGCAATGGAGAAGTAATCATTGATGATTTCAGATTACCTTCAGAGGCAGAATGGGAATATGCTGCAAGAGGTGGCTTAAACGAAAGTCCATACCCTTGGGGAGGTCCTTATATTAGAAACTCTAAAGGTTGTTTCTTAGGAAACTTTAAGCCAATGAGAGGGAGATACATGGAAGATGGAGGTACTTATACAGTAAAAACAACATCATACCATCCTAACGATTACGGTTTATATTGTATGGCAGGAAATGTTGCTGAGTGGACAAACACAGCCTTTGACGAATCTATGTATGAGTTTTCACATGATTTAAATCCTGAGTATACTTATAATGCATTGGACCACGATCCAATGTCTATGAAAAGAAAAGTGATAAGAGGAGGGTCATGGAAAGATATTGGATATTACCTACAAACAGGTTCTAGAACTTATGAATACCAAGATACTGCAAAAAGTTATATTGGATTTAGATGTGTATCTAGTTACCTAGGAAGAGGAGGAAACGAAAGAAACGGAGACTTATAAGGGTTACCACACTATTTAATTTTGAATACCCCATTGAATGAAACGTAACCATTCAATTATTGAAATATATTAATAACAAAAACTAAAAAAAGAAAAAAGTCTATGAAGCCAGGAACTAAAGCGTGGAAAAATTTTATGTCGAAACTGTACGGAATTGGTGCAGCAGTAGTAATTATTGGAGCACTATTTAAAATTCAACACTGGCCATATGGTGGGCTTTTGTTAACAGTAGGATTAGGTACGGAAGCAATAATTTTCTTTTTCTCAGCTTTTGAACCAATACATGAAGATTACGATTGGACATTGGTTTACCCTGAATTAGCTTTAGGTCATGATTCTGATGATGATGAAATTACTTCATTAACTTCAAGAAACAATGGTTCGGTATCTCAACAATTAGATGGGATGTTTGAAGAAGCAAAAATTGACGGGGCACTTATTGAAAGTTTGGGTAATGGGATGAGAAATCTTTCTGAGACCGCAAACAAGATTAATACTATGTCAGATGCAACAGCTGTTTCAGCTGATTATACAAATAGTTTGAAAAATGCAGCTAGTAAAGTAGATGGATTAGCGGACTCTTATACAAAAGCAAGTGAGTCTCTTTTAGGAATCACTGGAGCTTCTCAAGCAGGAGAATCTTTTGGAGAAGAAATGCAAAAAGTTGCTGGTAACCTTACTGCACTTAACAAAGTATATGAAATGCAATTAGAAGGTGCTACAGAATCATTAGAAAACTCTAAAAAGATTCAAAGTGGTATTGGTGAAATGATGGGAACATTAGCAGACTCCGTAGAAGATACTAAAAACTACAAAGCTAATATCTCTGAATTGAGCAAAAACTTATCTGCATTGAACAAAGTATATGGAAATATGCTAAATGCCATGAATATTAATCCAAACGGATAGTATTCAATTTTAATAAATTATTAACTTTTTAAAAAATAAATTAAAATGGCAGGTGGAAAAGAAACCCCAAGGCAGAAGATGATTGGAATGATGTATTTGGTATTAACAGCAATGTTAGCACTAAACGTTTCCAAAAGTATTCTTGATGCCTTTATAACAATTGACGAACAAGCATTAGAACAAAATAATGTTTTAGTAAAATCAATTAATGGAATTGGTAGTACTATTTCGTTTAGAATGCAAGACCCTCAGTCAATGAAGACGGCTAGAGAAATTGATACAATTTATCAAGCGGTAAAAGTAGTATCTAATAAGGTGGATGACCATTTCTACTCAGAAATGAATAGGTTGATGGCAGAAACTGAAGGAGATAATTCTTGGTTTAAAAAAGATAACAAAACCCAATTGACAACATACAGACCTCTTCAAGAAATTGGTAAAAAAGATGATTACGATACTCCATCGAGATTATTTGGATTAGATGAAGGAAAAGGTAAAAAAGATGGAATGTTATTAAGACAAAAATTAATCGATTACCGAAATGAATTGATACTTACTTCTGCACACGATGTGAAAGATGACAAGAATATTGTTCATAGCTTTGGTAAAGAAGTGTTGAAGGATTACAAGACTTTTGCTGCACATTTAAAACAAGATAAACATCCTAATACGATTGTTTTGTTGGAGATGTATAGTAGTTTAACAAAGCCTGAAAAAATAATTCAAGGTAGAGATAAAGAAAATAAACCTTGGAATGTTGCAATGTTTTTTCATCAACCAATGATAGGTGTGGTTAGTACAATGACATCTATGAGAAATGACATTAGAGTTGCTCAAGAAAAAGCTTCTAAAATGTTATTATCTAGAATTGATAAGCCAATGATGAATATCAATAAAATTGATGCTCAAGTTTTAGCTTCTACTCAATATTTGAATGTTGGTGAAAAATTAGATATAAGTATTGGGATTGTTGCTTATGATTCTACAAAGAAATATCCAGCTAAATATAGAATGGCTACTTCTGGAGATTATGTCATAGCAGATTCTGGATCATTCACCTTAAATGCTGGTTCGCCAGGGGAAAGAAATTTAGAAGGATTTTTAGATGTAGAAATTAATGGGGAAGTAACACCTTTACCTTTCTCATTTAAATATACAGTTGGTAAACCCTCGGCATCTATTGCAGCTCCAGAGCTTAATGTGTTATACAGAGGTTACGACAACAAAATTCAAGCAGTTGCATCTGGTTATCCACCAAGTGATGTTACAACTTCTTGTAGCGGGTGCAGTAGTTTTAGTAAAAGTGGAGATTTATACATTGCTAAAGTAAAAGGAGGTAAAGAAGCAACCATTTACGTAAAAGCAGCAGGAAAAACTATTGGAGAACAAAAGTTTAGAATTAAACCACTTCCTAAGCCACAACCTTATTTTGGAGGACAAACTTATGGTAAAAAGACTATAAAAACAGGAATTTTAAAGCAAACACCACCGCTTACTGCAAAATTAGCTGACTCACCTTTGAATGTTAGTTTCTCAGTTAAATCCTTTTCACTTGATGTTATAGTAAATGGTAATATTGTTTCTGATAAATCAAAAGGAGGATCTTTAACACCAAAAATGAAAAACATGGTGAAGAATTCAAAAAGAGGACAAAAGATTTATATTTATGACGTAAAGGTTGCCGGACCAGATGGTAAAGAAAAATCTATTGGAGGGCTTACTTTAAAAGTAATATAGCTAACTTTTTTACGTTAGTAACGTAAGATAGTATTGAGAATTAAAAAAGAAATAAGATGAAGACGAAAATTTTAGGAATAGTTATGATGTTGATTGGAAGTCTTGCTTTTGGTCAATTATCTAGTACGGGAGTTTCTCCATCGGGAGTTTTGGATGGTGTTTATATACAACAACACATCCCTACAAAAAAAGTAGTTAGCTATGCATCATTGCGAGAAGCTGATGTGATGTGGAGTAAAAGAATTTGGAGAACAATTGACGTACAACAAAAACTAAATTTTCCTTTGTTTTATCCTGAGGCGCCTTTGACAGATAGAATGGCTTTATGGGATGTCATTAAGTACGGAATTGAAACAGAAGGAAGTCTAACTCCTTATGAAATTATCGGAGATGGTAAATACGATTTTGATGGAGAATTTTTATACCCATTATTACCGCCAAACGGGAACACAAAAGATGAAGTATACAGGGAATCATTGGATGCTATATTTTATTCTACTTCAGAAGTAGAAAAAATTGGAGATGATGGTGAACCAGTTTTTGATTTAGAAGGTGATCCTGAAATGATTAAGTCAAAAAAGGCAGTCACAGCAGACCAAATCGTTAAATATTTGGTTAAAGAAGATTGGTTCTTTGACAAACAAAGGTCAGTAATGGATGTTCGTATTATTGGAATTTGTCCTGTAATCAAGCAATTTGATGAAAATGGAGACTTGAAAGAAGGAGTAAAGCCATTATTTTGGTTGTATTTTCCTGAGTGTAGGTATGTATTTCAAAATTACTTTGTCTACAACAGACAAAATGACGCACAAAGAATGTCTTTTGATGATTTATTTTGGAAGAGAATGTTTGCAAGTTTTATTCACAAAGAATCTAACGTATATGACAGAGATGTTAAAATCTATGAACAAAACGGAATTAAAGCTTTATTACAATCAGAAAAAATTAAAAACGAAATGTTACTTATCGAACACGACTTGTGGCACTTATAATAGATTAAAATCTTTAAATAAAAGGCTGTATGATATAATCATGCAGCCTTTTTTTATTAATTTTATAAGAAGAAACCTATAGTGGGAATAATTTTTTGATTTCCATTGATAATTAATTACTTTATGTGCCAAAGTTGTAAAGTAACGACCAATTTTAAATAGATGAAAAAAATATTAGTAACAGGAGGTGCAGGGTTTATTGGCTCACATGTTGTAAGATTATTTGTAAATAAATATCCTGAATATCATATAATAAACTTGGATAAGCTTACCTATGCAGGGAATTTAGAAAATCTTCTTGATGTGGAAGAAAAGGAGAATTATAGTTTTGTAAAAGGAGATATAGTAGATGAGTCTTTTATAAATGAATTATTTGCAGCACATGATTTTGAAGGTGTAATTCACCTAGCTGCAGAATCTCATGTAGATAGATCTATCACTAATCCTACAGAATTTATAAAAACCAATATTGTTGGTACAATTAATTTGCTGAATGCTGCAAAATCATCTTGGGGAGAGGAGATGAAAAATAAAATATTTTACCACATTTCTACTGACGAGGTTTACGGCTCTTTGGGTAAAGAAGGATATTTCGTAGAAGATACTCCTTACGATCCAAGAAGTCCTTATTCCTCTTCAAAAGCTAGTTCAGATCATTTGGTGAGAGCTTATTTTCATACTTATGGAATGCCGGTTAAAATCTCTAACTGCTCTAATAACTATGGATCACATCAATTTCCTGAAAAATTAATCCCATTAATGATTCATAACATTAAGGAAAATAAACCTCTCCCTATTTATGGAGAAGGATTAAATATAAGGGATTGGTTATGGGTAAATGACCATGCTAGAGCTATAGATATTATCTTTCACGAAGGCAAAGTAGGAGAAACCTATAACATTGGAGGAAACAATGAATGGACCAATATAGCGCTCGTAAAACATTTGTGTAAAGTGATGGATACGAAACTAGGAAGACCAGAAGGAGAAAGTGAACAACTGATCACTTTTGTTATTGACAGAGCTGGGCATGACATGCGCTATGCAATAGATGCGAGTAAGATTAAGACAGATTTGGGCTGGGAACCTTCCATAACTTTCGAAAAAGGATTAGAGGATACTGTAGATTGGTATTTGGAAAATGAAAAATGGCTCAATAATGTAACATCGGGTCAGTACCAGAATTATTACAAAAAACAATATAATAATTAGAATAGAACAGTCTCAACAGAATCAAAAACGGCTTGTAGCTAATTTCTTATTCCACATAAATATATAATCATTATTCGTTATTTGATTTATATCTTTTGCGGATATTATATAAATTATATCAATAATAGGTAGAATAGCCATTCCTCCGCCTAAAGTTAATGTGTAGGAAATAGGAACCAATGATTTGGTGCCCAAGTACAATCTATGAACTCCAAAAACCCCTAAGGTAACAGCTAAAGTAACAGCAATAATTTTTATTTTATTAATGTTTCTATTCTTTGTCGTATCTATATCTAAGGCTGATAGGGAAGAAAATCCTTTAAATTGTTTCATTGTAATAACCTTATCGTTAGAAGCAAAGCTTGCCGAAGACAGAAATAAAACAAGAAGTACCACTAAGAATCTCATGAATAATGCGTTTATTAAAAATAGAAATAAATTGCTTCAAAAAAAAGCCAGAGTATATAATTATACTCTGGCTTCCAATGTTTATTAAAGTTAATTATTTATTAGCCGTGTAATTTTTAGAAACTTCATCCCAATTAATTACATTGAAAAAAGCTTCGATATAATCAGGTCTTCTGTTTTGGTAATTTAGGTAGTAAGCATGTTCCCATACATCTAACCCTAAAACTGGAGTCCCTCCACACCCAACACCTGGCATAAGTGGGTTGTCTTGATTTGGCGTTCCACAAACATCAACTTTTCCTCCCTCGTGAACACATAACCATGCCCATCCAGATCCAAACTGAGTAGCAGCAGCTTTTGCAAAAGCAGCTTTAAATTCTCCGAAAGAACCAAAAGCATCATTAATCGCGTCAGCTAAATCTCCTGTAGGTTCTCCACCTCCATTTGGAGACATTACTTTCCAAAATAAGCTGTGGTTGTAAAATCCACCTCCATTATTTCTTACTGCACCATTAGAAGCGTCAAGGTTTGTAAGAATATCTTCGATAGATTTTCCTGCTAAGTCTGTTCCTTCTATGGCTGCATTAAGTTTTGTTGTATATCCATTGTGATGTTTTCCATGGTGAATTTCCATCGTTCTAGCATCTATGTGTGGTTCTAATGCATTATATGCATAAGTTAAATCTGGTAATTTGAATGACATAATTCTTTATTTTTATCTGTGAATATTATTGATAACAAATATAATTAAACTACCCAAGAATGTAAAGGAAAAGCCTTGTAGTTTTACAAGGCTTTCAATATTATTTTTGGATAAAGTTTTTCTATCTCAAGTGTTTTAAATTTACTCCGTAAAGAATGATAAAAAGAATAGAGAAAACACTTCCAAGAAGTATAAAACCTCCCATAATTCCACCACCTATTATTGCTAATGGCCCAATTATTCCTATTAAACAAGCAACTATATAAATATAGTATCCTGTTTTTTTAAGTTTTCTCATTTGAAAAGCCCCAACAAGACAAAGAAGAGCAACAATAACTGATATTGTATTTAAAGTTGGTGCATTTTCAATAGCTATTGCAGCTCCTTCCATTAAGCCATCCATTAATTCATTTCCTGATCCTCCTGCAGACTCAAGTTGTGCTCTTGATAATTCAAAAGCTTCTTTTTGAGAATCCATGGTAAAAAATCCCCATAGACCAGATAATAATGAAAGTCCACTTCCAATAAAAGTAAGAATTGTCAATACATTTAGCATCTGTGGTAATTCGTTTGTTCCATTCGACTCGTCATCTAATAAATCTTCACTCATAATTTTAGTTTTTATTTGTTTATATACCATAAGGTAATTAGAAATCTTAAGTTTCTAATTTTCTGTTGGAGTTTTTATTAACTTTGCAGTGTAAATGAATAATAAAATTATGATCGCACAAGAAATACCTGTTACTATATACTCGGAAATGACACCAAATCCTAATACAATGAAATTTGTAGCCAACAAAATGTTGGTCAATGAAGACATAGTTGCAGAGTATAGAAATGCTTCTGAAGCCAAAGGATCTTCGGTTGTTGCTGAATCTTTATTTGCATTTCCTTTTGTAAGAGGAATCTTTATAGCCCGTAATTTTATTACAGTTTCAAAAGTTGAAAATATTGAGTGGGATGATATTACATTAGAATTAAGATTATTTATCTCTGATTTGTTGAAAAAAAATCCAATAGTTATTTCAACTGTACCAGAGCCCATAGAAAAAGAAGAGACTGAGAAAAAAGAAGCGAAATTAAGTTATGAAACTGTAATTACTTCTGATTTTGATCAAACGATAGTAGACTTATTGGAGGAATATGTTAGGCCAGCTGTAGAAAATGATGGTGGAGCAATTCATTTTAAGTCATTTGAAAATGGAATAGTTACTGTAATCTTGAAAGGTTCTTGCAGTGGATGTCCTTCGTCCACACAAACCCTAAAAGGAGGAGTGGAGCAATTATTAAGGTCACATCTTCAAGAGGTAAAAGAAGTTGTAGCCGAATCACATTAATAAAATTATGCAAAAATTTAATAGAGGTCTCGAATTATTTTGGTTGTTTTTTACTATTGTAGTTGCAATTATCTGTGTGTATTCTTTTGCCAAAGATGGAGTTACTTCCGGTAAGTATTATTTAATATTTCTAATACTTCCTTTAATTATGTACCTTTTTAGAAGATTAATAAGAATAAGAATGGAAAAAACCGAAGCAAATAACCTTTCCAATAAGTCGAAAAACAAAAAGTAATTTCTTAAATTTTCGTATCTTCAATTCTAGATAAACTCCTCAATGGAAAACTACGTGTTATTAATTATTATTATCTCATTGCTTTTTTCTGCTTTTTTTTCAGGAACAGAAATAGCCTATTTACAATCTAATAGATTGAAAATTGAGATAGATAGAAAACAAGGCATATTAAGCGCGAAAATTCTTTCTTTTTTTGCAAGAAATGAATCTAAGTTTATAACAATGCTGTTACTCGGCAATAATATTGCTTTAGTTGTGTATGGTATTTTCATGGGAGAATTAATAATTAGAATGATTTTTCCTGAACTTGTAAGTATTTTAGATAATTCTATATCTGATGAAATTCCTTCCTATGTTTTATTGACTCAAACTCTTATTTCTACCATAATAATCTTAGTTACTGCAGAGTTTTTGCCCAAAACAATTTTTAGAATAAATCCCAATAGAACCCTAAGTATATTGGCATTTCCATTGGCAATAATTTATGGAATTCTATATGTCCTAACTATTTTTATTACTTTTATTTCAAATCTTATTCTAAGTTTATTTGGAAGTAAAACTGTGATAGGAGAAGTGAATTTCGGAACAATTGATTTGGATGATTATTTAAGAAAATCTACCAGAGTACAGACCGATAAAGAGCAGGATTATGAAGTCCAAATGTTTCATAATGCACTTAATTTTAATAAGGTAAAAGCAAGAGATTGTTTAATTCCTAGAACCGAAATTAGAGCTGTAAATATTGAGCAATCCGTAGAAGAACTTAAGTCAGAATTTGTGAAATCGGGTTATTCCAAAATCATGGTTTTTAGAGATAACATAGATAACATTATTGGTTATGTACACTCTTTCGAAATGTTTAATAACCCTGAAAGCATTACAGAAATATTGAGACCTGTAGGAATTGTAGCCGAGTCTATGCCGGTAAATAAATTGTTAAGTCAATTCATAAAGCAAAAACAAGGAATTACAATTGTAGTAGATGAATATGGAGGAACTGCAGGTATAATTACTATGGAAGATGTGGTAGAAGAAATTTTTGGAGAAATTGAAGACGAACACGACAGCGAGGATTTAATTGAAGAACAACACGAAGAGTCTGTTTATACATTCTCTGGAAGACAAGAGATAGAATACATTAACAATGAATATAATTTGGACTTACCAGAATCTGATGAATATGAGACACTTGCAGGACTTATCGTTACTATTCATGAAAATTTTCCGAGTGAAGGAGATGTGATAGAAATTGATGATTTTAATTTTGAAATATTAGAATCTTCTAATTCAAAAATAGAAAAGATAAAAATCATTAAAAATTAGAGATAAATGTTATCAGTTTTTTCGGACGAATATTTCATGAAACAAGCCTTTGATCAAGCAAAAATTGCTTTTGAAGCAGGTGAAATTCCCATTGGTGCAGTAGTGGTTTCTAATAATAAAATTATTGCAAGAACCCACAATCAAACCGAATTATTGAACGACTTTACAGCACATGCAGAAATGCTTGCTTTTACATCTGCATCCGAATATTTTGGAAATAAATACTTGGATAAATGCACGTTATATGTCACGCTTGAACCATGTGTCATGTGCACTGGCGCTTCATTTTGGACAAGAATAAGTAAAGTTGTGTACGGGGCTTCTGATCCAAAAAGAGGGTTTAGCTCGGTAGAAAAATCTTTGTTTCATCCGAAGACAATTGTGAAAGAAGGAATAATGGAAAAAGAATGTTCTGATATCCTTGATTTATTTTTTGAGCACAAGAGATTATTAGGCAGTTAAATTTTGACTCAAAATCCACTCTATTATAAATTCTTGTTTATCTTTATCCTACATTTTCTACAAGTAGAATTTGAAATATGTCTAGAATATTAAAACATACCGTGGAGCTTTCAGTTTACGAAAGCATAGATGCATTGGCAGACTCTGATAAAGAGTTAATGCTAAGAGCAAAAAAAGTAAGTAAAACAGCTTATGCTCCTTATTCCCAATTTTATGTGGGAGCCGCAATCCGTTTAAGTTCTAATGAAATAATAGCAGGGAGTAACCAGGAGAATATGGCTTATCCATCTGGAATGTGTGCAGAGAGAGTTGCAATCTACTATGCAAACTCTTTTCATGTTGATGCCAGAATAGATACCATCGCCATTACTGCCCGTGCCAAAGAGTTTGATGTAAATCATCCTATAGCACCTTGTGGGGCATGTAGGCAGGCTATGTCAGAATATGAGTTGAAACAAAAACAGCCAATTCGGTTAATTATGACTGGAGAAACTGGAGAGGTTTTTATAGCGGAAAGTGTCGAGATGATACTGCCGTTTATGTTTAATGAAATTGAATTGAAAAAAAAATAATTATGGCTACTGCAACAAAAAAAGCAACAACCAAAAGCAAATTAAAACACTCGAAAGCACAGTACATGAAATGGTACGAAGACATGTTGCTCATGAGGAAGTTTGAAGAAAAAACGGGACAATTATATATCCAACAAAAGTTTGGAGGATTTTGTCATTTATACATTGGGCAAGAAGCAATAGTTGCTGGAACTGTGAGCGCTACCAGAAAAGGAGACAAACACATTACAGCCTACAGAGATCATGCTCACCCAATAGGATTGGGAATGCACCCAAAAGTGGTAATGGCTGAATTATACGGTAGAACAACAGGCTGTTCTAAAGGAAAAGGAGGATCTATGCATATGTTTGACATAGAAAGAGGATTGATGGGAGGACATGGAATTGTAGGTGCACAAATTCCAATGGGAGCAGGAATTGCATTTGCAGAAAAATATAATAAAACAAAGAATGTTGTTATTACCTCTTTTGGAGATGGAGCAGCAAGACAAGGAGCACTTCATGAAACATTTAATATGGCAATGATGTGGAAACTTCCTGTCATATTTGTTATTGAAAATAATAATTATGCAATGGGAACTTCTGTAGAAAGAACTTCTAATGTAAAAGACTTAAGTAAAATGGGATTGTCTTACGACATGCCTTCTGAAACTGTAGATGGAATGAGCTGTGAAGCTGTGCATGCTGCAATGGAAACTGCTGTCGCAAGAGCAAGAAAAGGAGATGGGCCCACTTTGTTAAATATCGAAACTTATCGTTACAAAGGACACTCAATGAGTGATCCTCAAAAGTATAGGAGTAAGGCTGAAGTAGAAGAGCACATGGATATCGATCCTATCTCTCAGGTTCTTAATGTGATAAAATCGAATAAATTTGCAACAGCAAAACAATTAGAAGTAATTGACAAAAAAGTAAAAGAATTGGTTGCAGAATCAATTAAATTTGCTGAGGATTCGCCTTACCCAGAAGCGCATGAGTTGTATGAAGATGTATACAAGGAGGAATATCCTTTTATGATTGAGTATAAGTAAGATTGTTGGAAAAGAAAAAACTATAAAAAGATTTAAGAGTTATGGCAGAAATAATTAGAATGCCCAAGTTGAGTGATACAATGGTAGAAGGTGTTGTTGCAGAATGGCACAAGAAAATTGGTGAATCAGTAGAAGAGGGGGAATTAATAGCTGAAATTGAAACAGATAAAGCTACTATGGAGTTCGAATCATTTTTTGATGGTGTGTTATTACACATTGGAGTTGAAAAAGGAAAGGCAGCTCCAGTAAATGATATTCTTGCTATAATTGGAGAAAAAGGAGAAGATATTAAAGCGTTACTTGAAGCTGAAGCAAGTGGAGATAACGCAAAAGTAGAAGAGAAAGTAGAAGAAAAAGAAACACGAAAACCCGCACCTGTCTCTGCACCAAAAATTGAAGCGCCAAAAGCAGCTTCAGTAAAAGTAATGGTAGAAGCACCAAAAATGGTTGCTCAACCTTCTTATTCGGATAATGGAACAGATTTAAAAATATCACCTTTGGCTAAGAACTTGGCAAATGACAAAGGATTAAACCTTTCTCAAATAAAAGGAACAGGAGAAGGAGGAAGAATTGTAAAAAGAGACGTAGATAATTTTAAAGGAGGGAATGCAGCAAGTTATGTCAATAGAGAAATCTATTCAGAACAGCCTGTTTCTCAAATGAGAAAAACAATAGCAAGAAGATTGGGGGAAAGTAAATTTACGGCTCCTCATTTTTACCTTACTATATCTATTGATATGGATAATGCAATGGAAGCAAGGAATGCAATAAATAAATCTATTGCTCCAAGTAAAGTTTCGTTTAATGATTTAGTAATAAAATCTGCTGCAGCATCATTAAAGTTACACCCAGCAATTAATGCTTCTTGGCAAGAAGATACTATTCGATATAATGAGCATGTGAATGTTGGAGTTGCAGTATCTGTTGAAGATGGCTTGCTAGTCCCTGTTGTTAGATTCGCAGATGGAAAAACATTATCTCAAATTTCTAATGAAGTAAGAGTATTAGCTAAAAAAGCAAAAGATAAAAAACTACAACCACAAGAGTGGGAGGGAAATACATTTACAATTTCTAACTTAGGAATGTTTGGAATAGAGGAGTTCACAGCAATTATTAATACACCAGATTCTTGTATTCTTGCAATTGGTGGAATTTCCCAAGTTCCTGTAGTTAAAAAAGGAAAAGTAGTTCCAGGAAACATAATGAAAGTAACACTTTCTTGTGATCATAGAGTGGTAGATGGAGTAGCAGGATCTAAATATTTGCAATCGTTCAAAAACTTTATGGAGAATCCAGTTTTGTTATTGGGAGCTTATAATATTTAAAAACAATACTGGCATATACTTTGATGTATAACTATAAAAAATTAAAAGCATGAAGAAAGATATAATCATATACTTGGTTTTAGGAATTTTACTTTTTTCATGTAAAATTAAGAAAGGAGCTCAAAAAGAGTCAATTAAAATAGAGTCAGTAGAAGAAGTGAATTCATATGAAAAAATAGATTTAGACCAAATTACAAGTCAAATTGCGGGTAATTATATGATTACTTTCATAGAATCTATCCCTGAGTTTAATGAAATTACACCCTTGGTAAAAATTGATAAAACAGGAAAAATTAGTGGAAAAAACGGATGTAATTCGTTCTTCGGTCAATTAAATACTGAAGGAAGCGGATTGATTCAAAATTTAGGTTCTACAAGAATGGCATGTGAAGGTGAAGCTGATGATTTGGAAAGAGCTATGATGGCAACTTTAAAAGAAGTCACAAACATAACTATAGACGAAAATTTCATTAATTTTTATTCTGACGATAGAATTGTTTTAACTGGAAAAGAATTATCTCTGGAAAGGGGAAATTGGCAAGTGATTTCTATTGAAGGAAAGGAATATGAACAAATGCCTTCTTTTGAAGTGGTGAATAATAGAATGAATGGTCATACAGGTTGTAACTCATTTTTCGGGATGGTTGCTCAAAATGGATTTAGTCTAAAAATTCTTGAACCAGGAATGACAGAAATGGAATGTCAAGATTTTGACATGAAAATGGAATCAAAGTTTATGCAAGCATTGGGTAAGATTACAGAATATAATAAAGAAGGAGAAATAGCAATTTTTTCTCATGAAGGAAAAGAATTGTTTAGAGCTTTAAACCCAGAACAAGAATAGTTTTGATATATATAAGCAATTGTGTAATATCTTACTTAACTTTGCAAAACAATAATAAACAATAAATAGTTATGTACCCAGAAGAAATAGTAGCACCAATAAGAGAAGATTTAGTAGGAGCAGGATTTACAGAGTTAAGGAATGCTGACGAAGTTGATGAGTTAATGAAGCAAGGAGGAACAACTTTATGCGTGATTAATTCAGTATGTGGGTGTGCAGCAAGAAATGCAAGGCCAGCAGCAAAATTATCTGTAGAGATGAGTGAAAAAACACCAACAAATATTGTAACAGTATTTGCAGGAGTAGATGCAGAAGCAGTAGCACAAGCAAGAAAATACACTTTGCCTTATCCTTCATCTTCGCCTTCAATCGCTTTGTTTAAGGATGGGAAATTAGTTCACTTTTTGGAACGTCATCACATTGAAGGAAACACTGCTGAGACAATTGCCGATAATTTATCTGCAGCTTACACAGAGTTTTGCTAAGCGAGTAAATAAACTTTATAGAAGTAAAAAAGGGAGAAGCTATTAGTTTCTCCCTTTTTTTATGTAAATCAATAGCTTCCTGTTCCGTCAAAAATTAATTTCAGAATAGCAACATTAGAATATTTTTCTCCTTTATAAAGAGCTAAAATTACCAATTCAATTTTTAGTTATGTTTAATAAATTAGAGCTGTAACTCCCAATTTCAAAACTTTGTTCTTTATAGGATCGGTTAAGTATAGTTTTCTGAACAACCAAGTAAGAGAAATAACAAAAATAGATAATTAATCTTTTTTACATAAATTTAAAAATTCTCCAAAACAATTTTTAAATCGTTATTGGTTCTAGAGTTTATGTATTCACGGCCCTCTTCGTCCCAAATACCTGAGGCAATTTCTTCTTTTATTCTTGCTCTCAATCTCTGTTTTGAAGTTGAAATATCTTTTGAAGATCCATTGATTTTTTTTGATTGGGCAAAAGCTAAAAAGCGATTGAATAACTGATCATTAACCGTAAAGTTTTTTAAGTAATGATTTAAACTTTTATCGCTAAGCTTTTTTCTATTCTCACTTAAATAGTTAATAGAAAACTCTGTCAGTACTCGGCTGTAAGCTATTTTTCTATAAAATGAAGAATAACCAGCTGTATCAAAAGGGATAAAAATATCGGGAGAGATACCTCCACCTCCATATACTACTTTACCTTTTGGTGTGGTAAATTTCAAAGAATCCACAAAAATAGAAGAATCCAAAGCGAAGAGTGATCCGCTTTTTTCCCTGTCATACATTTCCATCATATAATCGTAATGACTTTTGTTTTCGTATGATTTTTGAATACACCTTCCCGTAGGGGTATAATACTTTGCAATTGTAATTCTTAGCGAAGAGCTGTCTGTGAGCATCACAGGCTTTTGAACTAATCCTTTGCCATATGACCTTCTTCCGTAAATAGTTCCTCTGTCGTTATCCTGAATCGCTCCTGCAACAATTTCACTAGCACTAGCAGATTCACTATCAATAAGCACAGCCAATTCTATGTTTTTAAGAATTCCATTGTTGGTAGAAAAAGCTTTAGAGCCCTTTCCTTGTTTATTTTTGGTGTAAACCATCATCAAATCTTTTTCTAAAAACTCATCGACTATATTTTCGGCAACTTGTAAATATCCACCCCCATTTCCTCTCAAATCAAAAACGAGTTTTTTCATTCCTTTTTTCAGTAATGTTTGGGCAGCATAATAAAACTCTTTTGAAGAATTTTCTGAAAATCTTACTAATTTTATATAACCTATCTTCTCCGATATCATGAAGGAGGCTGTTATACTTTTTATTGGAATTAACCCTCTAACGATTTCTTTGTCAAAAACTTGGTTGTTTCTCAGTATTTTAACTATTACCTCTGTGCTTGGTTTCCCTTTTAGCAATTTCATTACTTGGTTATTTTTAAGATTAACTCCAGCCACTTGCGAAGTATCAATTTTTAAAATAATATCCCCATTTTTTATTCCTGCCCTACTCGAAGGTCCATCTGCAATTACATTGGTCACATTTAAAGTATCGTTAAGAATAATAAATTTTACTCCAACACCTGCAAATTCGCCTCTCAATTCTTCTTCCTCACGGTTGTATTTTCTATAAGGAATATAGATCGAATGTGGATCTAGGTTTGATAATAATTGCTTTATCGTTTTCTCAGTCAAATCTTTACTAGAAATAGAGTCTACATAATCGTTTTCTATTATCTCTAAAACCTGAAATAATTTCTTTTTAGAGTTTGCTCCTCTGTCTGCAGAAACAGAATTACTTGTGAGGTAAGGAAAGTTGTTGTTTTTTCCCAAATAAAAACCAAAAGCAACAGCAATAGCAAGAAATAAGGGGAAGAAGTATGAGATTTTTTTCATTTATATAAATTGTTAATTTATTTAATTGCTCAGTATGGGGTTTTATTTATAAGTCAATTTTTTCTAATTCTATCCCTGCATTTTTAAGAAATTGTATTCCAGAGTCATCTTTGTATCCTTTGGTATAAACCACTCTTTTTATTCCAGCTTGGTGAATTAATTTACTGCATTCCTTGCAAGGAGAAAGTGTAATGTACAAAGTTGCTCCTTTAGAACTGTTTGTAGATTTTGATAATTTCATCAATGCATTTGCTTCAGCATGAAGAACATACCAGTTTGTGTTCCCGTCTTCATCTTCACAGCAATTGTCAAATCCAGTAGGAGTTCCATTGTATCCATCAGAAATGATTACTTGGTCTTTTACCAAGATTGCTCCCACTTTTTTTCGGGTGCAATGTGATAATTTACTCCACTCTTTTGCCATGTTGAGGTAGGCAGTATCGTAACGTAATTGTTTTTCTTTTTTCATAGAATTAATTCTCCTCGAATTTAAGGAAAAAATAGATTAAAATCAGAGTTAAGAAATGTAAACTCAACTAAATCTAAATACTTATCTTTGAGGATGAAAAAAAAGGCATCATCTTTACCAATAGGAGTTTTTGATTCTGGAATTGGAGGACTTACAGTTGCTCATGCAATTAGTAAACTCATGCCTAATGAGACTATTATTTATTTTGGGGATACAGCCCATTTGCCCTATGGCGATAAATCTCCTGATTTAATTCATTCCTTTGTAAAGAATATTTCTAAGTTTCTTATCCGTAAAGAAAAATGCAAATCAGTTGTAATTGCCTGCAATACTGCTTCTGCTATTTCTTACGAATTCTTGCGAGATAAACATGTAGGAAATGTTCCAATTTTTAATGTTATTGACCCTATTGTTGAAGCAATTTCTGAGGATAAACAGATAACAAAAGTAGGGTTGATTGCAACCAAGACAACTGTGGAGTCTAGAGTTTACCAAGAGAAACTGAAACGCAGAAACCCTGATTTAAAAATTGAAGTACTTGCAACCCCTTTGTTGGCTCCAATGATAGAGGAAGGATTTAGCCAAGATAAAATAAGTAATACCGTAATAGAAAATTACCTTTCTAATCCAAAGTTTAAAGGCATTGATGCTTTAATTTTGGGGTGTACTCACTACGTTTTAATTGCTGATGAAATCAATGAGTTTTTTCAAGGAAAAGTACAGTTATTTGACTCAACTGATATTCTTGCTTTAAAACTGAAGGATATTTTTGAGAATGAAAATATGCTTTCTGAAAAAAAACGGCAAGAAAATAAATTTTATGTTTCTGATTTAACAAAAGGATTTGAAGACTCTGCCTCTCGTTTTTATGGACAGAGCTTAAAATTGGTTTTAAAGAAGTTGAAAGATTGATTAAGTCTCGTTAAAAAGAGTACTTAAATTAATTCTTCTTTCTAAAGAAGATATTCATTGGAACTCCTTCAAAATTATACAATTTACGCAATTGGTTTTCTACAAATCGTTTGTAATCCTCACGAATGTATTGCGGTAAATTACAGAATATTGCAAAACTTGGAGTGTAAGTTGGCAGTTGAGTTACAAACTTAATCTTAATGTACTTCCCTTTGTAAGCTGGAGGAGGCGTTCTTTCAATAACTGGGAGTAATCTGTCGTTAAGCTCTGAAGTAGGAATTTTTTGAGTCCTGTTTTCGTATACTTCAATCGATTTTTCTAATGCTTTATGCAACCTTTGTTTAGTAACAGTAGAAGTAAAGATAATTGGAACATCATTGAATGGAGCCAGTCTTTTTCTTACCAATTCTTCCATTTCTTTAATAGTGTTGGTTTCTTTTCCATCTATTAAATCCCATTTGTTGATTAAGACAACAACCCCTTTCTTATTCTTTTTTATAATTTGAAATACATTCAAATCTTGATGCCCAATCCCTTCTACGGCATCAATCATAAAAATACAAACATCACTTTCTTCAATAGCTCTTACCGAACGCAAAGTAGAATAAAACTCAATGTCTTCTTGCACTTTTGCTTGCTTTCTTAATCCAGCAGTATCTACTAAAAAGAAATCAAATCCAAATGATTTGTAACGTGTATTTAACGTATCTCTTGTAGTCCCAGAAATTGGAGTTACAATGTTTCTGTCTTCTCCAATCAATGCATTGATTAAAGATGATTTTCCTACGTTTGGTTTTCCTACAATAGCAAATTTTGGCACTCCTGATACATCTTCATGTTGGTGATCAGGCTCAAAATCTCCTACCATTGTATCCAATATTTCTCCAGTTCCACTTCCGTTAATTGAAGATAAGTTATACACTTCTCCTAATCCTAAGCTATAAAACTCAGCAGACATAGTTTGGTGAAGAGGTGAATCTACTTTATTAGCAATTAAATATATTTTTTTATCAATTCTACGAAGCATTTTGGCAACTCTCATGTCCAAATCGGTCACACCTACCTGAACATCTACTACAAATAGAATTGCATCTGCCTCATCTATAGCTAAGTGAACCTGCTTACGGATTTCTCCTTCAAATACATCATCCGAGCCTTGTACGTAACCTCCCGTGTCAATCACAGAAAATTCTACTCCGTTCCACTCCGATTTTCCATAGTGACGGTCACGAGTTACTCCACTCGTTTCTTCCACTATTGCTTTTCTTTCTCCTGTAAGTCTGTTAAAAAAAGTAGATTTTCCTACATTTGGTCTACCTACTATTGCTACTATATTTGCCATTATTCTTCTTATTAATCTGCGAATTTACGATTAAAACTTCATTTAATAAGAAAATAGGGCTAAACTAATATTTCTCTCCAAATTTTGCTTTAAAAAAGACTTTCTATTCTTCGAATCTATGCTCACGAATTGGTCCTATTTTTGGGTCAGTAGAGAAGTACTAAATAATTCAAGGAGAAATGGTTTTGTATTTTTCCACATACTCGTAATTATTAAGGGGTTTATTTTTTATCCTTTGTTTTTTTGCGATAGGCTATATTTAGTTTTTAAACCCTTTTTTCTCCAACAACCATTTTATATCTGGTTCCTGTCCTCTAAAATCGGTATATAGTTTCATTCCTTTTTCTGAACCTCCTTTGCTCATCATTTCTTGGTATTTTTTGGCTACAGTTGCGTCAAATAGATTTCCCGTTTCTTTAAACGCTTGAAAGCAATCAGCATCTAAAACCTCTGACCATTGGTAACTGTAATACCCAGCAGAATATCCTCCAGAAAAAATGTGAGAGAAATAAGTACTTCTGTATCTTGGCTGAATGACATCTATCAATCCTAATTCAGTTAATTTTTGAGCTTCAAATTCATTCACTCCCAGCTCTGTTGGAGCTTCAAGCGTATGCCAATATAGATCCAAATAAGCTGCTGCCATGTATTCAGTAGTTCCAAAACCTCCGTTAAAGCTATTGGCGTCTTTTAGTTTTTTAATTAACTCAGCAGGAATTACTTCTCCTGTTTCGTAATGTTTTGCAAATAATTGTAGTACTTCTGGTTCTCCCATCCAGTTTTCCATTACTTGTGAAGGAAATTCTACAAAATCTCTAGGAACAGCTGTTCCAGATAAGCTTCTGTATTTCACATCAGATAATAATCCATGAATAGCATGTCCAAACTCGTGAAACAAGGTTTCAGCTTCTCGATATGATAGAAGCGAAGGAGAATTTGAAGTAGGAGCAGGGTAATTGAAGTTTGTCGTTACAATTGGGTGAATCATTCCATTCACATTAGATTGTTTACGGATACTATTCATCCAGGCTCCACCTCGTTTGCTATCTCTTGCAAAGAAATCTAAATACAAGATTCCGCAATGTGATCCGTCTCTGTTTTTTACTTCATATACTTTTTGTTCTGGATGCCAAGTGGGTAAATCTGTTCTTTTTTCAAAACTCATCCCAAATAGCTTATTTGCCAATTCAAAAACACCTTTTGTGACAGCTGTAACTTCAAAATAGGGCCTCGTTTCTTCTTCGTTAAAATTGTAACGTTCCTTTCTTACTTTTTCTACGTAATACCTCCAATCGTAACCTTTTATGTCTCCTTCGTTTCCATCTGCTTTGTAAATTTTATTCATAGCGGCTTTTTCTTCTTTCGCTTTCGCTAAAGCAAAAGGCCACATTTTATCCATGAATTCAAGAACTGCTTCAGGCTTTTCGGCCATGTTATTTGCTAATATTCTTTCTGCGTGATTCTTATATCCTAATAGCTTTGCTTTGTCAATTCTTAAGGCAACAATCTCTTTAATTAGTTTTTTATTGTCTTTGTCATTATCATTGTTAGCCCTTTGTGCATAGGCATTATACAATAATTTACGAGCAGCTCTGTTTGGAGAATTTTGTAAAAAAGGATTAATACTTGGTCTTTGTACAGTAAACGACCAACCTGTCTCGTTCCCTCTGTTTTTTGCTTCTTGCATTGCTAGTTCTCTTAAGCTAGAAGGTAAATTTCCTAAATCGCTAGAATCATTAGTATGGTATTCAAACGCATTGGTTTCATCCAATAAATTATCTCCGTATTGCAAAGTAAGCGAAGCCAATTTTCCATTTATTTCTTTTAGTGTTTTCTTGTCTTCTTTATTTAAGTTGATTCCTGAACGAGTAAAATTTTTGTATTTCTCTTCGAGTAAATAAGCTTCAATAGGTTTTAGATTTAAAGCTTCTTTTTCATCATAAACGGATTTTATCTTCTTGAATAAATCTTCGTTCAACATGATGTTATCATAATGCGAAGACAAAATTGGGGCTAATTCTTTATTGGTTGCTTTCAAAACATCATCTGTGTTTGCAGCTTCCAAACAACTAAATAGAGAAGATACTTTTGTTAAGTTATTTCCTGCAAATTCCAAAGCTTCAATCGTATTAGTGAAAGTTGGAGCTTCTTCATTTTTAATAATAGCGTCTATTTCTGCTTTGTGCTCTGCTATTGCAGTTTTGTATGCTGGTAAATAATCTTCACTTTTTATTTTATCAAAAGGAGGTAATCCAAAAGGGGTGTCCCACTCTTGGAGTATTGGATTTTCGTTTTCCACTTGTTGGTTTTTTATTTCTTCAGTTGAAGCATTGCATGCTGTTAATGTAATTGCTGACAGCACTAAAAGGAGCGTATTTTTCATTTTTGTTTATCTTAATTGTTGGTTGTATTCAGGTGCAAATTTCTCGTTGTCTCTATTGTCAATTAGAATGGAGTAGTTGCCGCTATAGATTTTAGTATTAAATTTATTTTTCAACTCTTTTTTTAATGTTTCGCTAATTATATCTTCTAATGAGAGTTTTATAGAATTTCCCTTACTTGGAATTACTAATAAAAGAGGTGTTGGAAGTTTTTCAGTTGGATATTCAAAATCATTTAATTCAAAATAGCTAGTAAGTTGTGTTTTGAAAATGTCATGATTTCCCCTTCAATAGGTTTCCCTTCAACTTATTTTTCCTGAATTTACCTATTCTAACGTACTCGAATTTTATATCCATTTTATTTAAATTACTCTAAAAATACATAAATTAATTCACTTGTTCATTTTTTCGATTGATGAAAAAACGAACCAAAAAAATCTAAAAGGTTCTTAGGTTTTCCCAGAAACTCCATTTTTATTTACAACTTCTCCTCTCTATAGACGAGAGAGGTTTCTAAGATAATTTCTGCTTTCGTGGCACACTAACGAAACATACCTCTTTAAAACCTCTACTTAGAATGAGGCCGAAGCTAAAAAATACAATTTTATTTATTAGTTAAATATTTAAAATTAATAGAATTACACTTTCACAAAGTAGATAATTATTTTTCTATTGGGATATTAATCTTTTAGTAATCAAAATACATTTCTATTCTTAATTTTTTTTTGGAACTACAAACACAATAGGATGGATTCACATTAATAACAAAAATACAATCCACAAAAAAACCGCCAAGATTTCTCGAGACGGTTTAGATTTTTTTGGGTTAAAAATTTATTTTTCTTCCCAAACTTTAATGTTTTTTTCAATGTAGTTTGCCCATCCTTTAGATTCAGCTTTGTTAGCTAATTCTAACGCTTCTTTACCAGATTTAATAGCGTCTTCCATATTTTCTTGCGCTTTATAAATATTCGCTTTAGTAAACATTGCTTGGTGTGTTTTATTAATATTTAAAGATTTATCTACATACATTAAGGCAGTTTTATACTCTTTCATGTCGCTAAAATAAGAAGCAGCTCTTGAATAGACTTTATCCAATTCTTTTCCTTCTTTTATTGCAGTTGCAATGTTTTCTTTAGCTATTCCTTCTGTATTAACAGTGAAAGGAATTTCTACATTCAATTTTTCCCATTTGATAGTAATAACAGCTGAAGTTGCAGTGATTTTATCAAATCCAATAGTAAATGATTCTGTAAAAGAATTAACCATTGCTTTTGCATTTATTCTTACTATGTCTTTCTTTTCATCATATCCACTCAGTCCACTCAAATTAGCATCTGAATTGATCACGATAATCCAATCTCCGTTTTTTGATGGAATTGCTTGCATAGAATATTCTCCTTTTGCCAGTTCTTTTCCTCCGATTGTAATAGGAGTAGAGATTTCTAATTGAGTTGCCATATTAGCTCCTAATCTCCACATTTCATCAAAAGGAACAAGTCCTCCAAAAATAGTTCTTCCTTTGGCAGAAGGCCTAGAGTATTCAATATTTACATTGGTTAATCCTATTTTTTGTCCCACATTTCCAGTTGGACTTGGTTTAGGTAATTCTTGTGCTGTTGCAGAGAATGCAAAAATTCCTGCGAATAATAACGTTACTAATTTTTTCATTTTGTTTTTTTGTTTTTTATATATGCCATTACTATTTATTAATGGCGATTTTGTTAATTGTTAGAACCTAATTTATGTTTTTGATTAATAAATAGTTGTATAATAATTCCTACTGTGATTACCGTTAAACTTCCTATGACGTTATAAAGTAAATATCCTAACTCAATTACTTCGTAAACTGTAAGAAAGTGACACGAAAGTACAACTATTTGTCCAAAGATTCCACCTATAAAAGCGGCAGTTCCTCCAATTCTTTTAAAGAAAAAAGCTAAAAGAAATACGCCCAAAATAGTTCCGTAAAATATAGAGCCTAAGATATTCACTAACTGAATTAAGTTTTCGAATAATCCAGCTGTAAGGGCAATTATAATAGCTAAAACACCCCAGGCAACTGTTAGTAATTTACTCACCATCAAGTCTTTTTTCTCGTCTCCAGAATCTTTCCAGAATTTTTTATAAAAATCAATTGTGGTTGTGGAAGCCAATGCATTTAATTCACCCGCAGTAGAACTCATTGCAGCTGAGAATATTACTGCGAGCAATAACCCAATTAATCCATGAGGAAGAAAATTGAGGACAAAAGTCAAGAAAATGTAATCGCTATCTTTTGATTCATAACCTTCGTCAATTTTACTCATTTCTGCTTTGTAGCTATTTCTCAAAGAATCTTGTTGAGCTTGCAAGAATTGAATGGTTTTAGTGTCGGTTTTTGGAGCTAAAAGGGCTTCTTTTTTTTCTTCAAAAACTAGGTTGTAATTACTCTCTATGAGCACTAAACTTTCTTGTTTCTGAGTTTCGATATTGGTAGCCGAAGTATTAAAAATAATAGGGGGTTTATTGAATTGAAACGATACAAAAACCATGGCACCAATAAACAAAATGAAAAATTGCATTGGAATTTTCAGGATTCCATTAAACATCAATCCCATTCTGGACGCTTTTAATGTTTTTCCTCCCAAGTACCTTTGTACTTGCGATTGGTCGGTTCCAAAATAAGAAAGAAACAAAAACAAACCTGCAATCAACCCCGACCAAATAGTGTATTTTTCTTTCAAATCGAAGGTAGTATCAATGATTTCCATTTTTCCTAACTTCCCAGCAATGTCAATTCCTTCGGAGAGGCCAATTGTTTCTGGAAAACTATCCAAAACATAAAAGAAAGCGGCAAACATTCCTCCCATAATAATAGTCATTTGCCATTTTTGTGTAAGCGAAACGGCTCTACTTCCCCCAGAAACAGTGTAGACGATTACTAAGCCACCAATTAGTAAACAGGTAAGTTGTAAATTCCAATCGAGCAAAGTAGATAGAATAATGGCTGGCGCATAAAT
Organism: uncultured Flavobacteriales bacterium; assembly: GCA_905182785.1. Lineage (GTDB taxonomy): Bacteria > Bacteroidota > Bacteroidia > Flavobacteriales_D > CAJJDF01 > CAJJDF01. Next base: position 74,136 of record CAJJDF010000017.1, read on the forward strand.
TGTAATTCCTGCGGCTAATCCTCTAGAGACTAAAAATAAAAAAGCTGTAAAAGCTCTTACTCTCACATCAAATCTTTGTTCTAAATATTGGTAAGCGGTATAAACTTTTAGTCTGTAATATATAGGAAGAAAAAAGATGGAAATTAAGATCATTGCGAGCGGCAGGCCAAAGTAAAACTGAACGAAACCCATTCCACTTTCATACGCCTGACCAGGTGTAGAAAGAAAGGTAATTGCCGAAGCTTGAGTTGCCATGATAGATAAGCCAATAGTTGCCCAGTTTTCAGAATTATTTCCCTTTAGGTAACTTTCAAGGTTTTTGTTTTTACGAGTTTTCCAAGAACCATATAGAACTATGGCAAGTAGTGTAAATAATAAGACACACCAATCTATTAAACTCATATTGTGTAAAGATTAGTGATGAATAAATAAATCGCAATTTGAACAGCAAGAAAAATCATTAAACCCCAATACCATGCTTTCCAGTTCGTGGTGTCTTTTGATTCAGATATTTTATTTTCGGCTTGTTCTTCCATTTTCTTGTTTTAATACTTTTTATGAAACTTCGGAATTAGGAGAGTCATTTTTTAGTGCGGTCACTTCCTTTAATTTCTGCTCAAGGAGGGGAACAAATATATTATTTTACAGGCGAATAGCTCAATATATTTGCAAATAATCGATAGGCTCCCTCTACACCATTTGGCAATTCTCTGAAAAATGAAATTCCTGTGTAAATGAATTGTCCTTCTCCGTATTGGGTAACGATTAGCGCACCTTCTTGGTTGTCTTCGCCTTTGTCATGCCAAGAGAATAATGGAGTATAAGATTCATCCCAGTTTCCTGCAAAATACAACCCTCTTTCTTGAACCCAATTGTCAAAATCGGCTTTCGTAATTTTATTTGGATAATTTAATATTGGATGATTTGGAGCTAAAAAAGTCACTTCAGCATCCTCTTGAGTAACTCGTTTTCTTGTCAGTTCAAAAGGAACGGGACCAAAAGGAAGAGCAGTTTTTTTTCTTGATGCGGTGTTGTATTGCATCACCACGTTTCCTCCATTCTTTACGTATTCAAATAGTTTTGCATCAAAATTTCTTAATTCGGGATGCACATTATAAATTCTTATTCCTAACACCACAGATTGATATTGAGATAGATCGACTCCAGCCAACTCTGAAACTTCAAAAGTTTTTACATTAAATCCAAGTTGAGCAATTGCAGCTGGGACAACATCTTCTACTCCTTTGATGTAGGCAACCTTACCTGGTTTTATTTTAGCATCTATTTTAGAACATTTCAATTCTGCATTACCAAAAATCACTTGAGTGGGAATGTGGTCGTAAGCAATTTCGGTATATGATTTCACAGTTTCTCCTTTAGAATTTGTCAATTTCAACCAACCTGATTTACTTTTTGTAGTAGATTTTATCGTTACTTCTAACCATTTCTCTTCGTGTATTTTTTCTAATGAAACGTCAAACCCATTTTTGTTTGCTTTCCACCCTTCAGGTAGTTGTAAAGTTATTTTTGCATTAAGATTAGCTTTAAAACTATGAACTTTTAGTTTCATAATTTTTTCTGTTCCCGGCTTTAGGATAGCAATTTTCTGATCAAAATTTACTGAAAAGGAAGGAGTTTTTATTACATCTCTTCTTTTTTCTCCATAAGATGGGATTCTCCATTTGTAAGTTCCTTCTAATGGAATACAAACTGTATCGTTTTCGACCAGAAAAGTTATCTTTTTGATAAAACTTGAAAACGATTGAGGTTGCAACAAGTTATTGTCGTCTTTTACTTGAAATAGAGTAGTGAAACTTTCATTCAACCAATAAGGATTGGAAATTGAAGTTGGGTTTTTCAAAATTACAGATTCAGTATAAGTTTCGTCTTTTTTTAGATTAACAGGCAATCCATTTACTATAATTGCTACAGGAGTTTTCGATCGGTTTAGCAATTCCAATTGAAAGAAAGAAGAGTCTTCCTTTTGATACACAAAGTCTTTTGCTAATAACTCTGCATATAGTCCCAGGCAATTTAATATTAAATCGTTACATCTTTTAATTTTTTCTTTTTTAAAGAAAGAATTGGGTAGTTTTTCCAATTCATTTTTTATCTCAATTAATCCGGGAACATTCTTTTCTGGGTGTAAAAAGTCAAAACTTGAAACCAATCCGTTTATTTTATCTTCAAAATTTTTATTTATAATTTTGGACCAAGATTTATTATTCTGTTCAAAAAAAGAATTGGATAATTTTTCCCCTTTCATGTGTTCAAAATATTCTTTCCTTGATCCTCTTTCTACTACTGCGCCAAAACCTTGACACTTGTGTTGTGAGCGAGCAACTGTTCCGATTTCGTTATAAGATTGACCCAATTGAGCATTGTAACCGCCAATCTCAGCTACTAAATAATTACTATTGCTTTCTGCTTCTTTGTCAATATTTTTGTTCCACCAAATAGAGGAGTTCCAGTACAAAGAAGTTGTTTTCCAAGTCCCGTATTTTTTTACTTGTTGTGGTAAATAGTTTTTATTGGCAGCTTTTTCAAAAGCCTCTATTGCGAGTATCGCAGAAGCAGTGTGATGTCCGTGTCCACCTCTTTTGTCTGGGGGGAAACGAGTGATGATTACATCTGGTTTAAATTTTCTAATCATCAGTACTACATCCGAAAGGAGTTCATCCTTTCCCCATTTATCAAATGATTCCTCTGCTGATTTTGAATAACCAAAATCCACAGCTCTAGTGAAATATTGCGAAGCTCCATCATAGGATCTTGCTGCAAGTAATTCTTGAGTTCTTAAAACTCCCAGTTGCTCACTCAGTTCATTTCCAATTAGGTTTTGACCACCATCTCCACGAGTTAGTGAAAGGTAAGCTGTTTCTGCTTTCTCTCCTAATGAAAGCCAAGCAAGTGCTCGAGTGTTTTCATCATCTGGGTGAGCAGCAATGTATAAAACACGTTTTAATGATTGTAATTTTTGAAGGTCTACAAATAATTTAGATGCTGGTTCATTTGCAGCAGCAATAAGAGTTGTAAATAGGATTAAAGCGAGAAGTATTTTTTTCATGAAATTGGTGTCTCTAAATTTAAAAGTTGAAGATAATAAATTAGAAATTCAGTTTCGCTATTTTTTTCTTTTCAATAGAACCAAAAGAACAGGCAGTAAATACAAATCACATAACAAAGCGGTTACCATTCCTACACAAACTAATAATCCTGTAATGAAAGTAGCAAAGAAGGTGGAGGTAATTAAAACTCCAAACCCACTCACAAGAACTAACGTTGTAAGAAAAATTGCTCCACCACTTGTTTTAAGAGTATTGATTAAAGCTTGATGATTTTTAGCTCCACGGTCTATTTCAATCTTGTATCTCCCTAGAAAATGGATGGTATCGTCCACAGCAATTCCAAATGCAATAGTATAAACAATAGTAGTGGCAATATTCATCCCAAAACCAAACCACCCGACTACTGCAGTAATGGTGAGTAAAGGAATAATATTAGGAAATAAAGAATAAAAACCAACAGCAAAGGATTTGAAAATATAGGAAACAATCAGGAAAATTAAAACAATAATAATTAATAGGTTCCACATCATACCTTCCGATACATTTACATTGGTTTCATCAATGATAAAAGCAGTTCCTCCAAAATTCACTTCTAAATCGGGAGTGTTGATTTTTGCGAATTTTAATAAGTTATCATTTAATTTTCTTGTTTCATAACTTCCTTTATCCTTCGTTTTCGTTTTTATAAACGTGGAATTAGTAGCGAAGTTAGTAAAGCTTTTTAGTCGGATAGCATTAGCAATTTTTTTTATTTTATTTTTTATTTTATTAATTTCGTAATCCTCTTCAGGAATTTTATAATATGAGGCTAAGCCCCCGTTCATAGCTCTATTTGTTTGCTTTGCTCTAGCTGCGAGGCCTACATCAATAGTCGCTCCGTATTCATTTTCAATGAATAACTCTATCGCATTCAGTTGATTTAGAATCTTTTTGTCAAATAAATCATAATTCGTGTCGGGAATAGAAATTGTAACTGTGATATCACGAATTCCATACATTTCTTTCTCCATAAAATTCATCACTTGAGAAATGTCATCTTTTTTATTCAAGTTTTCAAATACATAATTGTCGTGCTTTACTTTAGAAATTCCAACCCCAGTAATTACTAAAAAAATAATAGTAATTACTATCACAGGTTTTGTATGTATTTTTTGTGGTATGAGTTTCTCTAAGGTGTTGTGTAGTGTTATTTTTTTTGCAGAAAAAAGAAGTATGGGTAGGATAAAATAGGCTAAAATAAAAGCATAAAATACGCCCACAGCAGTAAATAAGGCAAATTCTGTAAATACCTTTATATTAGAGTTGGCAAGTGAAAGAAAACCAATAGAAGTGGTAAGAGTCGTTAGTATTATTGCTTTAAGAATATCTTTTTGAGTCATTCTTATTTTGAGCAATTTATCCCCAGATTTTTCTTCGCTATAGCGTGAGATTATATGAATAACATCACTCAAAGAAATAACACCTACAATTACTGGGATAGCTACGGTTAGTACATTTAAATTCACATCAAAAGCAGCAATTGTTCCTAATATCCAGATGATGGAACTGACCACAATTGTAAATGGAATAAATATCCCAGCTAGGGATCTAAAAAAGTAAAGGAGAATGATAATTATAAGAATGAAGGCAATAGAAATCATTCTTTGCGTGTCTTTCTTTATTTTGGTTGTAATTAAATGATTGTTATGAATGGTATTGACAAAAACAGTTTTTTCTATTAATAAATCTGAAGCAATTTGTTCTACTTGCGACTTTAAAACTAATAAAGAATCAATAGGTAGAGAATCTTTTATTTCCATATAAAAGATAATAGATTTTTTATCCTCACTGATGTATTTATTCTTAATGTCTGGGAGTGAGTCTAGCTCTGTAAAGGATAAATTAAAATCTTCTTTGGTTTCTAAATTTAATACAGGATAAGGAAGTGTGCCAAAAGCCGAAAATACAACCAATTGTTGGTTGGTGATGGAATAAACATCCTTTACAAAAACAGTGTTTTTTAGTCTGCTTACAAGAGAATCAATTTTTACAATTAATTCGTAATCAATTTTTTCTTGGCTTTTTACTCCAATAATTACATTATTTGGAAGAATCTCATTGAATTGATTAAAAAACTCTTTATTGAATAAGTAGACTTCTTCTTTCTTATCAAAAAAGTCATCCATAGTATGACCAAAAGAGATTTCGGACAGTTTATATCCAAAGAATAGCGTAATAAGTGAAAACAGAATTAGGACTAGTTTTCTATGTTTTGTTGCGAAAATCAATGGCTATTTTTTTAATAATCCAAATTTATAAAAATCAAGTTAAGAACGGGAGGGTTCTTAGTTTTATTTTAACCAAAACTATGCTTATTTTTATAAAAAATTCATCAACTTACTTTTATGCCAATCCTCCCATTCAAAAATGTAGAACATCTAATTTACGAGCATCAATCCAAAGGAAAATTACTGGCGATAGAAAAGGAAGAATCTAAAAAAGTTGGTGTTTTTTTAAAAAAGTATAAAGGAAAAAGAGTAAAACCGAGTGATAAGGTAAAAGCACATTGGTTTGTTATGGATGAAGAGTATAACTCATTAAAAATTGATTTTACGAGCGAAATTGAGGTAGAAATTAAAGAATTGGAGATTTTTCCAATGAAATAAGAAGAAAATTTGAATAAACAAACACACACAATTCTCAAAAATGTATTTGGGTACGATAATTTCCGTCCTTTACAAGAAGAAATTATTGATAGAACGCTAGAGGGAAAAGACAGTTTTGTGTTGATGCCGACTGGGGGAGGAAAATCTATGTGTTTTCAGATTCCAGCTTTGTGCATGGAGGGAATTACAATTGTGGTTTCTCCTCTTATATCCTTAATGAAAGATCAAGTTCAAGCATTGAATGCAAATGGCATCAAAGCTGATTTTTTTAATAGTAGTATTTCTCCAGAGGAAGAGAATAGAGTGATAGAGGAAGCTATGAAAGGTGAATTGAAATTATTGTATTTGTCTCCTGAGAAATTAATTTCTGTGAGCAATACCTGGCTCAAGTCATTGAAAATAAAATTAGTAGCCATTGATGAAGCACATTGTGTCAGTATGTGGGGTCACGATTTTAGGCCAGAATATACTCAGTTAAAAGTGTTTAGAAATTCTTTGCCAGAAGTGCCTTTTATGGCATTGACAGCTACAGCAGATAAATCGGCAAGGAAAGACATTGAAGACCAATTGGGGTTGAAAAATTCTAAATTATTTATTTCTTCTTTTGACCGAAAAAACTTGAGTATAGAAGTAAAAGGAATGGTTCCTAAAAAGCAAAAATTACAAGAAATAAAGCGATTTATAAAATCCAAAAAAGGAGAAGGAGGAATTATATATTGTTTGAGTAGAAAGAATACGGAAGAAGTTTCGGCTTATTTGGAAGAAGAAGGATTGTCTGTAGCTCATTATCATGCAGGAATGAACTCGGAAGACAGGGAGGGGGTACAGACAAGTTTTATAAATGATGAAACAAAAATAATTGTCGCTACAATTGCTTTTGGGATGGGAATAGACAAACCAAATGTGAGGTGGGTCATTCATTATAATTTACCAAAAAATCTGGAAGGATATTACCAAGAAATAGGAAGAGCAGGAAGAGATGGTTTGCCTGCAGATACTATTTTGTATTATAACATGAGGGATTTTGTATTGTACAGTCAGTTTGCCGATAATGGAGCAAATTCTGGGATGCAAAAGGAGAAACTAAATAGAATGTTGCAATTTGCGGAAGCAAAATCGTGTAGGAGAAAGATTTTACTGTCTTATTTTGGCGAACACCTTACCAAAGATTGTGGAAACTGTGATGTGTGTAGTAATCCTCCAACTAATTTTGACGGAACAGTTTTGGCTCAAAAAGCATTGTCTACCGTAGTGAGATTAAGAGAAAAAGAAGGATTGGGAATGGTGGTGAATGTGTTAAGAGGTTCTCAGAATGCAGAGATTCACGCCAAAGGTTATTCTAAAGTAAAAACTTACGGTATAGCCAAAGAAACAAGCTTTTATGATTGGAGAGATTACATGGTTCAGTTGGCCAATCAAGGTGCAATAGAAATAATGTACAGTGAAAACTCTTCGCTTAAGATGTCGAAAATAGGGTGGGAGATTGTAAAAGGAGAAAGAAAAATACAATTGACAAAGCCTGTTCAATTAAAAGATAAAGAAAAGTTAACAAAGAAAAAACCAGCAAAAGTAGTCTCATTAAATGATGTGAATTCAGATTTATTTGAGGAATTGAAAAAGTTGAGGTTCTCTATTTCGAGAGAAGAAAATGTACCGGCTTACATTGTGTTTGGAGATAAATCTCTGAAAGAGATGGCGGCAGATTTACCAATTACAGAAAATGAGTTTTTGGCAATTTCTGGAGTTGGGATGAACAAAATGCAACAGTTTGGAGAGGAGTTTATGGAGGTGATAAGAAAGTACAAGGCAAAAGCTAAACCTAAGAAGATTCCTACTACAATTGTGACTTTTGACTTGTATAAAGAGGGATTAACTCCAGAACAAATAGCAGAGAAAAGAGGAATACAATTGATGACAGTTTTCTCTCATTTATCACAGTTGTTTTCGGAAGGGAAAGAGGTTGATTTAGCACAATTTGTAGAGGCTGGAATTATAGAAAGAGTGAAAGGTGCATTTGAAAAGAATGAAAGAAAATTTGAGTTGAAACCAATTTTCGATTCTTTGGACGAAGAAGTGCCTTACCACGAAATAAGAATTGCATTAACACTAATTCTTAAGGATGAATAAATCTATTTTAAATAAAGAGATTCAAGACTATATTGACGTAAATTTACGGTCTAATGTCAATAAAATCATTCTTAAATCACAATTATTTGAAGAGGCAGAAAACCGTGAAATTGCTGTTCAGATTTCAGGAAAGCTAAAATCTAAGTTTAAATTACCTTCTTGGTTTGAGGCTAAAAACATTTATTATCCAGTAAAAATATCGATAGAACAAACTTCTTCGGAACAAACTGCGGAGTATAAATCGAGCTTAGTATTGGGGAATAAATTTATAGATTTAACAGGTGGATTTGGAGTAGATGATTATTATTTTTCTAAGCAATTTGAATCCGTAATTCACTGTGAAATAAACGAAGAATTATCGCAAATTACTGCACATAATTTTGAGCAATTAGGAGTAAATAATTGTAGATTTTTTGTGGGAGATGGAATTGAGATTTTGAAACAATCGGAAGAGAAATTTGGTTGTATTTATGTAGATCCGTCCAGAAGGAGTGAGGTT